>CANFHM010000038.1 GCA_947446975.1 Microthrixaceae bacterium
CGACAAGCTCGTCACCACCGAGCCGGTGTTCGGTGGCTCGACCAACGTGAAGACCACCTTCACCGCCGCCGGCCCGCACATCGTGCTGGTGCGTCCGAAGTCCTTCGCCCCCGAGTCCGCTGGTGGCGCTGCTGCCGCCGTCGAGACAATTGCGGTTCCCGACTCCGGCAAGAGCGGCGGCGCAGTCATCGTGAACCGTCATGTCGAGGAGCGCGAGGGCCCGTCGCTGGACGAGGCCGCCATCGTGGTCTCCGGTGGTCGTGGTCTCGGCGAGGCCGCCAGCTACGACATGGTCGAGGAGCTCTCCAAGATCCTCGCCGCCGCCCCGGGTGCGTCACGAGCCATCGTCGACGCCGGTTGGGTGCCCTACAGCTACCAGGTCGGCCAGACCGGCAAGGTCGTGAAGCCCACGGTGTACATCGCCGCCGGCATCTCGGGCGCCACCCAGCACATGGTGGGCATGAAGGGTTCCAAGAACATCATCGCCATCAACAAGGACGCCGAAGCGCCGATCTTCTCGGTCAGCGACCTCGGCATCGTCGGCGATGTCCACAAGATCCTCCCGCAGCTCATCGAGGCCCTCAAGGCTCGCTGAACCCGGCGCACGATCTGATCGAGGGCCCCGGCACTGCGCCGGGGCCCTCGTCGTCTCCCCACCTGAACGGAGTTCCCCATGCTCGCCCTCCTCGACACGCTCTTCGGTCTGCCCGGCCACCCCCTTGTGGTGCACATCGCCGTGGTGCTCGTCCCGCTCGCCGCGGTCGGCACGATCCTCATCGCCTTCTGGGGTGCCGCCCGTCAGCGGATCGGATGGATCGTCGTCGGTCTGGCGTTCGTGGCCTTCGTGGGCTGCTTCCTCGCCAAGGAGAGCGGTGAGGCGCTCCAGAACAGCGTGAAGCACACCGAGGCGGTCGATGCCCATGTCGAGATGGCCGACGGTGGCACCGTGGCCGGATTCGCCGTGTTCGTGGGCGCCGCCGGCGTGATGGTCGTCGACCTGATCGTGCGTCAGCGCACCGCCCGTCAGCAGCCGGCCCTGCCGCTGCAGAAGCAGGCGCCGCTGATCGTCGGGGTCCTCGCCGTGCTGCTCTCGCTGTTCGGTGCCATCCGGATCGTGCAGATCGGACACAGCGGGGCCAAGGCCACATGGGAGAACACGAAGGTCGTCAGCGAGCGGGACTGAGTCGCCGGCCCGGCGCTGTCAGGTGGCAGCCCGTCCGTCGATCCCCTGGCGGTCGCCTCTCGATCCCGGGCCGCTGATCCGTTAGCGGCTCAGACCAGTGGCCAGGGATAGCGGTTGCCGGTCTCGTCGATCGGCAGCACACCCTCTCGCAGCAGCGCCCGGGCCCGGGTGAGCACGGCGTCACGCTCGAAGGTGCCGAGCAGCTGATCGAACGTCGGGGGCAGGCCCTCATCCACGAGTCGTCGGAGATCATCGAGCAGGTCGGCGGGGATCGGGTCGCCACCGAACTCCCAGATCACCGTGCGGAGCTTGAACTCGGCATGGAACGAGAGTCCGTTGTCGATCCCCCAGACGTGGCGAGAGGCGTCGATCAGGCAGTGGCCCCCCTTCCGGTCGGTGTTGTTGGTGACGAAGTCGAACGCCGCCATCCGCACGAACTGGGGGTGGAGCGCCTCGTCCTCGAGCAGCGTGAAGTAGTGCTCCTCGAAGTCGGCATCGATGAACCGCTGCAGCGATCCCACGCCGTGCACCATGTCCTCGCGCTCGATCGTGAGCGGCACGACCGCCCAGCCGAGATGTGCGCTGAGTGCATGGGCCGCCACCTCGCGACGCCATAATCCGTCCGGGAAGTCCCACAGGGGACGTTCGCCGGCATGGGGCTTGTAGATGGCACGGGCGCTGCGGTCATCGAGACGGGCCTCGATGAGGAAGGTGGCGTTCGAGCTCCACGGCATGCGACCGAGCAGCTCCACCTCGCCGCATCCGAGGATCTCGGCGATCTCCGCGTCGGAGCGTTCGGGCCCGGGGGAGTCGTCGGTCAGTTCAGCCTCGGACACGCGTGACCCTCGGGATCGATGGGATGGCCGCACAGTCGGCACTGTGAGCGTCCGGAGCGGACGAGGTCGTTGCCCACGGCGATGAACGCCGCCACCTGGGCACGGGTCATGCTGAAGCGGGCCGTGCTCGGGTCGAGTCCGGCGGCGAGCAGCGCCTCGGGATCCTCGAAGTCGAGGTCGGGGTCGACCTCGTCGGGATCGAACTCGAGCAGTTCGTCGGCCACGATGATGATGCGGTCGGCGGCCTCCTCGTATGCGACCGAGAGCCGTCCGACCGTCCAGAGCATGCCCAGCGGTTCCAGCGCGTTCGGGGTGGCCACGATCTGATCGCCGCCGAGTCGTGGGAGTTCGGCGAGGATGCCGTCGAGGTACTCGCACAGCGCCGCCACCTGCTGCTTCTCCACCTTGAACGAGCAGATGCGATCGCGGTCGATGACCTGCAGGAAGAAGGTGCGCTGTCCGGGTCGGCCGGAGGCGCCGGGCACGACGACATCAGGTGCGTCGAACTCGAAGGAATGGCTCACGAGAGCCCCAGGCGAGCGAGATCGTCGCCGGTGGAGTTCGAGGCGAGGACGGCCGGTCCACCGCTCGAATAGAGGATCGCCGAGATCGAGCAGGGCGAGACCACGATGCGCTGGAAGAGATCGAGATGCGTGCCGAGCGCCTGGGCGAGCGCCGCCTTGATGGGATCGGCGTGGGAGACCGCCACGATGGTCTGTCCGGGATGGCGGGCGACGAGTTCGTCGATGGCACCGACCATACGGGTCTGCATCTCGGCGAAGGATTCGCCCCCGGGGAAGCGGAAACCGCTCGGATAGCTCTGCACGGCGCGCCATTCGGGCAGCTTGCGCAGATCGGAGAGCTTGGCGCCCGTCCAGTCGCCGAACTCGCATTCGAGCAGGCCCCGATGGGTCTGCACCTTGAGGCCGCGTGCGGCTGCGATGGGCTTCGCCGTCTCCCTGGTGCGCTCGAGCGGGGAGGCGTACACGGCGGCCACCTCCTTCAGGCCGGCGATGCGCTCAGCTGCTGCCACCGCCTGGGCCAGGCCGGTGTCGGAGAGATGCAGCCCCCGGGCCCGACCCGGGAGGGTGGCGCCGGTGGTGGGGGTCTGACCGTGGCGCACGAGCAGCACCATGGTGGGGGCGGGAGGAGCGGGCTTCTTGGCCATATGAGGGGTCACCCTACCGAGTGCGCGGGCGACCACCGATGTCGGGGCCGGAGAGGTCACCGGCTACGGTGTCGGACGGTTCGCAGCCCTGCGCTGCCCACAGGACGAGTCGACGAGGACGGGTTTCGAGATGGCAGCACGACGGTTGGCAGGGGTGTTCACGGCAGTGGTGCTCATCGGCACGCTGGGCCTCACCGGCTGCAAGCAGGACAACACGCCGAAGGAGTACGGCATCGTCACCCAGCAGAACTTCCTCGAGCTGTGCACCAACCACTACTACGACAACACCGACGACACGTTGGCGCAGACCGACCGCACCATCGCCGCCGATGTCACCACCCCCACGAGCGACCAGTGCCAGTGCCAGTACGACGTGTTCGCCAACCAGATGCCGATCGCTGACTTCACGACGCTCAACGGCAAGCTGAAGTCGAATCCCGAAGAGGCGTGGAGCACCGTGCCGTCCTCGATCACCGACGCCCTCACGGCGTGCATGGCCGGGGGATCATCTGCCCCCTCGACCACCACCACCGTCGCTGCCGAGGCCACCACCACCGTCGCTCCCTAGCGAGCGGCTCTCCCGCCCGAGCGGGCGAGGTCGGGCCTCAGCTCTTCGCAGCGGGCTTCTTCTTCTCGGGCAGTCCGAGACGCACACCGGCTTCGGCCCACTGCGGCCAGCGGGAGCGACTCTTCTCGGCCAGCTTGCGCATGAGGGCGATGGCGCCGGGATCCTCGTCGCCGGGTCTGGCGATGATCGAACCATCGGCGATCATCCGGCTCATGATCTCCCGACCGAGCTCGGTGCGCACGATGGTGAGGGTCCAGTCGTTGTCCTTGCCGATGCCGCCGGTGGAGATGTCGGCGTGCTCAGCGGCGAAATCGGGGCAGTGCGTGCAGCCCTCGCGGGTCCAGGCATGGCATTCCTTGAGGTTGATCTCGTGGTAGCCGCCATCGCGGGTCCAGATCTGGAACACGCCCTTGATGTTCATCTTGGTGATCTCGGCCTTGGGGATGCGGTACTTGGCCTCGAACAGTTCCTCGAAGATGGCGTCGTCGAAGGTCTTCGAGCACAGCAGGCCGATGTTGAACACGATCGGCTTGCTGATCTTGCCGATCTTGCGCGACCACATCACCGGTGGCACCGAGGACTGGCAGCTCATGCCGACGAGGGCGAGACGGGACAGGCCGCGTTCACGGGCCTCGTCGATGGCCAGCGTGTTGGCCGAGTAGGTGTACCGGCTCCCGGCGCCGGCGAGCACCTCGTCGCGGTTGGTGGCCACCCCGGGGATGGCCTTCCAGGTGGTGGCGTCGCCGCCCTCGAGGTACGAGGTGAGGGCGCCGTCGATGTAGTCGTTGTCGAGGGCCCAGATCAGCAGGGCCGACACCAGGCCGCCGTCCTGTCCCATGCGATGCACCATGTCGTCGGAGGCACGGGTGAGCAGGATGTCGCCATGGATCCCGGCGACCTCGTCGTCGAGCCGGGTGCGGCCGAACAGGTGCTCATCGGCCTGGGGCTCCCACATGCGGAAGCGGGGGCAGGCCCGGGTGCAGCTGGTGCAGCCCTTCTGGCCATGGCCGCAGTCGTCGGGGCCGAGTTCGTCCTCGAGATGGAATGGCTTGTAGCCGCCGGCCTCGTGGTCGTAGCCGATGACGTCGTGCGGACAGGAGATCACGCAGCCCGCGCAGCCGGTGCACAGCCCCGAGGTGATGACCTCGTTGCGGAGCTCCTTCCACTGGAAGGTCCAGCGTTCGGACTTCACGGGGGCGTCGGCTGCGGTGTCGGTGCTCATCGCCGCCGAATCTAGGCGAGCGGGGGCTCGGTCGGGTGCGTCGGGAGGTTCCGCCCGTGGAATGGACGCGACAGTGGCAGTGAGTGCGACAATAGGAACCATGGATCTGACCTATCCCGAAGACACGATTCCGTTCCGCGCCGAGGTGCGCGCCTGGCTCGAGGCGAACCTCCCGTCGGGTTGGTTCGAACCCGGCTTCCGGATGACCGGCGAGGAACGCGCCGTGTGGATCCAGGAATGGACCGAGAAGCTCTTCGCCGGTGGATGGATCTGCGCGTCCTGGCCCAAGGAGTACGGCGGCAAGGGCCTCACCACCATGGAGGCCGTGGTCGTGAACGAGGAGTTCGCCAAGGCCGGCGCGCCGATGCGCGCTGACTTCTTCGGCGACACCCTCGTCGGCCCCACCATCCTGCAGTGGGGCACCGAGGAGCAGAAGAAGGAGTTCCTCCCCAAGATCCTCTCCGGCACGATCGCCTGGTGCCAGGGCTTCAGCGAGCCCAACGCCGGATCCGATCTCGCCTCGCTCAGCACCAAGGCCGTGCTCGACGGTGATGAATGGGTCATCAACGGTCAGAAGATCTGGACCACCCAGGGTTTCATCGCCGACTACGTGTTCATCCTCTGCCGCACCGATCCCGATGCGCCGCAGCACAAGGGCATCTCGTACCTGCTCTGCCCGATGGATCAGCCCGGTGTCGAGGTCCGACCCATCCGCCAGGTCGACGGCTCGGCCGAGTTCGCCGAGGTCTTCTTCACCGACGCCCGCTGCCCGAAGGAGAACGTCGTCGGCGGTCTCAACAACGGATGGTCGGTGGCCATGACCACCCTCGGATTCGAACGCGGCACCTCGGCCACCACCGGTCACCGTCGCTTCGAGACAGAGCTCAACCATGTGCTCGCACTCGCCAAGGCCAACGGGGCGATCAATGATCCGCTCATCCGTCAGCGTCTGGCGGTGGCGTACTCGAAGGTGCAGATCATGCGCATCAACGGGCTGCGTTCGCTGGCTGTGGTGCTGAATGGCCGCAAGGACTTCGGCGTCACGGCGCTCGGGGCCACCAACAAGATCTTCTGGACCGAGTACCACCAGGAGGTCATGAAGTTGGCCATGGACATCCTCGGTCTCGAGGGACAGCTCCTGCTCGGCGATGCCGGCGAGGAGGAGAGCGTGCCGGGGTACGGCCGTCGTCAGACCGACAACAAGTACCCGGCCAACGCCCTGCAGTCCTCGTTCTTCTTCAGCCGGTCCGAGACCATCTGGGGCGGCACCTCCCAGATCCAGCGCAACATCGTGGGCGAGCGCGTCCTCGGGCTGCCGAAGGAACCCAAGGTCGCCAAGGCCTGATCCCCGTCGGGGCCGCCGGGTCGGCGGGAGGGGTGACCGTGGGGCGAACCGACCCACGAGTACCCTTGCGGAGTCATGTCTGATGTCGATCCCCCCGTCGGCGCCTCCCGGTCACCGAGGACGCCCCGATCCAAGCCGAAGCACGCCAAGCCGGTGGCGAAGTCCAGGCGTGCGTTCCAGGGTATCGCCATCGTGGTCGTCATCGCAGTGCTCGCCGTCGCCGGCGCCGTGGGCTACGGCTGGTACCGGTACAGCCAGATCGGCCATGCCGCACTGAGCCTCGACTCACCCTCGGGTTCGGTGCAGAACATCCTCATCGTGGGTTCCGATTCACGCGCCGCCGTCGATCGCAGCGACCCGGACTCCTCAGCGTTCCTGAACGCACCGGGGGCCGACAACGCCGGTCAGCGCTCCGACACGATCATGGTGGCGAGGGTCGATCCGAAGGCCCGCACCGTGGATCTCCTCTCCTTCCCCCGTGATCTCTGGATCCCCATCGCGCCGTCGGGCTCCGCCGAGCGCATCAACACCGCGTTCGCCGATGGCACCGACGTGCGCGACGGCGCCCAGCGGCTGATCGACACGATCAAGGCCAACTTCGGCATCAGCATCAACCATTACGTGCAGATCAACTTCAAGAGCTTCAAGGGAGTGGTCGAGGCGGTGGGCGGTGTGCCGATGTACTTCGACAAGGCCGTCCGTGACACCAACTCCGGGCTCTACCAGTACGACCTGGGATGCGTGTCGCTCGATGGTGAGCAGGGTCTCGCCTATGCCCGCTCCCGGCATCTCGAGTACCTGAACTCCAAGAAGCAGTGGGTCGACGATCCCACCGGCGATCTTGGCCGCATCAATCGGCAGACCTACTTCCTGCGCACGGTGCTGGATCGGGCCCAGCAGAAGTTCGGGTCCTTCGACGTGAAGGCCATCAACGGGATCCTCTCCTCGACCGCCGACAACCTCATCCTCGACAACGGGTTCAGCGTCAACCAGCTGGTGAGCCTGGCCCGGTCGTTCAAGGGCTTCGCCGGCGAACAGATCCAGTCCCATGCGCTACCGGTGTACCCAGACATGACCAGTGGCGGGGCCAGCATCCTGCGCCTCGACCCGCTGGTCGCCGAGGACATCCTCAACGTGTTCCGGGGTCTGCCCGCCGGTACCGTGCTGCCCTCGTCGGTGACATTGGGCGTGAGCGGCGCCACCGGGGTCAGCGGTCAGTCCACGGCCGTGATCTCCCGTCTCGGGTCGCTCGGCTACCACGCCACGGCCGCCGGCGACATCGCCAAGCAGTCGCGCACCACGGTCCGCTATGCCCCCGGCTATCGCGGCCAGGCCGATCTCGTGGCCCGGCAGCTGGCGGCAGGTGCGGATCTCAAGGAGGACACCTCTCTGGCGAAGTCCCGCACCCCGGTGATCCTCGTCGTGGGTGCCGACTACACCGATGCCCTCGATCAGCCGACAGCCCCGACCACCACCGTCGCTCCCACCACCACGACGATCGCCGGCAAGCCGCAGTCGAGCTCGTCGACGACCTCGACCACGGTGCCACCGCGTGCCGGTGAGGTGACCGAACTGGTGGGTGTGCTCGCCGGCAAGCCCCCCGCCGGCACCGTCTGCAACTGATCGATGACCGCGACGGGCACGAACGAACGGCTCGATGACGCGCCCCGGATGCTCCATGAGGTCGTCAGCGAGGCCGCCCGCCGAGCACCACGAGCCACGGCTCTGATCGATGGCGAGCTGACCCTGAGCTTCGCCGAGCTCCGGGAGCGCATCGGCCGGTCGATCTCGCTGATCGAGGAGCGCACCGAGCCCGGCGATCGCATCGCAGTCATCGGGCCGAACCATCACATCTGGGTGGAGCTCTACTACGCCGTGCCGGCGGCCGGTCGGGTACTGGTGTTCCTGAACCATCGGCTGGCGGCGAACGAGATCGCCGCACTGGTGGATCGCAGCGGAGCATCGCTCCTCGTCGGCGACCCCTCGCAGCTCGATCGGCTGTCGCTGGTCGACCCCGGATCGGGTGGCCCGCAGTGCCTCGACTGGCGCACCTGGGAGACCGAGCGGGATGGGCGTCCCGAGAGCGATCCGGTCGCTCCAGACCCCGAAGCGCTCGCATGGCTGCTGTTCACCAGCGGGACGACCGCAGCGCCGAAGGGGGCGATGCTCACCCACCGCAGCGTCCTCGCCGCTGTCGGGGCCAGCACTGCGGCCCGTCCGGTGGAGACCGACGACGTCTACGTCTTCCCGTTCCCACTGTGCCATGTCGCCGGGTACAACGTGGTGCATCGACACGCCGCCGGTCGTCCCGTCGTGCTGCTCGATCGGTTCGACCCGGCGAGCTTCTGCGCCGTCGTCGGGGAACGCTCGGTCACCTCCACCTCGCTGGCGGCCACCATGCTGGCGAGCCTGCTCGATCATCTCGACACCCATCCCACGGACCTCCCGCTGCTGGGCACCCTCCGCTCCATCGCCTACGGCGCAGCACCGATGTCGGTGGCGCTGCTGCGTCGGGCCGACGAGGTCCTGGGCGTGGATCTCGCCCAGGGGTACGGCATGACCGAGTTGTCGGGCAATGCCGTGTTCCTCGACGCCGCCGCCCATCGACTCGGCCTCATGGGCGAGGAGGCGCTCCTTCGTTCCGCCGGTCGTCCGGCTCCCGGCGTGGAACTGCGGCTCGCCGAGGACGGCGAGATCCTCGTGCGAGCCCCACAGATGATGATCGGCTACTGGGAGGATCCGGAGGCCACGGCCGCGGCACTGCGTGACGGGTGGTTGGCCACCGGGGACATCGGCCGGTTCGATGAGCACGGGCACCTCTCCGTGGTCGATCGCAGCAAGGACATCATCATCACCGGAGGCGAGAACGTGTCGTCCCGGGAGGTCGAGGACATCCTGATCACGGCGCCCGGCGTGGCGAGGGTGGCGATCGTGGGTGAGCCCGATGCGCGCTGGGGTGAGCGGGTCTGTGCCGTGATCGTCCCCGTGGATCCCGCATCCTTCGACGAGACCGCCGTGCTGGCCCACGCCCGTGCCTCACTGGCCGGGTTCAAGGTCCCGAAACGGGTGCTGCTCGTCGAGGAGCTCCCGACGAACGCCTCCGGGAAGGTGCTCAAGAACCAGCTCCGTGCGGCACTCGCCGGGAACGACTGACCCGCGTCGCGGCGCAGGGCGGTCCGGTCGAGACGGGGTACGGTGTTCATCCGATGAAACCGCGAGTGAACCCGATGCCCGAGAGTGACGTGGCCCAGCGCCTCCTCGCCGCGGCGTCCGAGGTCATCGAACGATCCGGTGAGTCCGCGCTGCGGGTGCAGGAGATCGTCGACATCGCCGGCGTGCAGGCACCGGTGCTCTATCGCCATTTCGGGAACCGCGAGGGCCTCGTGCAGTCGGTGCATCTGGCCCGGTACATCCGTGAACTCACCGATGAGGCGTCGGTGTTCTCGCTGCTGACGAGCGCTGCGAACTCCAAGGAGGAGTTCCGTGCGCATTTCGACGCCCTCGTGCGCGCTGCTGCCGATCCCTCGCGACGCGAGCGCCGTCGGGCTCGTCTCGAGGTGCTCGGCAGTGCGATGAGCCGCCCTGAACTCACCGAGTTGATCAGGCGGGTGCAGGCCTCCACCTACCTGCAGGTCGTCGACGCGCTCATCGCAGCGCAGAAGCGAGGCTGGATCCGCGCCGAGGTCGAGCCCGTCTCGTTCGTGGCCTGGGCCTCGAGTTCCATGCTCGGTCTGGCGGCCGTGGAGCACTACAGCAGTCTTCCCGATCCTGCCGACTGGTGGCTCGGCTATATGGCCGAGGCGAGCGCTGCGATCCTCTTCGGGGAGTTCTGATCGCCGGGTGATCCGTCGTCATCTCGAACTGGCACCCGTTGTTCCGATGTGGGCTGATCCGAGATGGTTCCGGGCGTCCGATCCGAAGACTCCAGACCTTCTGCACCTCATCGAAAGGGGTATCGTCCACTCATGGCGGTGATCCTGAATCCATCCCCCGAGAGTGGGGTCGCCGCCCGGATCCTCGCCGTCGCCATGTCGATCCTCGCCGAGGTCGGCGAGGCCGGCCTCCGGATCGACGAAGTCATGAGTCGTGCGTCGGTGCAGGCGCCGGTCATCTACCGCCATTTCGGCAGTCGCGAAGGTCTGGTGCAGTCGGCCCATCTCGCCCGCTTCATCGACTCGATGCGGATCGAATCCGGTCGCTTCCTCGCTGACACCCTCGCCGCCACGGATGCGGCGACCTTCCGGATGGCGGTCGATGCGATGGTCGACGCCCTGCTGTGCCCGGAGAACATCGCAGCGGGTGCCGTGAAACTCGAGGTGCTGGCCATGTCGACCAACCGCCCGGAGGTCATCGATGCAGTGCAGGTGATGCAGCGGGCGAACTATGCGCAACCGCTGGAGGCACTCGAACTGGCGCAGCGTCGGGGCTGGGTCCGCGGCGACATCGACGTGCGCACGTTCCTGGTCTGGGCGATCGCCTCGACCTTCGGCCTGGCCGCCGTCACCAGCTTCAGGAAGGAACCGGGCGTCGCCGAGAACTGGGCCGTGAACCACCGCCATGCCATTCGTGCGGTGCTCTTCGGATCGGACTGCTGAGTGCCCTCGGGGCGATTCGAACGCCCGCACACGCCTCCGGAGGGCGATGCTCTATCCCCTGAGCTACGAGGGCGGGGAAGGGAAGACTAGCCGCCCCGACGAGGCCCGCTATCTGAACACCACGATGGTGTCACGGGAGGGCACGATGACCCGACCGAAGGGCCACAACGAGAGCACCGACAGCTTGAACGCCTGGATGCCGAACGGGATGCCGATGATCGTGATGCACAGCAGGGCACCGGCGACGATATGGGCGACGAAGAGGCCCCAGCCGAACACGACCAGCCAGATGATGTTGAATCCGATCTGGAGGCAGCCATCGGGCGAGCCCATGGCGGTGGTGCGACCGAAGGGCCACAGGGCGAGCCCGGCCAGTTTGAACGCCTGGATGCCGAACGGGATGCCGATGATGGTGATGCACAGCACCAGACCGCCGAACGCGTAGCCCAGGGCCAGCCAGAACCCGGCCAGCACCAGCCACAGGATGTTCCCGATGGTCCTCATCGATGATCGACTCCCACGGAGGACAGCTTCGAACGGAAATCCGCGTATCCGCGGTCGAGGAGATCCACGCCGTGGATGAGGCTCTCGCCCTCGGCGGCCGCTGCGGCGATCACGTATGAGAAGCCGGCCCGCAGGTCGGGCACCACGAGTTCGGCTCCGTGGAGACGCGTGGGGCCGACCACCACGGCCGAGTGCCGGTGGTTGGCCGCCCCGAACCGGCATCGCGTGGGGCCGAGGCATTCGGTGAACACCTGGATCTGGGCACCGAGACTCCGCAGTGCATCGGTGTACCCGAGGCGATCCTCGTAGACGGTCTCGTGGATGACGCTGACGCCGTCGGCCTGGGTGAGGGCTGTGACGAACGGCGACTGCCAGTCGGTCATGAAGCCGGGATGCACGTCGGTCTCGAGGGCGAGCGGGCGCAGCATGCGCCGTTCGCGTCGGAACGAGATGGTGTCGCCATCGGCGTTGATGGTGAAATCGCCGCCGGCCCGGCGATACACGTTGAGGAACGTGGCGAGCTCCTGCTGCTGCACCCCCTGCACGGTGATGGTGCCGCCGGTGGCGAGAGCGAGAGAGGCCCAGGACGCCGCTTCGAGACGGTCGCCGATGACACGGTGCTCGAAACCGCCCAGCTCACCGACGCCGGTGACCCGGATGGTGCGGTTGGGTTCGACGGAGATGAGTGCGCCCATCTTCTGCAGGACGCTGATGAGATCGAGGATCTCGGGCTCGATGGCGGCATTGGCGAGTTCGGAGTCCCCCTCGGCGAGCACGGCGGCGAAGAGGAACTGTTCGGTGGCCCCGACGCTCGGGAAGGGCAGTTCGATGCGGGCGCCGCGCATGTGCTCGGCGGTGAGTTCGATGACGTCGTCCCGGTGGATGTCGTGGGCTCCGAACGAGCGCAGCACGTTGAGGTGGAAATCCACTGGTCGGGGACCGATGGAGCAGCCGCCGGGAGCGGCGACGACCGCATGACCGGTGCGGTGCAGCGACACCGCGGTGGTGAGCACGGGGATGCGGCTCGCGGCGTGCAGGCGCATGACGTCGTGCTCGCCGAGCGCGGTGAACGAATGGGCCGTGATGGTGAGCGAGTCGGGGTGCCGTTCGACGCTGCCTCCGGCGATGCGGATGAGTTCGTCCACCACGTCGATGTCGGTGAGTTCGGCGATGTTGGTGAGACGACACGGTTCGACGGTGAGCAGCGCGGCCACCATCGCCTTGGGCAGCGCGTTCTTGGACCCACGGATCGCGATGTGGCCCTCGACGGGCACGCCGCCGCGCACCGTGATGGTGTCGGAGCGGGTGTCGGGCGCAGAGACGGGAGGGCGATCAGCGGGGTCGTGCATGGTGGGCCGATGCTAGGGCGGTGGGCACGGCACCGCACGAGACCGGGCCGATCATGGGGCGGAAGGTAGGGTTCGACGTCCCCGAACGCCGCTCCCCACCATCGGAGATCCTTCCGTGATCCGCGATCAACTCGCCGCCGTGCTGATGAACACCCTGTCGGTGCTCGAGGTCGCGCCGCTCCCCGAATCGATCAATCTCGAGCGTCCGGCCCGCCGTGAACATGGCGACTGGTCCTCGAACGTGGCGCTGGCCACGGCCAAGCGGGCGGGCTGGAACCCCCGCGAGCTCGCCGGACGCATCGCCGAGATCCTCAACGCCGAACTGCCGCCCCATGTGCTCGAGGTCGAGATCGCCGGCCCCGGTTTCATCAACTTCCGCCTCGCCGACTCCTGGCTGCACGAGGTCCTCGTCGACGTCCTCGACGCCGGTACGGACAACTACGCCCGCAGCTCCTCCGGTGCCGGCACCCGGGTGCTGGTGGAGTTCGTCAGCGCCAACCCCACCGGGCCCCTGCACGCCGGACACGGGCGGGGCGCGGCCTACGGCGATTCACTCGCCCGGATCCTGTCTCGCTGCGGCTACGAGGTCTCCCGGGAGAACTATCTCAACGACCGGGGCACCCAGATGCAGCTGTTCGTGGCCTCGCTCGCCGCCCGTCAGCGCGGAGAGGATGTCCCCGAGGGCGGCTATCAGGGCCAGTACATCGTGGACTGGGCGGCGGAGATCCCAGCCGGCGAGGACCTCATGGAATGGGGCGAGGCGCGCGCCGTCGCCGATCACCGGGCCACGCTCACCCGGATGAACGTGGAGTTCGACTCCTGGTTCAGCGAACGATCGATGGTCGAGTCCGGCGCCATCGAGACCACGCTCGCCGATCTCCGTGCCCGTGGCGTCGTCTACGACCACGAGGGTGCGGTGTGGCTGCGCTCCACCGATCACGGCGACGACAAGGACCGTGTGCTCATCAAGAGCGACGGCGAGTTCACCTATCTCCTGCCGGACATCGCCTACCACCGCGACAAGTTCACCCGGGGTTTCGATCTCCTCATCGATGTGTGGGGCGCCGATCATCACGGCTATGTGCCCCGGATGAAGGCGGCCATGCAGTCGCTCGGGCATGATCCCGACGAGCTCGAGTGCGTCATCATCCAGCTCGTCAATCTGCTCAAGGGTGGCGAGCCGGTGCGATTCTCCAAGCGGGCGGGCGACATCGTGGAGCTCTCCGAGGTCCTCGACGAGGTGGGCGCCGACTCCGCCCGCCTCACGTACCTGCTCCAGTCGGTGGATTCCACCCAGACCTTCGACTACGACATCGTGAAGAGCCGGGCCATGGACAACCCGGTCTTCTACGTGCAGATGGCCTACGCCCGCATCCAGTCGATCTTCCGGGTGGCCGGGGAGCGCGAGGTCGAGCGGGTGCCGGCGGCCTCCGTCGATCGCTCGCTGCTCGTCCACGAGCGTGAACTCGATGTCCTCCGGGCGCTCTCGGAGCTCCCCGACACCGTCGCCGCCGCTGCTGCTGACCGGGCGCCGCATCGGATCGCCACATGGGTCCGCGAGCTCGCCGGAAGCGTCCACGGCTTCTACCACGACTGCTACGTGATGGGTGACGGCGTCTCCGCCGAACTGACCCAGGCCCGACTGCAGCTCGTGGAGGCGGCGTCGGTCGGACTCGCCATCGGCCTCGATCTCCTCGGGGTCAGTGCACCCGACCAGATGTGAGCCCACGATGAGTCCGCTCCAGTTCTCCCTGCTCCCGATGACCGCCGAGGTGGGTCCCTCGGGGAACCTCAGCATCGGTGGCTGCGACACGCTCGAGCTCGCCGAACGGTTCGGGACACCATTGTTCGTCTACGACGAGGCCCATCTGCGGGCACGCTGCCGTGAGGCGGTCGCCGCATTCGGACCCGGCGTGAACTTCGCCACCAAGGCCTTCCTGTGCACCGCCATGGCCAGACTCGCCGCCGAGGAGGGATGCAATCTCGACGTCTCGACGGCGGGGGAGTACCACGTGGCCCGCGCCGCCGGCGTGCCCGCCGACCGGTTGGTCCTGCACGGCAACAACAAGAGCACCGACGAACTCCGGCGCGCCATCACCGAGGGCGTCGGTCGCATCATCGTGGACTCCTTCGACGAGCTCGACCGCATCGAATCGATCGTCGGTGAGGGGCTGCCCGCACCGAGGGTCCTCATCCGGGTCACGCCCGGTGTCGAGGCGCACACCCACGAGTTCGTGCGCACCGGCCAGGACGATTCGAAGTTCGGGTTCGGGTTCTCCACCGGTCTGGCCGAGGCCGCAGTGGTCCGCTCCGCAGCGTCGCCAGCCATCGACCTCGTCGGCATCCACGCCCATATCGGATCGCAGGTGTTCGAGGCGCGGTTCTTCGAGATGGCGATCGAGGTGCTGGCGCCGTTCGTCGAGCGCCATGGTCTCGCCGAGTTCTCGGTGGGTGGCGGTCTCGGCGTCGCCTACGTCAACGGCGACGAGGCCCCGTCCATCACGGAATGGGCTGATGCCGTGCATCGGGCCTGCGCCGCCACCGGGATCACCGCGAGGGTCACGGCCGAACCGGGTCGGTCACTCGTGGCCCAGGCGGCGATCACGCTCTACGAGGTCGGGACCATCAAGGACATCCCCGGCATCCGGACCTATGTGTCGGTCGACGGCGGTATGAGCGACAACGCCCGGCCCATCCTCTACGGCAGCCAGTACGAGGCGTTCCTGCCCCGTGAGGTCGGAGCCGATCGTGACCGCATCGTCACGATCGTCGGCAAGCACTGCGAGTCGGGCGATCTCCTCATCCGTGATGCCTCGGTGCCCGCCGATCTCGCCGTCGGCGACATCCTGGCCACGCCGGTCACCGGGGCCTACGGGTACTCGCTCAGCTCCAACTACAACAAGGTCACCCGACCGGCGGTGGTGTTCGTCGCCGACGGCGAGGCCCGTGTCGTGGTCCGACGCGAGACCCTCGACGACCTGCTCAGTCTCGATCTGGGTTAGCGGTCGGCACATGGGCGCCGTCGACATCTCGACCACGATCATCGTGGTGCTGCTGGCGGCGATGGTGCAGAGCACGACGGGCTTCGGGTTCTCGCTGCTGGCCGTCCCGCTGCTCTCGCTGGCGATCCCCACCGAACTCGCCGTCGTCGTGGCGGCCACGCTGGGCACGCTCACCAGCTCGGTGCAGGCGGTGGCGGAGCGGGCGCACGGTGACCGACCCACCATCGTGCGCATGCTGGCCGGAGCAGCCATCGGGGCACCGTTCGGGCTCCTCGTGCTCGAGGTGGCGTCCAATCGCCAGCTGAAGTTCGGTCTGGCGGCGGTGATCATCACGTTCCTGCTGATCAACCTCCGGGGGATCACGCTCGAACGGGGCAGCAGCGGGGTCGATGTCGGCGCCGGCGTGGTGAGCGGAGTGCTCAACACCTCGCTGTCCACCAACGGCCCGCCCCTGGTGATGGCGCTGCATGCCCGCCATCTCGCTCCCTCGGTGTTCCGGGGAACGATCTCGGCGGTGTTCGCCGGCACGGGTGTGATCACGCTCGGTCTGTTCCTGGCGAGCGGTCGCTACACCTCCGATGCCCGTGAACTCCTCGTGGTGGCCGTGCCCACCATGGTCGTCGGGTACCTCGTCGGCGCCCGCCTGCGCCCCCGCATCGACCCGCCGAGGTTCCGTCAGGCCGTGATGGCGCTGCTGATGGTCACGGCGGCCATCACCCTGGTCGGTGCGATCGCCGCATAGCAGCGCAACTCGTTCCTGTCCCCTGTGCCGTCCCGATAGCCTCGGGCCGGTGAACGACTCCCCGGTGCGAGTCGGCCTGCTCGGTTGCGGCACGGTCGGGTCCTCGCTCATCTCCCTGCTGCAGCGCCAGAACACCCTGATCGGGGCGCGCACCGGTCTCGACCTCGTCGTCACCGCCGTGGCGGTCCGCGATCCGGGTCGTGCTCGTCCCGCCGAGCTGGCTGATGCCGTCGTCACCACCGATGCTGCGTCCATCGTCTCCGATCCCGACATCGACGTGATCGTGGAGGTGATGGGCGGGATCGAACCGGCCCGGGAACTGCTGCTCGCCGCCCTGCGTTCCGGCAAGCCGGTGGTCACCGCCAACAAGGCGCTGCTGGCCGCCCATGGTGCCGAACTGTTCGCCGCCGCCGATGCCGCCGGTGTCGATCTCCTCTTCGAGGCCGCGGTCGCCGGTGGCATCCCGTTCATCCGGCCCTTGCGTGAGTCGTTGCGCGGTGAGCCCATCCGTCGGGTGATGGGCATCATGAACGGCACCACCAACTACATCCTGACGAGGATGACCGAAGCGGGTGCGCAGTACGGCGAGGCGCTGGCCGAGGCCCAGTCGCTCGGGTACGCGGAAGCCGATCCCACCGCCGATGTCGAAGGTCTCGATGCGGCGGCCAAGATCTCCATCGTGGCCTCGTTGGCGTTCGGGGTCGACCTCGCCGGTTCGATGGTCGACACCGAGGGCATCAGTTCCATCACGGCTGACGACATCGCCTTCGCCACCCGCAACGGCTTCGTCATCAAGCTGCTCGCCGTGGCTGAACGCTTCGACACCGACCATGGCGATGAACTCTCCGCCGCCGTCCACCCGGTGCTCGTCCCGATCGCCCATCCGCTGGCAGCGGTGCGCGAGAGCTTCAACGCCGTGTTCGTCGAGGGCGATGCAGTGGGTGAGCTGATGTTCTACGGCCGCGGCGCCGGCGGCGATCCCACGGCCAGCGCCGTGCTCGGCGATCTCATCGACGCAGCCGTCAATCTCCGCAGCGGGGCCCACGGCTCGATCGGTGGCCTCGGCACACCGCAGCTCCGGCCCTCCGAGCAGGCATCCTCGGCCCACTACCTGAGCCTGGTCGCCGTCGACCGCCCGGGTGTGCTCGCCACGATCGCCAGTGTGCTCGGCGAGAATGGGGTGTCCATCGCCTCGATGGCCCAGTCGGCCGCCGATTCCGAGCTGGGCGGTTCGCTCGCCGAGGATGAGGCCCGTCTCGATTTCATCACCCATCGGGTCGGCCGACTCGAGCTCGATGCCACGCTCGCCGCCCTCCGTTCGCTCGACGCGGTTCGTCGGGTCGGCAGTGTCATCCGGGTGCTCGTCGAGGAGGAATCGGAATCATGAGCCTGTCCTATGTCAGCACCCGCGGGCAGGCCCCGGAGCTCGGGTTCGCCGATGTGCTGCTCGCCGGCCTCGCCCGCGACGGCGGCCTCTACGTGCCCTCGGCCTGGCCCTCGCTCACCGTCGCCGATCTCGAACGCTTCGCCTCGATGTCATATGCCGCCGTGGCCACCGAGGTGATGTGGCCCTTCGTCGAGGGTTCCATCGACCACGATGACTTCGCCTCGATGGTGGCCGACACCTACGCCACCTTCGACACCGATGAGGTCGTGCCGCTCACCGACCTCGGCGACGGCATCTGGCTGGCCGAGCTGTTCCACGGCCCGACCCTCGCCTTCAAGGATGTCGCCCTGCAGCTCGTGGGGCGACTGTTCGACCATGAGCTCACCCGCAGGGGCGAGAAGGTCACCGTGGTCGGGGCCACCTCCGGCGACACCGGATCCGCGGCCATCGAGGCGCTGCGCGATCGCGAGTCGGCCGAGGTGTTCATCCTGCATCCGGCCGGTCGGGTCTCCGATGTGCAGCGTCGGCAGATGACCACCGTGACCGCGGCCAATGTGCACAACATCGCCGTGGAGGGCACCTTCGACGACTGTCAGGACCTCGTGAAGGCGCTCTTCGCCGACGACGGCTTCCGCGACTCACGGAACCTCTCGGCGGTGAACTCCATCAACTGGGCCCGGGTCATGGCCCAGATCGTCTACTACGTCACGACCGCCACCCGTCTCGGCGGGGGAGCGGGCCGGCCGGTGGCGTTCTCCGTCCCCACGGGCAACTTCGGCAACGTGTTCGCCGGCTACGGCGCCCAGCGCATGGGCACGCCCATCTCGCAGTTCGTGGTGGCCTCCAACCGCAACGACATCCTCACCCAGTTCCTCACCACCGGCACGATGACCATCGGCGAGGTGCACCCGACCTCGAGCCCGAGCATGGACATCCAGGTGTCCTCGAACCTCGAGCGACTCCTGTTCGAGATCCATGGTCGCGACGGCGCCGCCATCGCGGAGCTCATGGCCCGTTTCCGTTCCGAGGGCACCGTGTCGGTCGATCCCGCCCGTCTCGAACTCCTCGCCGACCACTGGAGCGCCGCCCGCGTCGATGACGAGCGCACGGCCGCCACCATCGCCTCGGTCCATGAGCGGCTCGGTGTGCTGCTCGATCCGCACACCGCAGTGGGACTCGCCGCCGCGCTCGAGGTGCGCGCCGATCCAGCCGTTCCGATGGTCGTGCTCGGCACGGCTCATCCCGCCAAGTTCCCAGCCGCCGTCGAGGCCGCATCCGGCGTGCACCCGCAGCTCCCCGATCGCCTCGCCGATCTCTTCGAACGTCCCGAGCACCTCGTCTCCGCCCCGAACGACTATGTGGCGGTCCGAACCCTCATCGAAGCAACACTCGATGGGGCCAGCTGAGCCGAACCACCCCGATTGCGTCACACTTGGAGCCATGAAGTACGTCGTCTGTGTCCCTGATGGTTGTGCCGATGAGCCGCTGGCCGAGCTGGGCGGTCGCACGCCCCTGCAGGCGGCGCACACCCCCACGATCGATCGACTCGCCGCGAGGTCCACGCTGGGTCGTGCTGCGGTCATCCCCACCGGCATGCCGCCGGGTTCCGATGTCGGCAACATGTCGATCTTCGGGTACGACCCCGCTCGCTATCACACCGGTCGCGCCCCCATCGAGGCCGCTGCGCTGGGCCTTCGACTGCGACCGGATCAGGTGGCGTATCGATGCAACCTGTCCACCGTCGGTCCCGACGGCACCATGATCGACTTCGCCGGTGGTCATCCCTCCACCGAGGCCGCAGCGGCGGTCATCGCTGAACTGCAGGCCGAACTCGGGGGCGACGGTGTCGAGTTCCATCCCGGGGTGCAGTACCGCCACATCATGGTGGCCCCGGCGGACTGGGCCGAGGCCGAGTGCGCCCCGCCGCATGACCTCACCGGCAGGCCGGCGATCTGGCCCACCGGCCCCGCCGCCCCGCAGCTGCAGCGACTCATGGATGCGTCCCGCGATGTGCTCGCCGGCTCCGACCTCGATGCCTCCCAGATCTGGCTGTGGGGCCAGGGCTTCCAGCCCCAGATGCCCTCGTTCCGCTCCACCTATGGCGTGCAGGCCGGTCTGGTCACGGCCGTCGATCTCGTCCGCGGACTCGGTGTGCTCACCGAGATCGACATCGTCGACCTCGCCACCGCCACCGGCTGGTACGACACCGATTACGAGGGCAAGCGCGACTGTGCCCTCCAGGCGCTCGAAGCAGGCGCCGACCTCTTCATCATCCACGTCGAGGCCACCGATGAGGCCGGGCATGCGGGGAACGTCGAGGAGAAGGTCCGCGCCCTCGAGAACTGGGATGCCAGGATCCTCGCCGACCTGCTGCCGGCGCTCGACGACCTGGGCCCCTGGCGTCTGCTCATGCTCCCCGATCACGCCACCCCGCTGGCCACCCGCACCCACAGTTCGGACCCGGTGCCGTTCCTGCTCGCCGATTCGGCGATCGACGGGCCCGGGGGGTCCTACACCGAGGCCGGTGTGGCCGCTGCGCCGGTCGTCGCCGGCCACGAACTGATGGGGCGTTTGCTCTCCGCGAGCTAGCTCCCTACGCTTCGCGGCGTCGTCCGGGCCCGCACTGCGGTCCCGAACCTCTCCCCGCCGTCCGGCGGACCCCGGAACCGTGCTCCGGCAGCTCCTGTTCCCGCAGCGCTGCTCCCACACCGCTGTCTCCCGACACCGTGTGCCGGACCCACCCGCTCCTCCAACCCGTGCGCATGATCCTGCGCAGCAGAGTGCGGCCGAACTCTCCGCCTCATCCGACCGATCCCCTGAGGACATCCCATGGCTGACCAGCTCGAACGATCCATGCTCGAGGCGAAGGAGCGCGACGAGCTCGTGTCGATCGCCAAGGCCCTCGGCGGCAAGCCCGCCGCCCGGGCGAAGAAGGCCACGGTGATCGATCTCATCCTCGAGCTCGCCGGTGTCACCACCGCCGAGGCACAGCCGGAGGCTCAGGCCGACGACCCGGCCCCTGCCGCCGCGGATGACTCGCCCGGGACGCCGACCGCCGATGCCGAGCCGACTGATGGCGCCTCCGATGGCGCCGACACTGCTGACGAATCCCCCGACGCCGCTGCGACCGACGCTGCCGATGTCGCTGACGAGTCCGGCGATGCCACACCGGCCATCGATCCCGATGTCGAGACCGTTCCCACTCCGGCCGAACTGCTCGACGACGTCGCCGGCGAGCAGTCCGAGGGGGGCGAGGGCGGCCGTCGTCGCCGTCGTCGGGGCCGCGACCGCGGCGGTGAACGGGACGGATCCCGCGAGACCGTCCGCGACACCAACCGCTCCGAGGAGTCCTTCGTCGGCGAGCCGACCGAGGTCTCCGGTGTCCTCGACCTCCGTGACGAGGGCTACGGGTTCATCCGCGTGGCCGGCTACCTGCCCACCCGCGACGACGTCTACGTGTCGGTCAAGCAGGTGCGCCAGTTCTCCCTGCGTCGGGGTGATCTCATCGCCGGTGCCTGCCGTCCGGCCACCCGCAACGAGAAGAACCCGGCACTGCTGCGCATCGACGCCGTCAACGGTGTCGATCCCGACGCCGCCCGTGATCGCCGGCGTTTCGATGATCTCACCCCGTTGTTCCCCGATTCCCGACTCGCGCTGTCGAGCCGCGACGAGCCGTACAACATGACCGCTCGGATCATCGATCTCATCTCACCGATCGGCAAGGGTCAGCGCGGCCTCATCGTGTCGCCGCCGAAGGCCGGCAAGACCACGATCATGAAGCAGATCGCCAGGTCGATCGAGCAGAACAACCCCGAGGTGCATGTCATGGTGCTGCTCGTCGATGAGCGGCCCGAAGAGGTCACTGATATGCGACGTTCGGTATCGGGCGAGGTCATCGCCTCCACCTTCGACCGACCCGCCGAGGAGCACACCGCAGTCGCCGAACTGGTCATCGAGCGGGCCAAGCGCATGGTCGAGGACGGTCGCGATGTCGTCATCATCCTCGACGGCATCACCCGCCTCGCCCGTGCCTACAACCTCGCCGCACCGACCACCGGTCGCGTGATGTCGGGTGGTATCGACACCGGTGCGCTCTACCCGCCGAAGAAGTTCTTCGGTGCGGCCCGCAATCTCGAGGAGGGCGGCTCGCTCACGATCCTGTCCAGTGCGCTCGTCGACACCGGCTCACGGATGGACGAGGTGATCTTCGAGGAGTTCAAGGGCACCGGCAACATGGAGCTCCGCCTCGATCGTCGGATGGCGGAACGACGTATCTACCCGGCCATCGAGGTCGACGGCTCCTCCACCCGCCATGAGGAACTCCTCTACGACCGCAAGCAGCTCCAGAACGTGTACAAGCTGCGCCGGGTGCTCTCGGGGCTGGCCGCCGAGAGCGGTTCGGGTGCCGCCGGGCTCGAGATGCTCATCGATCGTCTCAGCACCTTCCGCACCAACGACGAGTTCCTCGCCGAGATCGCCAAGGGCTGATCCGGCACCACCGGGCCCGCCTGCAGGTGCAGTCCGGGCCGGGATTGCAGACAACCGCTTCCGTCCGGCAGACTTGCCGTTCCGATTTCTCACTGGAGTACCGCCATGAAGGCCGACATCCATCCCAACTACGTCGAGGCGACGGTCAAGTGCTCGTGTGGAAACACGTTCACCACCCGCTCCACCAAGGCTGAGCTCAGCTCCGAACTCTGCAACGAGTGCCACCCCTTCTACACGGGCAAGCAGAAGCTCGTCGACACCGGTGGCCGCATCGAGAAGTTCGAGAAGCGCTACGGCAAGCGCCGTAAGTAACGTCCGCACCCGACCCCAGGGGCCTGTCGTTCCACTCGAAGCAGACCAGCGCGCCGGGCTGTTCGCGGCCAAGGCGCGCGGACTCGTCGCCGCACATCTCGGGATCGATCCCGGCGTGCTCACCGGTACGCCGCTCCCGTTCGGCGCGGCCGTGCACCACGAGGGTCACCTCTGGGTGCACCTCGGCGAGCAGGCCTCCCGCAGCGTGGGGCCCGCCATGGTGTGGGCCAGCCGTCAGTCGGCGGCGTCGCTGCAGCTCCTCGTCGACGATGGGCCCGATGCCGGCATCGTGGCGCGTCGGGCGTCGCTGTTCGCCGATCC
>CANFHM010000039.1 GCA_947446975.1 Microthrixaceae bacterium
ACGAGCAGTCCGGCACCGACCACGAACACCACAGCCACCGCCGCCGCAGCGAGCAGGAGGCGTGACCATCCGCCTCGCGTCGGACGGCGATGACGTGCTGACGCTTCGGTGGTCTCCACCACCGAACCGGAGGAGCTGATCGCCGCTTCGAGTCGGGCCCATTGGCCAGCGGGCGCAACCTCGTCCGCAGCTGATTCGGCGAGCGCGTCGACGACCCCACGGAGTCGGGCTGCTTCGCTTGCGAGTTCGGGATCAGCAATGAGCTCGCGTTCGACGCGCCGACGTTCGACATCATCAACGGCATCGAGGAGGTACGCCCCGAGCAGATCCGCATGATCGGGTTCGATCGGGAGTTCGTTCATGCCGTTGTCCTCCGGTCCATCATTCATCTTGCGGTACCTCCTCCCACGGTTTCGAGTTGATCGGCGAGCCGGTTCAAGCCGGATCTGATCCGACTCTTCACCGTTCCCTCCGGTGCCTCGAGCATGACGGCGACCTCACGGTAGGAGTGACCACCGAAATACGCGAGCACGATGGGATGCCGCTCAGTCGGGTCAAGCCCGGCGAGTGCATCACGAATCGCTTCTGACTGGATCGAGGCCATCACCTCGGCCTCGATGTCGGTGACGGTACGGACATCGATGCGTTCTGCACGCTCCTCACGGCTTCGACGTGCCTCCTCGGAGCGCACCCGTTCGATCGAGCGGCTATGAGCCTGACGCTGGAGAAAGGACCGCAGCGATCCGCGACTGGCATCGAAGCGATGAGATTCGGTCCACAGCCGCAGGAAGACCTCTTGGGAGATCTCCTCGGCGAGCGCGTCGTCGGCAAGCACCCGTCGGCTCAGACCGAACACCGCACCACCGTGACGACGATGGATCTCCTCCAGAGCTCGATGGTCGCCGGTGCTCAGCGCTCGAACGAGGTCGGGATCGCTCGACGCAGGAAGAGCTGCGCTGGAACGACCGGGCGGACGGGGATCATTGGTCATAGGTCTGCTCCGCAAGGCTGCCACACGATCGCAGCGGCGCGACCGACGAACAGATCGGTGTCCGACCGGCCCGAACGACGCTGAGCGTCCGATGGATGTGGAGATCACGGTGAGAGTCCGAAGCTGGGCGGCACGACGGATGACATGACTGATGACATGAAGCACGACCTTGCGCGCGACCCCCGATACAAGCCACGGCCTAGAGTCGACCAGGCCGAAGGGGACCGCCACAGTGCGGAATCGGCACGATGATTTCAGCCGACTCGGGGGAACACATGGACACCAGCACCGACCGCACCAAGCAGCCGCTGGCCGGCGCCGATCACACCGGACCGCTGGCCGGGGTGAAGGTGCTCGACCTCTCGATCGCCCTCACCGGCCCCTACGCCGCCGCACTGCTCGCCGATCAGGGCGCACAGGTCGTGAAGGTGGAGCGGCCCGGCATCGGCGACATCGCCCGTTGGGTGGGCGTGGCCGTCAACAACATGAGCGCGTTCTACCTGGCCTGCAACCGGGGCAAGCGCTGCATCGCCGTGGATCTCGGCACCGACGAGGGTCGGGAGATCGTGATGCAGCTCGCCGCCGAGGCTGATGTCGTCCTGCAGAACTTCCGCCCCGGCGTCATCGATCGCCTCGGACTCGGCTACGACGCGGTGTCGGCGGTCAACCCCGAGGTCGTCTACGCCTCGATCTCGGGCTACGGACCTGTCGGTCCGTACCGCGACCGCAGTGCCTACGACACCTCGATCCAGGCCTATGCCGGCTTCGCCGCCACCCAGGCCGAACCCGATGGGCCGCCCACCTTCATCAAGCAGAACGCGGCGGACAAGGTGAGTTCGCTCTACGCCTCCCAGGCCATCACTGCTGCGCTCTACGCGCGGGCGATGGGCCGCGGTGGCCAGCATCTCGAACTGGGTATGAACGACGCCTGCGTGTCGTTCCTGTGGGCCGAGGCCGCCGGCAACGAGGTGCTGCTCGAATCCGACGGCACCATGCCGTCGAGTTTCAACGCCGGTTTCGCACCGATGCGGTTCGCCGACGGCTGGGGCATCGTCGTGCCCACCACCGACGCTGATTTCGCCGGTATGTGCAAGGCCCTCGACGTGCCCGGCTGGGACGACCCCCGCGTGCGCACCGTGGCCGAGCGTCGCAGGAACCGTGATGTGCTCGAGCCCATCATGGACATGTGTTACGCCATGGCCTCGAACTTCACGCAGGTCGAGGTGATCGAGCGATTCGAGCGGGAGCGGGTGGCCTTCGCCATGGTGCTCTCGGCCGCCGAGATGGTCGACGATCCCCATGCCGTGGCCATCGGCATGTTCGAGGAGTTCGATCATCCCGTGGTGGGTCGGGCCCGTCTGCCCCGGCATCCCACGAACTTCCATGGCACCCCCGCCACGCTGGCCGGTGGTGCGCCGGCGCTCGGGCAGCACACCGACGAGGTGCTCACCGAACTCGGGCTCGCTGGTCGCATCGAGAGCCTGCGGGCCACAGGCGTCGTGGCCTGATCCCGGCGGATCCGCGACGAGGGATCATCAGCCGCGTCGGACCGGATCTGCATCACCACGTCGCGGTGCATGCGGTCTCGTGCTGCCCTCGGCCTCGCCGATCCGGAGAGCGAACGACACGAACTCGATGGCAAGGACGGTGCGGGGACTGCGGGGGTCGCAGTCGACGGCGGATGGAGAACTCTTACCCGTCTCTCACGTTCCAGACGGGGTCGACTCGTACACTCGTCGCCATGCCCGAGGACGAACCGACACCGCTCCCACTGTTCGAACGAGCGATCTCACGGCGTGCACTGCTCGGCGGCGCCGCCCTGCTCGGCGTGGCGCTCACCGTGCCCACCGTGGCATGCGGCTCCTCCGGCGGCGACTCCAAGGCATTCGCATCCACCAGCACCACCGAAGGTCCCTCGACCACCGCATCACCGGGCACCACGACCGCACCTTCGGGAGGTGGCACCGCAGCGGCCATCCCGGCGGGCGCGACCGTCACCACCGACTTCACCTATGCGGTGAGCGGCGGCGGCTTCGCCAAGAACCCCTACATCGCCGTGTGGGTGCAGACCGCCTCAGGGCAGTTCGTCGACACGGTCAGCCTCTGGTACCAGAGCGGTCGGGGTCAGAAGTACCTCAACGACATGCGTGCCTGGATCACCGCCAGCGGCGGCAAGGACCTCTCGATGTCCAGTGCCACGCGCAACGCCGGGTCCTATTCGGTTGTCTGGGACGGCAACGACGCCTCGGGGGCACGGGCGCCGCAGGGCGACTACGTGATCTGCATCGAGTGCGCCCGGGAGAAGGGTCCGTACCAGGAGATCACCGTCCCCATCTCGATCGCTTCCGGTCCGAGCAGCGCCAACGGCGCTGACAAGGGCGAACTCTCGAAGGTCTCGGTCACCTACGCTCCCTGAGCCCTCAGCATCGAAAGGCCGGGCGATGGCACCTGATCTGACCAAGGCGAAGCGCATGACGAATCGCTGGTCGCGCCTCATCCACGTGTACACGTCGATGATCGCCCTCGTGCTCGTGCTGTTCTTCGGCATCACCGGCGTGACCCTCAACCATCCCGACTGGGCGATCGGTGCCAGCTCCACCGGGCTCACGAAGACGGGCACGCTGCCGATGTCCCCCACCACCTCCGATGGCGCACCCGACTACCTCGCGGTGTCCGAGTACGTGCGCAGCGAGTTCGGGGTGTCGGGGACGGTCGAGGGGTACGACGCCACCAACGGCGAGGCCACGATCCGCTACCGCAATCCGGGCTACTCCGCTGATGTGACCTTCTCGCTCAGCACGGGCACGTTCCAGCTCATGATCGAACAACAGGGCTTCCTGTTCGGTGTGGTCAACGATCTGCACAAGGGCCGCCATGCCGGGACATCGTGGAAATGGGTCATCGACATCGCCGGCATGCTGCTCGTGGTCATCTCGATCTCCGGCATCGTCATGCAGCTGTTCCTGCGCAAGCGCCGCGTCGCCGCGTTCGTCGTGGCAGGGGTGGGCGCCGTGGTGATGGCGGTGCTCGTCTGGATCACGCTCAGCTGAGTCTGCCGGCGCCCGCACTCCCGCCGGCACGGGAGCCGGTGCCGGAGCTGTTCGATCCCGACGGTTCCGTGTGGCCCATCGCAGCGGTCGCGGCCGTCGGCCGGGCATGAGCGAGCGAATCCCATGCCTCGTTGGCGTGGTTCGTGGCATGGGCATCGACGATGAGGCACGCCACGCCGAACGCATCGGCCTCGGCGAGGGCATCGACCGGAGGCAGCATCCCGAGGGTCGTGCAGAGCACATCGGCAGTCATGCAGTCGGGGGCCACGACGGTGATCGAGGCGAGATCATCCAGCGGCTGACCCGAACGCGGGTCGATGACATGGCTGTGGCGCCGACCACCGATGACGAACCCCCGATGCGCACCACCGCTGGTGGCGAGCCCGGCACCCCGCAGCTCGACCACGGCGATGGGCGAGCCGTTGTCGAGCGGGAGGTGCGGATCCTCGATGCCCACGACCAGTGGGACGGTTCCTGCATGGGCGATGTCCCCGCCGGCGTTCACGCTCACCAGTTCGATGCCGTCGGTGCCGGCGGCCAGCGCGTGCCGCACCGCCGCATCGGCGATCCATCCCTTGGCGATCGCGTTCACGGTGCAGTCAGACGCATCGGCGAGACGGACGATCGCTCGCTCGCCGCCCGAGTGCTCGATCCGCCACCGGGGAGCGGCGAGCTCCCCCACAACCCGGGCGAGCTCGGCCGCATCGGGCTCGATCCCGGCGCGGGCCGCGTCGGACCACAGCGCCGAGAGTCGGCCCACCGCCGGTGAGAACCGGCCCTGTGAACGGACCTGCCACTCGGCCGATGCGATGAGCACCTCGGCGAGCTCAGCCGAGACATCGTCGACCGCACCGACCGCCCAACGTCGGAACTCGCTCGCATCGTCCACACTCGACAGCACCGACTGCAGACGGGCGATCTCTGCGATCATCGCCTCGGAGAGGGCGTCGGCCTCCGACTCACGAGCGACACCGGACAGCCGCACCCGGATCTCGATCGTGGTGCCCAGCAGCGGCTCGTAGCGATCGATGATCTCGGTGAAGCCAGTGTGCGGCGGTGTCACTCCGGGCCGAAGAGGATGTACTCGACGGCCTTCGCGGTCATGGCGTCCCATGGCGGGAACGGGCCGGTCTCGCCACCCAGCTCGAGGTACACCCTCCCGAAGACCACGCCGATCAGCCAGTAGTTGAAGGCATCGAGATCGAGGTCGGCGTTGATCCATCCCTTCTCCTGCAGCGGCCTGATCCGTTCGGAGCGCCGGGAGATGTACTGGCGGATGACCAGGTCGAAACGAGCGGCGAGCTCGGGCCGACCCACTGCCGCACCGAGCGCCGACATGCGCTGGGCCCGGACCCTCGTCCGCTCGGGTTCCCAGAACATGTCGAGGAACCGACGCAGGGCGGCACGGGCCTCGTCCCTCGAGGAGATATCGGTGAGCGTGGCGTCGAGGATGGCGTCGTTGGCGTCGAAGGAGCGTCGGAGACGATCGGCCTGTGCCTCGATCACCAGCCCCTCACGGCTGCCGAAGAAGTGGTAGATCGACGGAGCGGTGACGTCGCACTCGATCTGGATGTCGTGGATGCGCACCGCCGCCTCACCGTGCTCGTCGATGATGCGGACCGTCGCATCGAGGACCTTCTGTTCGGTGGGATGGCGTTCCATCCTTCGATCGTAGAGTCCGCAGAGGGGCACGCCGCGTAGTAGACCACGGGGGTCCGAATTCCGACAGGGAGTCCCGCATGTCCGAACCGCTCGTGCTCGTCGAGGCCGAAGGCCCCGTGCTCGTCGTCACCATCAACCGTCCTGAGAAGAAGAACGCGGCCAACGCCGAGGTCCTCTGTCGCCTGTACGACGCATGGGTCCGCCTCGACACCGACGACTCGCTCCGGGTGGCGATCCTCACCGGGAAGGGCGACACCTTCTGCGCCGGCATGGATCTCGCCGAGATCGGTCGCCTGCGCGAGGGTGTGGTCGACAACGAGTGGCTGCAGCGCTTCCGCGACCAGCCCGAGGTCATCCTCGGTGGCTGGCTCAAGACCTACCGCCCCACCAAACCGGTGATCCTGGCCGCCGAGGGGTTCGCCCGCGCCGGCGGCACCGAGATCCTGCAGGGCACCGACATCCGGGTGGCCGGCGAGAGCGCCGTGTTCGGTGTCACCGAGGTGCAGCGCGGGCTGTTCCCGATGGCCGGCTCGGCGGTGCGGCTGCGCCGTCAGATCGGGTATGCCGTGGCCGCCGAGATGCTGCTGTGCGGCGACGACCTCACCGCCCAGCGCGCCCATGAGCTCGGGCTCATCAATCATGTGGTGCCCGATGGCCAGGCGCTCGACAAGGCCCGCGAGATCGCCCAACGCATCGCCCGCAACGGTCCGCTCGCCGTGCGCGGCATCCTCGCAACGCTGCGCGAGACCGAAGCCATGCCCGAGGCCGAGGCCTTCGGCATCGAGATGGCCCACGGCGGCAAGGTGATGTCCTCGAAGGATGCCGCTGAAGGTCCTCGTGCCTTCCTCGAGAAGCGCGACCCGGTCTTCACCGGCGAGTAGACGTTCGGCGGGGGACCGCCACACACGACACAGCAACGCAGACGGGCCCGGGGTGCACACACCCGGGCCCGCAGCGGTCCATCCGGAGATGGCTCCGGATCAGGGCATCAACACGCCATCGATCACATGGATCACGCCGTTGCTGCCGACGATGTCGGTCTTGATCACGTTCACGGTGTTGCCCTTGGCGTCGGTGATGGTGACCTTGCCTCCGTCGACGTTGATGGTCAGCTCAGCACCGTTGACGGTCTTGACCTTGCCTGCCTTCACATCCTTGGCCATCACTTCGCCGGACACCACGTGGTACGTCAGGATCGGGGCGAGCTGCGCCGGAGTGAGGGAGGCCAGAGTGCCGGCCGGGAGCTTGGCGAATGCCGCGTTGTTGGGGGCGAACACGGTGAAGGGGCCGGTGCCCGAGAGAGTCTCGGCGAGGCCGGCGGTCTTCACGGCGCCGACGAGGGTGGAGAAATCAGCGTTGCCGGCGGCGATGTCGACGATGGTCCCGGTCTTGTTCGCCGGAGCCATCGTGGTCGAGGATTCCTTCTTGACAGTCGTGTCAGCAGCTTTGGAATCGGAACCGCTGCTGCAAGCGACAGCACCGAGCATGAGCGACGCGGCGACGACGAGGCCGCCGACGACCTTCAGGGGACGTGCAGACATTGAAAACTCCTTGGGAGGGGGATCGGACCATCGAACGGAATCCAAGAACACTCCGAAGCAGATCGGCCCTCCGGATGACATCGGCGAGGAACTGGGAAGCAAGGCCGGCGTTCGGTCGCTCCTTCGCATGCAGAACTGCTCGCGGCGGCCGGCCCGCGATCGCGTGATGGTCAGGAATCCATCCGGCGCGGCTGGGTTCCGGGAACGGTCCGGTACCCTCTGCAGGTGAACACGTTCCGATCGCTCGCCATGATCCGGACCCCGTGACCGGGAACCGATGGCAGCGGATCGCCGACCAGTTCGAGAAGCTCGACCATCGCCTCGATCTGGGTCGTCGCATCTGTCTGGCGGCGGTGGAACTGCTCGACGCCGAATCGGCCAGCCTCAGCTTCACCCATGATCACGTCGCCAGCTGGATCGAGGGGTCCGATGATCGGGCGGTGAAGCTCGATGAGCAGCAGTTCGCGCTCGGTGACGGTCCCACGTTCCGGGCGATCGGCTCGCTCACACCGGTGATGACCGAGGACATGACCTCTCCGGACGCGCTCGCCCTCTGGCCGGCGTTCGCCCCGCCGGCGGTCAGGCTCGACGCCCGTGCCGTGTTCGCCTTCCCCCTCAACGTGGGTGAGGCCCGACTCGGCGTCATGAGCGTGTACCGCAACCGGCCCGGCGCCCTCACGGCGGCGCAGTACGCCGATGGCCTCGTACTCGCCTCCCTGGCGACCATGGCGCTGCTGCGCGATCAGGCCGGGGCATCCCCGGGGGATCTCGCCGGATCCTTCTCGCCCGGCCTCAGCCGACAGTCCCAGGTGCAGCTCGCCGCCGGCATGGTGTCCGAGCAGCTCGGCGTCTCGATCATCGAGGCGCTCGTGCGACTGCGGGCCCATGCGTTCGCCGAGGAACGCTCGGTGAACTCCGTCGCCAGATCCGTCATCGAACGGCAACTCGTCTTCGAGAAAGAGGAACGATCCTGATGCCACCCACCGACATCACCGACACCGTCGAGGCGGAACTGCCCGACTCCTCACAGCTCGCTGCTGCGTTCGTCGATCTCTCACGAGCGGTGAACGACGGCAAGGACATGGTGGAGATCCTCACCATGCTCGCCGAACGATGTGTGCAGGTGCTCCACATCGCTGCGTGCGGCATCCTCGTCATCGATCCCCGTGGCGAGCTCGAGGTCATCGGTTCGTCGAACCATTCGGCGCATCTGCTCGACCTGTTCCAGGTGCAGAACGTGGAAGGGCCCTGTCTCGAGTGCTGTCGTGATGGTGAGCCGGTGATCGACCTCGAGCTCTCCCCCAGCGGCCCCTGGCCGGGCTTCGCCGCCGCCACGCTCGCGCAGGGCTACCGCGCGGTCTACGCCATGCCGCTCGCCGCTCGCGGGGTGGTCGTGGGTGCACTGAACCTGTTCGCCGAATCAGCGCTGACCGCCGAGCGGGCCACGGTGGCCCAGGCCCTGGCCGATGCCGCCACCATCGCCCTGTTGCAGGTCGACCCGCGCGAGGACGCCACCGTCGTCACCCGTCGACTGCATCTTGTGGTCGAGGAACGCAACACCATCGAACAGGCCAAGGGAATGCTGGCGCAGCGGTTCACCATCGACGCCGATGCCGCATTCCTCCGCCTGCGTGATGCCGCAGGACGCACCCGGTCACGGCTCATCGATGTCGCCCGGTCCGTGGTCACCCGCGACGAGACACATCCCGCCGCGCCACTGCTGACCGACCAGCGTGAGTGAGGTCGAACGCACCGACTCGACCACCCTGCGCAGAACGCCGCTGACCACGCCGCTCGAGCTGGCCCAGCGAGTGGTGCGCGGGTTCATGCCACCCCCGGAACGTCGCCTCGACCGTGGTGTCCGCCCGATCGGCGAACAGATGGAATCGGAGCCCGATCTGGTCCGGTTCGTGATCGCCGTCATCCCCGCTCATGACGAGGCGCATCGACTCGAACGGACGCTGGCCTCGCTGGCGAACCAGACCAGACCGGTCGACGCAGTGATCGTCGTGGCCGACAACTGCACCGATGACACCGTGGCGGTGGCACTGGCCTGCGGAGCTTCGGTGGTGGAGACCGTGGGCAACAGCGCTCGCAAGGCCGGCGCGCTCAACTTCGCCCTCGCCGAGATCCTGCCGGTGCTCGACGCCTCCGACGCCGTGCTGCTGATGGACGCCGACACCGAACTGTCCGTCGAGTTCGTGGCGGCGACGACCACCCGGCTCTGGCGTCAGCAGCGCGGGAGGGTCGTCGGCGGCGTCGGCGGGATCTTCGTCGCTGACGATGACGAGTGGAGCCTCGTGCGCCAGCTGCAGACCAACGAGTACGTGCGCTACGCCCGACATCTCGGCCGGCGGCGGGGACGGGCGCTGGTCATGACCGGCACGGGTTCAGTGTTCTCCGTCGGTGCGCTACGGGAGGTCGTCGCAGCGCGCGCCACCGGTGTGCTGCCCGATCTCGGTCATACCGGGGGCGTCTATGACACCTCGGCACTCACCGAGGACAACGAGCTCACCCTCTGCCTGAAGGCGCTCGGATATCGCACGATCTCTCCGCAGGAGTGCCTCGTGTTCACCTCGATGATGCCGACCTGGAACGACCTGTTCCATCAGCGTCGGCGGTGGCAGCGCGGTGCACTCGAGAACATCGCCGCCCATTCGCCGGGACGCCACATCCTCCCCTACGCCGGTCGGCAGGTGCTCAGCCATCTCGGGGTGCTCTTCCCGCCCTTCTACCTGCTCACCGTGTTCGCCGCCCTCCACAGCGGTGCTGAGATCGATGTGTTCGTACCGCTGTGGGTCCTCGTCGGTATGGTCTACGTGATCGAGCAGAGCTGGTCGGTGCGACGGGGAGGCCGCAGGGCGGTGGTGGCATCGCTGGCGGTCCTGCCGGAACTGGCCCTCAACATGTTCCTCAACATGGTCTACGTGAGTGCACTCGTCGGCGCGATCCTCGGCTCGGCGGAACGCTGGGGTGATCCGGCCAGCGAGATGGTCAGCGAGATGGCCAGGGAGACAGCGCTGGAGATCGCCGATCCGAACAGCTCGACGATGGGCTCGGTCCCCGTGCTGCCGGCATCGTCGGGCGAGCATCTCCATCGGGCCTCATGGCAGGCCCGGATGATCGAGGTGCCGGTGCTGATGGTGATGATCGCCATGGTGGCGGCGCTGCTCACCGTGCCGTTCGTGGCGCTTCCGGCAGCATGGATGGTGCTGTCGGTCTACGTGCTGTGCGGGTTCGCGCTGACACTGTTCCGACTCATCCCGCTGCCGATGTCCTGACCGATGATCACTGCCCCGGCGCTGCGCCGTGGGAACCTGTCGGGAGGAGACCGCGTCAGCGGCGAGGCCCCACAGCCTCCATTCCACATCTGCTCGGCCGCCGAGCCACGAAGGGACATCCGGATGCACACCACCACCTGCAACTGCTCGGTCCACCCGGTCACCCGGGCCCATCTCTCCGGAGTCCTCGGGTCCACCGGCACCACGTTCGAACCGGCCAATCATCGGGCACGACATCGGAACGCGGCCCCGACCCGGGCCGAGCTGCTCGTCGTGGGTCAGATCTCCACCAACGATCCATGGAACCCCACCGCCGAGGCCATGGCGGTGTCGGGAGGTTCGATCATCGGCATCGGCACGCTGGCGCAGCTCGAGGGCCTCACCGATGCCTCGACCACCGTGGTCCGACCCGACGGGGTGGTCATCCCGGGGCTCATCGAACCCCATATGCACATCTGGACCTCACTGCTGAATCTCACGTGGCCCGATCTCTCCCATGAGGCGTGCGCCACCTTCGACGATGTCGTGCAGGTCGTGAAGGACACCGCGGCGAAGACTCCTGACGGTCAGTTCGTGCTCGGGAAGCTCTTCGATCCGAGCCTCTACCCCGGCGAGCCGGTGCTCACGCGGGCGATCCTCGATCAAGTGGCGCCCAACAACCCGGTGCTCGTGATGAACGCCTCGATGCACTACCTCTACGTGAACTCCGCCACCTTCGCCCTCGCCGGCATCGACGATTCGGTGATGGACCCGCCCGGGGGAACCTTCGGACGAGCCGATGGTCGGCTCGATGGTGTCGTGGGCGAGGCTCCCGCCATGCTGCGGGTGTTCGATGTGCTGCCCAAGCCCAGCCAGAAGGACATCGCCGATGGCATCGACACCATCCTGCGAACGGCGGCTCGACGGGGAGTCACCTCGGTGCGCGAGGCAGCCACCGGCACGCTCGCGGGCGTCGGTGAGGTCGCACTGCTCCATCAGCTGAACGGCGCCGCTCGTCTGCCGGTGCGCGTCTCGACCGCCCAGTTCGCGCTCGTCCCCGGGAAGACGCCGACACAGGTCTCCGAGGCGTGGACCGCAGCAGGAGTCACGCCGTTCAGCGGTGACGAGATGGTGCGGGCCGATGCCTGGAAGGTCGTCACCGATGGTTCCAACCAGGGTCGCAGCGGCTACTTCATGCAGCCGTACCTCGGTGAGGTCAGCGGCGGGAGGGCCAACTTCACCCCCGAGGACCTGCGGGAGGTCTTCACCGTCGGGCTCGATGCGGGCTGGCAGCTGATGGTGCACACCAACGGTGACGCCGCAGTGGAGTTCGCGCTCACCGCGCTGGAGGAACTGCTGCCCTCGCATGGCGGCCACGACATGCGCCATCGCTTCGAGCATGTGTCGTTCACCACCGATGATCAGCTCGCCCGTATGGCCGCCGCCGGGATCTCGCCGAGCTTCCTCATGAATCACGTGTACTACTGGGGAGCCGCCTTCCGTGATTCCATCCTCGGCCCGGCCCGTGCCGCTCGTCTCGATCGTGTGGCATCGGCCTACGCAGCGGGGATGCTGCCGTCGCTGCACTCGGACTACAACGTGAGCGAGATCAATCCGCTGCTCAGCGCCCGCACTGCGGTGCTGCGCACGCTCGAGGCCGACGGTTCTGTGCTCAACGCTGCCGAATGCGCCACGCCGGCACAGGCGCTGGCGGCCATCACCACGAACGCGGCCTGGCAGATCCATGCCGATGATCGTGGGTCACTCGAGGTGGGCAAGCGCGCCGACTGGGCCGTGGTGTCGGCCGATCCGTGGTCCAGCGATGCTGCGACCTGGGCTGACATCGAGGTGCACGAGACCTACATCGACGGCACCCCGGCCTGGCAGTCCTGAACAGCGGACGGGGCCCGTCATGACTGCCGGGGTGCGAGCATCCTCCTGACCGAAACGGGGATCGGCACGGCGGGGTCGAGACCCGAGGTCGCGATGGGCGCACCGAACTGTGTCGTGATCGGCACCACTCCGGCCCACACATCGCTGGCGAGGTCAGCCGGGTCATCGTTCGGATCGCCGGTGCGCACCTTGGCCGAGGCCTCGTCGATGGTCAGCGCGAGCACCTTGGTGGCCTGCAGCTCCTTCCGAGTCGGACGCCGGACCTCCGCCGAGCGACCGGGGGCGATGTGCTCGACGATGGCATCGAGAGCCAGGTCGATCTCGTCGGGATCGGTGACGGGACGGGCACGGCCGAAGACCATCACCGATCGGTAGTTCATGCTGCTCCAGAAGGCCGAGCGGGCGAGCACGATGCCGTCGACATGCGTGATCGTGCAGCAGACCTCGATGCCTGTCGCCATGCGACGCAACGTGCGACTCGCCGCTGATCCGTGGACGTAGAGCTGATCGTCGACCCTGGCGTGGATGGTGGGGATCACCAGCGGATGCCCATCGGTGTCGGTGAGGCCGAGATGGCAGATCAGTGCTCCGTCGATGATGGACCGGATGACCTCGGGGTCATGTACCCCGAGCTGCGGTTCACGGCGCAGTTCGGTGCGATCGGTGGGTGTTCCGTCACTCATCTCGCCAGTCTCGCCGACGCGACAACCACGAGATCTGTACATTCTGCGCGATTCATGGTGACACGCTCCCACCTCCGCACCAAGGAAGGAACCACCGATGTCGACCTGGCCCACCCATGAGCAGATCATGAAGTTCCTCGAAGGACCGCTCGACCAACCGGTCGTGATGCTCAACATGCTCACCTTCAAGAAGGAAGCTGATGCGACGCACGCAGGTCAGTCGGGCAAGGAGGCCGTGATGCAGTACTCGCGGGCGATGAAGGAGTTCGTGGAAGCACACGGCGGATCCTTCGTGCTCGCCGCCGATGTCGATTCGCAGATGATCGGCGAGGGGGGCGAGCACTTCCAGTTCGTCGCCCTCATGCGATACCCGTCTCGACAGGCCTACATCGACCTCGCCGGCGATCCGGAGATCGCGAACACGATCGGCAAGCATCGCGAGGCCGGCCTCGAGAGTCAGTGGCTGTTCGCCATGTCGGAGATCACTGAATGAGCTCGGTGCACGACATCCCCCGGGCCAACACGCCGCCGGGCGGCTACGGCACGGAGATGCCGCCTGCGGTGCTGCTCGGATGCACCGACCCCCTCGTGGCCGAGGCTCCCGATCTGCGCGGCATCTGGCGTGTCATCGATGGCGAGGTCGACGGCGCCCCGCTGCCCGCCGACCACCCGATCCGGAGACATGTCGAGCGCATCGAACAGGCCGGGGCACGTGTGGTGGTCACCGGCGGTGGCGTGGTGCACGACATGGTCGCCGACGGCACCCATGAGAACGGGCTCGACGATGTGATGGTGCACGACTTCACCACCCCGCTCGTCGTGGCCGCCAGCTACGAGGACGGGGTGCTGGTGCTGCGGCCCCGCGACCTGCCCGGTGTCGAGGTGCGGCGCTGGCGCGACGGCGATCACCTCCTGTGGTCGTACCACACGCTCTTCACCACCCGACTGGAACGCATCGACGAGTCCACCAGCGATCCTCTTTCACACTGAGCCGAGTCGGACGGCTCTGCGGTTCAGCCGAGCTCGGCGAGGCGCGCCTCGACCATCGCCTGCAGCAGTGCTGCATCGACCTCCCAGTCGGGCGGCACGATGAAGGTCTTCTTGTTGGCCTTCAGACCCCCGAGCCGACCGGCGAAGGTCGCCATGACCGCTGCGCTCAGTGGGCTGAGGGTGAGGTGCGCCGTCGCTGCGGTCAGCGCGAACACGTAGCCGGCCTCGTTGCGCAGCATCGGCTGGTTCCAGGCAGTCACGAGTTCGAGACCGTCGACGCGATCCTGGATCGCCGCGAAGATCGCCCGGGCCGTCGCTGCTTTCACCGCATCGAGCGAGGCGAAGTACGAGTCGGGGTCAGGGAAGCGACGGGTGGTGGTGGAGCCGCGGTGGGTCATCACCACGGCGTTGGCATGCGCCTGACTGAAACCATGGCCCTCACACAGAAGGGCCATCTGCTCGTCGTACCTGGCATCGCCGTGGTCGGCCAGCAGATCGAACCAGTGCTGGATGGGCTGCCCATGCTTGCGTTCGATCGCCGGGAAGTATTTGGAACGATCACCGGTGCTGTCAGCCATAGTCGGATGGTAGAACGCACCTTCTCGATGACCCCAACCTGCCGCGATCAGATGAGACAGTTCGCCCGTCGGCCCGAGGTGAGATCAAGGGGAAACGGCGGGACCCGCGCCACCCGTCGGCGGGGCCGACGGCAACTGACCACCACCGGGCAACTGACCACCTGCGCCACCCGGGAACTGACCACCACCGGGAGCCTGCCCACCCGCACCACCCGGGAACTGACCACCACCGGGGAATCCGCCTGACGGTGTCGACGATGCGGAGTTGCCGTGCACTGCGTAACCGACGAAGAACCCGCACACCACGAGCACAACGGCGCCGATGGCGATACCGACCTTCTGTGTCATCGCGGTATTCGGAGTCAGCGTCACGTCTGGCTGCGTCTCAGACGTCGTCTCTGGAAACTGTTCGGTCATTGGTCCTCCTCAGGATCTCGTTGTTGATGACAGGTCGTAGACGGTCGTTCCGTCGATCGACTGCGATGTGAAGTTCGATGTCACCCAATCGGTGATCTGCTGTGACGTATTCGTGGAACTGCTCCCGCCTCCCATGGGACCACCCATGGAACCGGCGATGAAGTAGTGGATCTTCCCGTCCGATACATACCGCTGGAATTGCTCGAGGGTCGGCGACGGATCGCTCCCGTTGAATCCGCCGATCGGCATGACGGGAAGTCCCGTTGCCAGTTGGTACCCGGCCGCCTGATTCGCGCCCACGGTTGCGGCGACCCAGGTGTAGTTCGACGAATCCGCCTCGAGCAGTGCAATCATCTCGTCGCTCGGTCGGCTGCCATCGAGCAGCCCACCGGCTCCACCAGCGCCCCCGGGGAACCCCGTACCTCCCGGGAGTTCCATGCCGTTCGGCAACTCGAAGCCGTCGGGCAGCTCGAAGCCTCCCGGCAGTCTGCCTCCGCCGGCGCCATCAGGTCGGAATCCGCCGCCCCCGAATCCGCCCATCGATCGTGCCGACGCCGGGCCCGCCGTCGGAATAGCACCGGTGTGCGGTGACGATGCTGTCGCAAGTGAGTAGGCGCCAGGACCGGCGAAGGTCACGAGGAGCAGTGACACGGCGAGCGGCGTTGCGACCCGAACGAGGAACGATCCGCCGAACAGAAGCACCATGGTCGCGATCACACCGAGCGACAACACACTCCACCGCAACCACGGGTACCAGTCCGGCGTGCGGTTCAACAGCACGAAGGCCCAACCCGCCGAGACGATGACGCCGAGAGCGAGAAGATTCCGCCACACGATGAGGTCGCGTCTGCGCCATCCTTCGATCGCACCGATTCCGATCACCGCGCCGATGGCCGGTGCCAGCGCAACGGTGTAGTACTCGTGGATGATGCCCTTCGAAAGGCTGAAGAGCACGCCGGTGAAGACCAACCACCCTCCCCACAGCAGCAGCGCGGCCCGGACCCGATCCACTCGTGGTCTGCGGATCGTGGCGACGAGTCCGACGACGAGAATCAGCAGCGCTGTCGGTATGAGCCAGCTCGCCTGACCACCGAACTGCGAATTGAACATCCGGGTGATGCCCGTCGCTCCCCACATGCCACCACCGTTGGGCCCACCCATACCTCCAACGCTGCCGGTCTCATTTCCGCTGATGCGACCAAGGCCGTTGTACCCGAAAAGCACATCGAAGAAGGTGTTGTTCTGGGAGCCACCGATATACGGGCGACTCGAGGCCGGCCAGACCGAGATGATCAGGACCCACCAACCACCGGCCACGATCGTCGAAACACCCATCGCAACGATCTGGAGCATGCGACGACCCAGACGTTGAGGTCCGGCCAGGAGATAGACGCCGACGAGGATCGGGATGATCACGAACGCCTGGAGTTCCTTGGCGAGGAAGGCCAGTCCGATCATCGCTCCGGACGCCACCAACCATCGCGTCCGGCCATCCTCGATCGCTCGCGTCATGAAATACGCAGACGCCACCAGCAGCAGCACGAGCGCCGCATCAGGATTGTTGAAGCGGAACATGAGAACCGCCACCGGCGTCGTTGCCATCACCGCTCCGGCGATCAGGCCCGCCCCGGCGCCGAACCACCTCTTGATCGTGAGGTACAGAAGCCCGACGGCGGCAACTCCCTCGAGGGCCTCGGGCACGAGGATGCTCCACGAGTTCACGCCGAACACTCTCGCTGTGAGCTCCATCGGCCACAGCGCCAGTGGCGTCTTGTCCACGGTGATCGAGTTCGCGGCATCGCTCGAACCGAACAGGAACGCCTTCCAACTCACGCTCCCGGCCTGCACCGCGGCGGAGTAGAACGAGTTCGCCCAACCCGAAGCTCCGAGCCCCCAGATGTAGAGGATCGCGGTCGCTACAAGGAGCGAGACGGCGGCAGGGCGAACCCATCGCGGGTCTTCGGTGGGCCGGGTCAACAGTTTCATCGTCCGAACTTTCTGTAATCGCCATCGACAACCGCCAACCGGAAGATGGACGCAACCATCCACGACGTGAGCAGCGCGATGACTGTGAAGAACTGGGAGGCATCGAGGATCGAGGTCGCCACGAGCGACGCCGTCGAGAGCACCAAGGCCGCTATGTAGACGAAGAAGGCGCGCACCCACTGCACATGGCGACGACGGGCGGTGAGTCGTGCATTCGCCCAACTGTTCGCGGCAAATGTGGCGCTCAGGGCGACCAGATTCGACGCGAAGACTCCAAGCGTCGGCCGGAGAAGAAGAAAGAGGACCAGCGAGATCGCGGTGCTGATCGTCCCGATGATCCCGAAGGTCACCAGGCGTCGACCGAAATCGTCATCCGGCTCGTACCGCTCAGCCCCGGCGAGGTTGATGTCACCGCCACCGCGGAGGAACTTCCAGGCCATCCGGGAGCTGCCGAGCAGATCATCTGTCGCGGTCCCGATCACCTTGACGCGACTGTCGGGATCATCAACCCAATCAACGGGAACTTCATGGACCCGGAGCCCGTTGTGATCGGCGAGAAGAAGCAGTTCGGTATCGAAGAACCAGCCGTTGTCCTCGATCTCCGGCAGCAGTTTCCGAGCGATATCAGACCGGACCGCCTTGAACCCGCACTGCGCATCGCGGACCTTGGTGGCGAACACCGTATGGAGGATCACGTTGTAGCAGCGCGAGATGAACTCCCGTTTCGGACCCCGCGCTACATGCGCGCCGGGAGCGAGCCGCGATCCGATCGACACATCGGAATGACCAGAAACCAGTGGAGCGACGAGAGGGAGAAGTGCATCGAGTCCGGTCGAGAGGTCGACGTCCATGTAGGCCACGACCTCGGCATCACTCGCTGTCCATGCTGCGCGCAGCGCCAGTCCCCGACCCTTCTGATCGAGATGGATGGCTTCGACATGTTCGAACTCATGGGCAAGTCGACGAGCTGTGTCCCAGGTGCCATCCGTCGAGGCGTTGTCGACGATGGTGATCCGCCAGGTGAACGGGAATGTGTCCGCGAGATACGCGTGCAGCAACTCGACGCTCCGGGCCAAGCCGACCTCTTCGTTGAAGACCGGGATGGCGATGTCCACGACTGTCGAGACCGCCCGCGACGACTGCGACTCATGGCGGATGCCACACAGTTCTCGTTCGCTCGACGCCATCGGATCCATGGGTCGAAGAGTGCCCTGCGGACATCAGAGCCCCCCGGGAACGACCTGAGAGTTGGCTGAGAGCTCAGCACCACCATTTCCTCAGCGAATTCTCAGGAAACTCTCACTTTCATGGGTGACGATACGTCGATGGCCCGCGCGAACATCCTGCTCGTCGATGACGAGGACAACCTCCGTTCCATGCTCGATGCCGCACTCTCCCACCACGGTTTCGCTGTCGACCCGGCACCGAACGGCCGAACTGCGATCGAGAAGGCGCTCGCCGCCGCACCTGACCTCATCCTGCTCGACGTCATGATGCCCGACCTCGACGGCTTCGAGGTCTGCCGTCGACTCCGTGCCGATGGCGTCAAGACTCCGATCCTGTTTCTCACCGCGAAGGACGCGACCGAGGACAAAGTCCGCGGTCTCACGCTCGGCGGGGACGACTATCTCACCAAGCCATTCAGCCTCGAGGAACTTGTCGCGCGAGTCAACGCGCTGCTTCGACGATCAGGTACGGAGTCGGCCAGTTCGGCGGTGCTCACCTATGCAGACCTCATCCTTGATGATGACGCGCACCGGGTCACACGCGCGGGAGTCGAGATCCGCCTCTCCCCCACCGAGTTCGACCTGCTTCGATTCCTATTGACGAATCAGGGACGAGTCATGTCGAAGGCACAGATCCTCGATCATGTCTGGCACTTTGATTTCGACGGTGACGGCGGAATCGTCGAAACCTATGTTGGATACCTGCGCCGCAAGATCGACCATGGTGAACCTCGACTCATCCACACGATCCGAGGCGTCGGCTACACCCTTCGAGTCGAGAGCTGAGCCCGATGTCGCTCAAGGCACGACTGCTTCTCAGCGTCGGATTGATCGCATTTCTCCTGGTGATCGCTGCCGTCGCCGTGGAGAGGACCACCTCGTCATATCTCAACGGCAAGCTCGACGAGCAACTTGCGCTGCTCGCTCGACCCCCCGGCGATGGACCGGGTCTCCCTCCGCTCACACCGTCGACCGCGGAGCAACCGCCCATGACCCAGGGCTCTGGGGCGCAACCCGACCCGTCACTCACCACGTTGTACGCCGGGGCCTTCATCGACGGCACACTCGCCACCATGATCCGACCCTTCACCGGGTCCGTTTCAACCGCACAACCACAGATCTCCGAGTCGGCATCGCGACGCCTCGCCGAACAGTCATCGTTCTCCGACGTCCCGACGACATCGGGTGGCGGCGACTATCGGATCACGGCTCGGATCGCTCAGGACGGACGGGTGATCGTGTTCGGCATTCCACGCGGCGATGTCGACGCCACCATCACGCGACTCGTGACCGTCGAAGCGATCACCTTCGCATCGATCCTCCTCGTCCTCGGCTTCATCACCTGGTGGGTGCTTCGCCTCGGGGTTCGGCCTCTTCGAAGAATGACGGCAGCAGCGACCGGTATCGCCGAGGGCGACAGACAGGGGAGGATTCCCTATGCCGCGAAGGGCACTGAGGCGGGCGATCTCGGCGAAGCCCTCAACCGGATGCTCGAGCAAATGGAGCAAGCGTTCGAGACCCAGGCACAGACCGAGGCACAGTTGCGGCGGTTCATCGGCGACGCATCACATGAACTGCGCACTCCGATCACCACCATTCGTGGCTACGCCGAGCTCTATCGCAATGGCGGGCTCACTGACTCGGACAAGCTCCACTCCGCGATGCTGCGCACCGAAGCAGAAGCAACCCGCATGGGTTCGCTCATCGAGGACATGCTCGCCCTCGCCCGCCTCGATCAGGGCATCCACCGACCATTCGGCCCGGTCGAGATCGATCGGGTCGTCGCCTCGGCCGCCAGCGATGCGATCGTGAACCACCCGATGAACACGTTCAGCGTGGCGATCGAGCCGGCGATGGTGAGCGGAGACTCCGATCAGCTCTTCCAGGTCACTTCGAACCTCATCCTCAACGCCGTGATCCACGGCGGAGGCAACAGCGAGATCCGTGTCGCCGTCGTCGAGACCGACGGCATGGCGAGAGTGACAGTCGAGGACGACGGGCCGGGGATGACACCAGAGGAGGTGAGCCGGGCCTTCGAACGGTTCTACCGGGCCGACGAGTCACGCAGTAGGGATTCCGGCGGCAGCGGCCTGGGACTGGCGATCGTGCTGGCCATCGTCGAGGCCCACGACGGCGAGGTCAGGATCGAGTCACCGGCCACACCATCAGGATCAGGCACCCGAGTCGTCGTGACCCTGCCGGCGATCGGCCGGGACGAGATCGTCTGACAGAGCGCCGACCCGAACCCCCCTGAGCGGGATGAACCGGCCTGAGTTTCCCGGAGACTTTTTTGCTTGGATTTCTCAATCTGGGTGTTTCGTTCGTTCACTCACAAGTGGATTTTTTGCCAGGACAGCCAAATATTTTCCCGCCGAGTTCGGTCGACGACACGGCGGTTCTCTTTGACGCCATCCTGAGGCACATGCCTGTCCTCGCCGAGGAACTCAACTAGGAGGACTAACCGCCGAAACGCCCCTTGAGTTGCCGGAGCGCTCGCTCGGAAAGCTCCTCTTCCGGGTAGTAGCGGTCGAAGACGGCAATAGCGCCAGCGAGATCCTTTATGGCGCAGGCGTCGAGTAAGCGATCAATGTCGTGGGAATCGCGTCGTCCGCGCGCAGCCAATAGCTTCATCGCGAGCAACAGCCGAGCGCCGGCAACTCGAACGGCAACACCGTCCCGGACATCAAGAGTGATCCAGTCATCGGCTGTGTCGAAGTGGGACGCGAACTGCTTGACATTGTCGTTCAACCAGTTTTCCGGCCACCCATTTCGATACGCGATTGTTCGCGCTGCTTTCTCGACATCAGGGTTTGCTCCGTACATCGCGTCAACGTCGGTCGTCGTGGTTTCTCGATCGAATGCCACTGAGATGGCGGCGCCACCTACCACCTTGACTTGGATCTGCGTTCCAGTTCGAACCAATTCATCGGCAAGTTCCGCAAGTGCAGCGATGATTGCATCTCTGTCGAAGGTGACGTCCATCAGACGCTTCCGAGTTCGCGTTGCGCGAGAAACACTCCTCTACGCCGAAAGGCTGGCGGCGTTTCGTCGGCGATAGTGGTACTTGCGTACGGGTCTGGAATCCACGGTTCGTCAAGCACGCGCTCGGTTGCATTCAGCCATTCCGGAAGCAACCCGCGAACTTCGAGGAAGTGCTCGACGATCGCTGCGATAGCTGCATCGATGCGCTCGTCTCCTGTCAGTGGAGGAGCGGCAAAGCAGAGAACAACACGGCTTGATGCATCGGAAGCGGAAAGACCATCGGCGAGCGAAATTAGCGCCCTGAACGCGGAGTCGGTGTCACTCGCAGCAATACCTGGCACCGCCGAATCGCGAATTGCCAACGCCACCGCGGCTGCCGTGGGGTGGCGAGTAGGAACTGCAGTCAGCTGCCAGCCAAGCGCTCCTAACGAATGCTCCAGCGTGGCCACTCCCGGATCATGAACCGCCCGTTCAATTTCCGAGATGCGTGAGGGAACGGTTTCGGCTCGGCGGGCCAGGCCGCGACAGGAGACACCTTCGGCCAGACGGGCTTGCCTCAGCAATGTTCCTGCAACACTCACCTGATCTCCCCTATGTTCCGGTATACCGGTACATTTTACGTGATTGGCGGGACTCCCACAAGAGCCAATTGCCCTTGGAGTCATTCCGGAGGCGGCGGTTCATCCGATCGTCTGTTGGAGCTGCGCGAAGACCCCGAACTACCCTTCCCCTATGGCTTCCGGGCCGTTGCGCCGAGTTTCGCGCCACGTTCCGCGCCATCCCCGCCCTCGTAGCTCAGGGGATAGAGCATTGGTTTCCTAAACCATGTGCGGTGGTTCGAGTCCACTCGGGGGCAC
>CANFHM010000040.1 GCA_947446975.1 Microthrixaceae bacterium
CCCGCACCGACCTTCACCCGATCGTCGTCCATGAACGAGGCGGTCGCGGGGATCAGCGCAGCGACCACCACCACGACGAGCACCAGGAGCATCGCCGCGAACCCGAAGCGGGCGCCGCTGCCGAGGTCCCTGCGCTCGAGGCCGAGTTCTCCGCGGCCCATGCCCGCGCGAAGGGCAACCAGGGTGACTGCGAGCGCCAGCAGTACGAACACCACATCGGTGAGGTCCCCGAGCATATGGGTGGCCCGCAGCAGGGTGAAGGCGACGAGTGCGGCGACCGTGCCGCCGAGGATGCGACCTGCGTTCATCCCGGGGATGTCGTGAGGAGCTCGGTGAGCCGGGTGCTGTCAGCTGCGGTCCATCCCGGTGGTGCCGAGATCGACGCCCAGCCGTTCACCTGATCGGGGTCGTAGTTGTGTCCGTGACCGGGCGGAGCGCTGAACCCCGCCATGAGATCGAAGAGTTCCTGCACGAACGTGACCACCGGGAACCAGATCGGATCGGCGGGCACGTCGTAGCCGGTGGGTCGATCCATCCACGGCGGTTGGCGCCACAGCGCATCGACGCCGGCCCAGGTCACCGGATCCGAGGGATGGGTCAGATAGGTGACGTGATGACCGGCGGTAGTCGGTCCCCCGACCGGCGCATCGTCGGGACGCCCGAGCACCTTCAAGGGTGAGGACCGTCCGAGGCGGGGATGCCAGACCGGTGAATCGACCCGATCCCGGAGCACCTGGTGCCAGATGGGGTTGGCGAATGTGGGTCCCGACCACAGCACACCGGTGGCTTCGGCGGTGGCGGCGTCGAGTGACAGATAGGCATCGACACTCTCGAACGCGCTCTCGGAGCCGAATGACCCGAGACTCTCGCCGAAGACGAACAGTTCGGGGCGGGAATCGGCCGGCAGGTGCGACCAGCGGGCGGTGACCGCGGCCACGAGCGCCCGGCCGTTGGCCGCCGCCTTGTCGAGATCCACGAGGAACGAGATCCAGCTCGGGAGATAGGAGTACTGCGTGGCAACGATGGCGCTGTCGCCGTCGTGCATGTACTCGAAGGCCGCGGCCGACACGGGGTCGACCCACCCGGTGCCGGTGACCGTGGCGATCACCAGACTGCGACGGGAGAACGCTCCGGTGCGCTCGAGTTCGGCGACGGCGAGATCGGCCTCGGCAGCGGCGGTGTCATCGACACCGACGTCGACGGACTTGAGGCCGACGTACACCCGGATCGGCTCCAGCACAGGTGCATCGGATCCGGCGAACGCCCGGAGTTCATCGACGGTGGGACCACCACCGGTGAAGTTCCGCCCCTCATACCCGAGGGTGTCCCAGCCGACCGACGAGCCGGGACCACCCGATCGCAGCGACGAGGTCGGCGCGGTGATCCCCGGAGGCGTGCCATCATCGACGGTGCCATAGGTCGAGTTCGCCCAACTCACGAAGTTCTCGATCACGATCCTCTGGGCGAAGGTGACGATCACCGTGGCCACCACCAGTGCCCCGCCCAGCGCGGCGATCGGGGCCGGGAGCGCGGCGCACACCGCACGATCGAGACGACGGATGCCCTGGGCGACGATGCGCCCGAGCAGGAACAGGAGCGCACCGACCACGACAGTGACCACGAGAGCGATCAGGTACTCCGGCCAGGCCAGCACATCCATGGAGACGAGTCGACGCTGGGAGTTCTGGGACCCGACCCAGCGGACCCCACCGACGACGACCGCGAGGACCACGGCGATGGCGAGGACCCGACCACCATGGCGGCCGAGGGGTCGCGGCACTGTGCGATGCACCGCGGCGAGGAGTCGTCGGGCGAGCCAGGCGAACCCTGCGCCGATGGCCAGACCGATGGTGATGCACAGGGCGCTGATCACGCCCTGCATGAGTGGTGACCGGGGCAGCAGTGTCGGGGACAGCGACATGACGCCGAAAAGGACACCGGACCAGCGCGAGAACGGGCCGATCGGCGCCCGCAGCCGGGCCCGGAGGGTGATCCATGGGTGCTGCGGATCCTCGATCACCGCCATGCGTGACACTCCTCGCTGCTCATCACCGGTGGCCGACGAAGACCCACCGATGGCCCGAGGCTAGGCCCCGGAGGCTGCTTCCTTGGCCCAGCGATAGTCGGCCTTGCCCGAGGGCGACCGCTTCACATGCTCGACGAAGGTGACGGCCCGGGGGACCTTGTAGCCGGCGACGAAGCTGCGGCAATGGGTGGCCAGATCCTCGAGCGAGGGGTCGGTCCCCGGGCGCAGCTGCACCACCGCCACCACACGCTCACCCCAGCGTTCGTCGGGAAGACCCACGACGAGCGCGTCGTACACCGCCGGATGCGCCTTCAGCGCCTCCTCGACCTCTTCGGGGTAGACCTTCTCACCACCGGTGTTGATGCACTGCGAGCCGCGACCGAGCATCGTGACCACACCGTCGGCATCCACCGACGCGGAGTCGCCCGGAACCGACCAGCGGCGACCCTCGGCGTCGACGGGGAAGGTCTTGGCGGTCTTCTCCTCGTCCTTGTAGTAGCCGAGCGGGATGTGGCCGGTGCGGGCCAGCTGACCGATCTGCTCGGAACCCGGTGCGATCGGCACGAGGTTCTCGTCGAGCACCTGGAGTTCCGGTGACACGATGAACCGACGAGCACCACCCTCGGCCGCCATGCCACCGGCCCCGGTCTCCGAAGCGCCATAGCTGTCCATGACCATGATGTGGGGCAGCGCATCCTTCAGCGCCTGCTGCACCGCCGGGGAGAACACCCCACCACCCGAACCGATCCGGAACAGGCCCGAGAGATCCCAGGATCCGGAACCGTCGGTGAGCGCATCGGCGAGCGGTCGACCCATGGCATCACCGACGAGCGTGATGCCCATGCATCGCTCGCGCTCGGCGATGGACCAGATCTCGTGGGCATCGAATCCGTGGCCGGTGTAGAGCACGACCGGGCCGCCACCGAAGAGCATGTTGCACATGCCCCACTGCGCGGCGCCATGCATGAGCGGGGCGATGATCAGACTCGGGAGGGCGAACTCCACCGGGAGCGACCGTTCGGCGATCTCCTCCGGCGAGGTGATCGGGGCACCCAGAGCACTGCTGAGGGCGGCGAAGAAGATGTCCTCATGGCGCCACATGACGCCCTTGGGCATCCCGGTCGTACCGCCGGTGTAGAGGAAGTAGAGGTCGTCGCCGCTGCGCCCGTTGTCGAACGCTGCGTCGGACTGCGCCGCCACGAGCTCCTCGTACGACGTCGCCCACGGGGTCTCGTGATCGGTGCCGTCCTCCATCACGATGAACGACCGCACCTTGGTCATCTTCGAGCGGATCTCGTCGATGACGGGCGCGAACCCCCGCTCGAAGATCACGACCTCGCTGTCGGAGTTGTCGAACAGATACTCGAGCTCATGGGCGACGTAGCGATAGTTGACGTTGATCGGCACGACGCGGGCCTTGAACGCACCGAAGAACAGCTCGGCCCATTCCACGCGGTTCCAGGCGTAGACCGCCACCTTGGCGCCGGGCTGGCATCCCTCGGCGATGAGCATCTGGGCCACGCGGTTCGTACGACGATCGAACTCGGCGAACGTGTAGCGGGTGTCGCCGCCGGCCACGCACAGACGATCAGGAACGGCAGCGGCGACCAGCTCGATGAGGTCACCGAGGTTGTAGGAACGTGGTCGGTCGGTCGACATGGGGCTCATACTCCGATGGGATGCGGCCGGGCCGCGGGTCGATGGTTGGATCAGTTGTCCGGGATCAGGCGTCCGGCGACGGGCCGGCGATGCCGGCCCGATCGATCAGCCCAGGACCAGCTTGGCGGCCTGTCGCAGTGCGTCGGGTCCGCGCGGGGCGATCATGAGGGACGTGACCGGGCTGTTGCGCCAGTGCTCGAGGCGTTCGGCGATGCGCGACGCAGGGCCGACCAGCGAGATCTCATCGGCGAAATCGTCGGGCACCGCGGCGATGGCCTCCTCGCGCTTGCCGGCGAAGAAGAGGTCCTGGATCTTGTAGGCCTCCTCCTCGAAGCCCATCCGGGCCATGAGCTTGGTGTGGTAGTTCTGGCCCTTGGCGCCCATGCCACCGATGTAGAAGCCGAGCATGGCCTTCACCGGGAACAGGCCGGTGGCCACATCGTCGGTGACGTTGAAGGTGACCAGTGCACTGATCTCGAAATCCTCCTTGGCCCCGGCGAGCTGCTCGGCGTAGACGTCCTGGCGGAACGGCGAGTAGTACAGCGGCAGCCAGCCATCGGCGATCTCGGCGGTCTGGGTGACGTTCTTCGGACCCTCGGCGCCGAGGAAGATCGGGATGTGCGAGCGCAGCGGGTGGGTCATGATCTTGAGCGGCTTGCCGAGCCCGACCGAACCCTCGCCGCGGTACGGCATCGGGTAGAACTCGCCGTCGTTGCTCAGCGGGCCCTCGCGCAGCAGCGCCCTGCGGATGATGTCGACGTACTCGCGGGTGCGAGCCAGCGGCTTGTTGGAGGGACGGCCGTACCAGCCCTCGACGACCTGCGGACCGGACACACCGAGACCGAGGATGACGCGGCCGTTCGAGAGGTGATCGAGGGTCATCGCCGCCATGGCGGTGGCCACCGGCGTGCGGGCCGAGAGCTGCACCACGCCGGTGCCCAGCTTGATGCGCTCGGTGTGGGCGGCGAGCCAGGTGAGCGGCGTGAAGGCGTCGGAACCCCAGGACTCGGCGGTCCAGACGGAGTCGAAGCCGCAGTCCTCGGCCTCCTTGGTGAGTTCGACCATGTCCTTGGGGGGCTGGGCTCCCCAGTAGCCCCACACGAGACCGAGTTTCATCTGCGTCACCTCATGAACGGGCCGCACCCGGCGGCCGGAGTCGCCGATGGCGTCTGCCATCGGTCGGGAAAGACTAGAGGACCACCGGAGGGGTCAGTCCCCGAGGTCGGGGACCCACACGGCACCGTTGATATGGCTGCCGCCGTCTGCGAACAGCGTGTTGCCGGTGATGTACTGCGAATCCTCCGTGGCGAGGAACAGCGCCACCGGGGCGATGTCGGCCTCGGGGTCGCCGAGATGACCCATCGGGTTCGCCGCCTCCGAGTCGCGGGCCACATCCGGCGCCATCTTCTCGAACATGCGGAAGGCCGCGGTCTTGGCGCCGGGGCAGATCACATTGGCCGTGATGCCGAACGACGCCCACTCCCGGGCGGCGGTGCGGGTGAGCGATCGGAGCGCCTCCTTGGTGGAGTTGTAATGCACCGATCCCATATGGGCGTTGACGCCGTTGAGCGAGCAGATGTTGACGACCCGCCCGTAGCCGGCGGCGCGCATGTGGGGGAACGCCGCCTTCATGGCCCAGAACGGACCCATCACGTTCATGTGCCAGGCATGCTCCATGGCGGAATCGGGCATGCGATCGACGCGCTGCAATCCGGCGCGATCGCCGCCCCATGCGTTGTTCACGAGGATGTCGACCGACCCCCACCGCTCGATCGCCGTGTCGATCATCTGCTCGTTGTCGACCTGCATGGTGGCGTCGGTGCGCAGGAAGAGCGCGTCGGCGCCGAACTCCTCGAAGAGCTCAGCGGCGACGTTCGTGCCGGTCCCCTCGTCGATCTCGGCGATGAGCACCTTCGCACCCTCGGCTGCGAACCGGCGGGCGATCCCCCGCCCGATGCCGTCGCCCGCTCCGGTGATGACCGCAACGCGGCCCTCGAGACGTCCCATTGTTCCCCCCTCTGATGATGCGGAGGGTCCGTGCGGGATGCACGGACCCCCTGTCGTCGATGTGCTGTGTTCCGGTTCCTACTCGGTGATGCCGTAGTACTGGTCGAGCTTGTAGAGCTCGATGGCATTGCCACGGAAGAACCGGTTGGCCTCGAACTGGTTCATCCCCGCCTTGGTGGCGATGCGCTCGGCGACGTCACGGGTGTGCGGGAAGGTGGAGTCGGCGTGCGGGTAGTCGACCTCGAAGGTGAGGCGGTCGATCCCGATGACATCGCGGTTCCGCATGGCGGTCTCGTCGTCGAAGATGCAGTACCAGACATTGGTCTTCATGTACGTCGACGGCGGGACGGTGAGCTTGGAGCCGAAGCCGGTGGTGTCGAGCAGACGCTCCTCCCACAGCTTGTCGGAGCGCTCGAGGATGTAGGGCAGCCAGCCGGCCTGCCCCTCGCTGTAGGCCACCCGCAGTTCCGGGAACCGTTCGAACACGCCACCGAACACGAAGTCGAGCAGCGAGCCCATGGCGTTCTGGAAGGTGAGCACCGAGGAGATGATGAACGGCGCATCCGGTGCGGTGGAGGGCATCTTGGAGGAGGAGCCGATGTGCATGTTGACGACGGTGTCGGTCTCGACACATGCCGCGAACAGCGGATCCCAGTGACCCGAGTGCACCGAGGGAAGACCCAGCGGAACAGGGTTCTCACTGAAGGTGATGTTGTGGCTGCCCTTCGCGGCGCAGCGACGGACCTCGGCGGCGGCGAGCTGCGGATCCCACAGCGGCACCATCGTGAGCGGGATGAGGCGGCCGTACCCGGCGCCGGCGCACCATTCGTCGATCATCCAGTCGTTGTAGACCTGGATGCACAGCAGGGCGAGCTCCTTGTCCTCACGCTCGAGGAACGCCTGACCGCAGAAGCGGGGAAGGATGTTGGGGAAGCACAGCGAGGCCTCCACATGGTTGGCGTCCATGTCGGCGAGACGCTGGGTCTGGTCGTAGCAACCGGGGAGGATGTCGTCGAAGGTGCAGGGCTCGTTCTGCACGACCTCGGCGCCCACGGCGGCCGACAGACGGGTGAACGGGTAGACCAGATCGTCGTAGTACCAGACGTCGCAGTCGGAGCCCGCCGGATCGTCGACGGTGAAGGAGTACCCGCCGGTGATGTTCATCGACACCTTGTGGCGTTCGACGCGGGGTCCGCGGTCGAGGTACTTCTTGGGCAGGCGAGCGGTCCAGAGATCGCGGGGTTCGACCACGTGGTCGTCGACCGAGATGATGCGGGGGATGTCCATGACTGGCTCCTGAGAGGGCCCCATGACGGGGCTGCGTGGGATCTGGGCGGCTGAGAATCTGACGAACCGTCAGTTTGGCACGATCAGGCGCGTCGATGTCAGCCCAGCGAGAACTCACCGGGTCGATCGATGCGCACGGTGACCCCCACCGGGTCGTCGCCGAGGAACCGCTCCCCCACCGTCGCGTCCGTGCTCTGCACGACCGAGCGCATGCCGGTGCCCGATTCCACCACCGCCACGGTGGTGAGCCCCCCCGAGCGTTCGGGGATCACGGTGGCGCCGACCACCGTGGCCGCGCCCACGAGATCGGGGTCGACAGTCAGTGTCGATGTGGCTGCCCGGGCCTCGTCGGCCACATCGATGCAGCAGTAGGGAGCCCGGGGAGCGGCGTTGGACCACAGCGTCACCGCCGGTTTGGTGAGCAGGCCGCTCACCGCGCTCGTGAGACCGATGGTGCCGGGTCCGGCGGCGAGCAGCGCCGCCACCATCGCCGCAGCCCCCTGCAACGAGTAGTTGTTGTAGGGACCACCGGCGAAGGTCATGCCGCCGGTGAGCGTGAGCGGCCGCGCGGGTTCGAGACCCAGTTCGGCGGCCTGCACCTCGACCGCTGCGGGGAAGCAGCTGTAGAGATCCACCGGCCCGATCTCCTCGATGCTGACGCCGGCGGCGGCCAGCGCGGCACGGCCGGCGAGACCGCTCGCCGGCCATCGATCGATCTCGGCCCGTTCCGGCATGGGGACGACGAGGTTCGACAGTGCGGTGACGAGGGGGAACACCCAGCGGTCCTCGGGGATCCCGAGCTCCTCGGCGACACCCACCGTGGTCACCACGAGCGCAGCGGCCTGATCGACGTTCCACTGGGAGATGAGCCACTTCGTGTAGGGCGCAGCGATCATGCGGTTCGTGTCCGAGGGGACGGCGATGGTGTCGGCGTCCATCAGCTCGCGGTTCCATGCCGCCGGCGCGGCGGAGGCGATCGCCGAGAAGTCCCCCCACAGCTGACCGAGCGCCGCCTGATGGGCGTCGACACTGCGCCCGAGCCGGTGACGGAGCGCGGATTCGATGATGGCGTACTGATGGGCGGCGGTGGTGAGGTTGCGTTCGATCTCGATGGCGGAGATCACCATCTCGGCCGGCACGATGACCTCATCGGGTTCGCCGAGTGCCACAGCGGGAGGCTCGGGAACCGACTCGCCGGTCTTCGCGGCATGCACCCCCGACCAGCGGTTCTCACCGCCGGCGATGATCGCCGCGTCGACGCGACCATCGGCGACCGCCGTGATCGCCCTCGCCAGGAGCGAGTGCTGCAGGACACCCAGTTCGGACCGGACGGTCCTGGCCTCGAGGGCACCCACAGCGTCGGCGATGGCCCGTGCCGGATCCGATTCGGGCCAGGTCCCGTGGGGCACGAGGACCTCACCGACCCGGGCACCGAGACCGGCGGCCGCTCCGGAGCGGTCGAGCGCGAGGCGGGCTGTCTCGATAAGCAGTTCAGTGGCCGACGCGGGACGGAAGTCGGGTCCGGGTCGGTGCACGACCTCGGCGGCGCCGACGACGATCGGCGTGGAGGCGGGGATCGAGCGGTGATCAGACATCAGATGCGGACTCCGGATCGGTGGCGGCGGTGTGGTCGATGGGCACGGGACCGTCGACGGGGCGGGCGGTGGCAGCAGGCACAGCGCCGGAGATCGCCGGGAGGCCGGCGAAGAACACGGCGACGGTCGGGTTGAAGATGTCGGCGCGCTCCCACTGGAGGAAGTGACCGGCCCCGGGGAGCACGAGCGGTCCGACGCGGTTCGGGAACGCCACCTCGCAGCAGTGGATGAAATCGGGTCCGACCACCTGATCATCGGCGCCGTAGAACACGAGCGTGGGCACCTCCACGGGTCGATCCATGATCGGATCCTCCGCGGCGATGCGTCCGGACCCGAGCTGGTACACGGCCCAGCCCGCACGGAGACGGGACTCCTCCGCCCAGGGTTCGGTCATGAACGCCACATCGGCGTCGGTGAAGGTGCCGGGCGAGGCCCACAGGCGGGGTCCGTACATGGCCCCCACCCAGTTGCGGCGCAGCGCCGGTGACTCCAGTTCGGCGGCGAGCACATCGGGTTCGCTCCCCTGCCGACGGCGGTAGTCGCCGGTCGGGCCGTCGCCGATGGCCCGGATCGAACTGATGTCGATACCAGCGGCTGCGTACTCCTCGAGCAGGATCGGCGGCACCGTGTCGAAGAAGCACAGGCCCTCGACGAACCCGGGGAAGCGGTGCACCATGTCGACCGCCACGACGCCACCGACATCACCACCGATCACACCGCACTGGTCGTGACCGAGTACATCGTGCACCAGTGCATACAGATCACGGCTGTAGGTGACGATGTCGTAGGTGTCGTCGACGGAGAGATCGGAATCACCGTGACCACGCAGATCGGGGACGATCACCTCATGGCCGGCGGCCACCAGCGCCTCGATGTTGCGCCACCAGATGCGCTTGGTCTCGGGGTAGCCGTGGATCAGCAGCAGCGGTCGACCGCCGACACCCTCGTGCACATAGGCCAGTGAGAGTCCGTCGGCCACCTCGGCCCGGTGGATCGTGAAGGCGTCGGGAGCGGGAGTGGCCGGCTGGGCGGGGCGGAGCCTGGTGTCGTACCCCCCGACGCTCACGCCACGACACCTGCGGCGAGCAGGGCGTCGATCTCGTCGTCGCCGTACCCCGCCGCCGAGAGCACCTCCCGGGTGTGCTCCCCGAGGGCCGGCGCTCCGCTGCGCGGCGCCCACGGGGTGCCGTGGAAATCGGACGGGCTGGCGACACGCATCGCCGGACCATCACGTTCGGGCACCTCGACCAGCGCACCGGCCGCATAGGTCTGGGGGTCGATGAGCACGTCGTCGATGGTGTTGACCGGCGCCCAGAACAGCTCGGGTTCCCCATCGAGGATGGCCACCCATTCGTCGAAGGTGCGGGCCGCGAACTCGGCGTCGAGCAGGGCGATCAGCTCGCGCACATTCGTGCGACGGGCCATGGGCGTGGCGAAGCGTTCGTCGTCGATCCACTCAGGATGTCCCACGGCCCGACACAGCGGCGGCCAGTGACGGGTGGCCTCCTGCCCGACGAGCCAGATCGCCCGTCCATCGGCGGTCCAGTAGTTGTTCATCGCCGGGTTGCCCATCTCCTCCCGCCGACCGATCCCGATGTGCACGCCCCACCCGAGTGTGACCGACAGATCGAGGCCGATCGTGTAGAGCCCCTGACGCAGCAGCGAGGTCGAGACCAGCTGCCCCTTCCCGGTGCGCTCGCGGTTGAACAGCGCAGCGCAGACCGCAGCTGACGCGGAGCTGCCGGTCGGATGATCACCCATCCCACCGCGCTGGAACGGCAGGGGGCCATCGGGGGCCTGCAGCAGCGAGGCGATCCCGGAACGGGCCCAGAACGCGGCGATGTCGAAACCGGGACGATCGGCGTCATCGCCCTCCATGCCGTACCCGGTGATGAGCTGGTACACGAGGCGGGGGTTCTCCTCGAGCAGGGCATCAGGACCGAGACCCCACTCCTCCAGCGCGCTCCGACGGACGTTCGTCACGAAGACATCGGCCTCGGCGATGAGACGCCGGGCGATCGCCTGCCCCTCGGGCCGGCGCAGGTCCACGGCGATGCCCTGCTTCGAGCGGTTGTCGAGCTCGAAGACGGGGTTGTCCGGCATCATCTCGCCGAGCATCGCCTGGAAGGACCGCGCCGGGTCACCGCCACCGGGCGGTTCCAGCTTGATGACATCGGCGCCCCAGTCGGCGAGGATCGCGGCGCAGGCCGGTCCCGCCACCCACATGCCGAGTTCGACGACCTTCACACCTTCGAGCGGACCACCCATGACTTCCCCCGTGCAGACCTGCCGACCCCCTCGGTCGGCGCTGAGACTCTGTCACATCGCCATGCCGCACCGACACGACCGTGTCGGTGCCCGCGCCGGGACCGAGGACCTGCAGCGACCAGCCGGGCTCAGGCCAGGCGGTGGGCGAACCAGTCGTTCATGGTCCGCTCCCACGCGCTGGTGATCCCGCAGGGGAAGGCCTGGAACCCATGGGGCATGTCCGGGGCGACGAAGAGTTCGAGCTCGTTCTCCGCCGCGGCGAAGCGCGACGCGAAGAGCAGCGAATCATCGAGCAGATGATCAGCGGTGCCCACCGACACCAGGGCCGGCGCAAGACCATGGAGATCGGCGAAGGCCGGTGAGATCGCGCCATCACGCCGCTCGTCGGCCGAACGACCCGGCAGGTAGCAGTCGCCGAACATGGCCATGCCCTCCGGCGTGAGCATGTCGGGGCCATCGGCCGCCCGCAGTCCGCGCTGACTCGGGGAATGTCCCCAGTCCATCACCCCGAACACGAGATTGGCCCCGAGGACACGGTCGATGGCATCGAGCTCATCGCGGATCCGCAGCAGCACGGCCGCTGCCATGTACCCGCCGGCGCTCTCCCCACCGAGGATGATGCGGTCGGTGCCGAATCGCTCGGCGCCGTGCTCGAGCAGCCAGGTCACCACCGCCATCCCGTCGTCGGGGCCGGCGGGGTACGGATGCTCGGGGGCCAGCCGGTACTTCACCGACACGACGACCACATCGTGCTGACGGGCGAGCGCCAGGTTGGCGCCATCGTTCATCTCCGGGGCGCCGATGACCATGCCACCGCCATGGAAGTGCACGTAGATGCCGCGGGCGGGTGCATCGGGTTCGAACAACCGACACGGCACACCGGCGAACTCGGTGACCACCGCCTCCGGGACGGATGCATAGGTGGATGCGAACGCCGCCCGTTGGAACGCGACCAGTCCGTCGAGGTCGGTCGGTGGCTCCCCCTGTCCGGCGAACACCGCCGCCACGACCTCCATGCCGGCCGCGACCACCGCCCTCGCCTCCGGGCGCATCGCCTCGATCTCATCGGTCCAGAGTCTCATCGTCATGTCCTCCCCCTCGGCGCAGCACCCTATTCGGCGAGCGGCTCGCCGCTCACCGTTATCCTCGCCCGATGGGCTTCTACCGAGAGCAGATCGTCCCCCGCATCATCGATCGGGCCTGCGGAGGGCCCGATATGACCCCGCTGCGCCAGCAGACCTGCGCCGGACTCTCCGGCGTGATCGTGGAACTCGGATTCGGATCCGGGCTCAACGTGGCCAGCTATCCGCCCGAGGTCACGCTCGTCCACGCCATCGAACCGTCGAAGGTGGGCGCCTCGCTCAGCGCCGCACGGGTGGCCGGATCAGCCATCCCCATCGAGTTCTCCGGACTCCGAGGCGAATCGCTCCCGCTCGAGGACGACTCCTGCGACGGGGCCCTGTGCACCTTCACGCTGTGCACCATCGCCGATGTCGATGCCGCCCTGCTCGAACTCCGCCGGGTGCTGCGTCCCGGTGCCCCGTTCCACTTCCTCGAGCACGGGATCGCTCCGGACGAGGGCATCAGACGCTGGCAGCGCCGTCTCGATCCCCTGCAGCAGCGGCTCGCCGATGGGTGCCATCTCACCCGTGACCCCGTGGGGATCGTGCGCGATGCCGGCTTCCGGATCGAGTCCCACGAGAGCTCCTACCGGCGCGGACCCAAACCCTGGGTGTACTTCACCTTCGGTCGGGCAATCGCACCCCAAGACAAGGTAAAGACTCCCCCAAGTCGATTCACCCCATCGGGTGAGTGACCTACCTTCCGGTCCAGCGCACAGGCGCGGAACGAAAGGTGCACGATGTCCGGACAACCACCGCTGCTGAAGTTCGATGACTTCCGCAGTGAGCTCGACAACTTCCTCCAGCGGTTCGGCGCAGGTGGCAACAACGCCAACAACGGCCAGAACGGCAACCGCTACAACGAGGACGACGACCCCTACACCGGTCGCCGCAGTGGTCATGCCACCATCCCCTCGGGCAACGCCGCCGCACTCCATGTCGCCCGCCGGCTGACCTTCGGTGCCACGCCGGCCCTCGTGGCCGAGATCACCAGCCGGGGCATCACGAACTGGATCGAGGATCAGCTCAACCCCGGAACCATCGACGATTCGGCGATGGACCCGATCCTCGCCAACTTCCCCGGGATCACACTGACCTGGGCCGAGCTCAAGACGAGTCCCTACCGCAACGAGGTCACCACGAACCTCGCCGCCGCCACCATGGCCCGGGCGGTCTGGAGCAAGCGGCAGCTCAAGGAGCTCATGGTCGACCTGTGGACCAACCACTTCAACCTCGACGCCTCCAATGGTCTGGTCCGACCGTTCAAGCCGATCGACGACCTCAACGTGATCCGGGCCAATGCACTCGGGAAGTTCTCGGACATGCTCATCGCCGCCACCAAGTCGCCGGCGATGCTCACCTTCCTCAACAACGCCCAGTCCCGCGCCGATGGCAGCTTCGTGCCGAACGAGAACCATGCCCGCGAGATCATGGAACTGCACACCGTGGGACTGGCCAACGGCTATTCCGAGGACGACGTGACCAAGGTGGCCCATGTGCTCTCGGGCTGGACCATCTCGAAGACCGGCACCTTCTCCTTCGACGCCACCAAGCATGACCTCGGCCCGGCTGCAGACGGCGCCCCGATCGCGGGATGGTCACGCAACGGTCTCACCGGCATGGCTGCCGGCGAGTCCTTCCTCACCCATCTCTCGAAGCACTCCAACACGGCGAAGCGGATCGCGTTCAAGCTCTGCGTCCGCTTCATCGGCGACTACGTCTCGCCGAATGACACCATCGTCACCACGGTGGCCAACGCGTTCGTGGCGAACGACACCCAGATCGCCCCGACGCTGCGGGTGCTGTTCCAGTCGAACGACTTCAAGGCCTCGGCGGGTCTGAAGGCCCGCCGTCCGTTCGAGTTCGTGGCCGGCACGCTCCGGGCCGCCGGCGTGACCTTCGACGCCACCCAGACCACCTCGTTCAAGAACGTGGTCAACAGTCGGATGAACGTCCTCGGGCAGCCGCTGTTCGGCTGGACCTTCCCGAACGGCTACGCGGATGCCGACTACAAGTGGGTCACCGCGGGATCGATGCTCGACCGCTGGAACTTCGCCCGCAAGGTCGCCGTGGACGGATTCACGCTCTCGATGTTCGACATCGACCAGATCCTGGGCACTCCGGCTCCCACACGGGTCGGCGGGGTCATCAGCAAGTTGGCCAGTGCCGTGCTGAGCGAACCACTCGACTCGGCGGTGTATCAGTACATCCTCGATGCCACCGACCTCGACGCCGACATGCGCTGGCAGTCCTGGTACGACGCCAGACCGCTGCTGGCCTACATCCTCCAGTCCCCCCAGAACCAGATCAGGTGATCCCGATGTCCCACGAAGACTCAATCGTCTCCACCGACGCCGGTCCCGACGCCGAAGCCACCGTGCTCGGCGGCACCGTCGATCGTCGCCGTTTCATCGCCGGTGCGGGTGTGGCTGCAGGTTCGCTGGCCGCCACCGCCTATCTCAGCCCCTCGTTGCTCGCCGGCACCGCCGGGGCCTCGTCGCTGCCGATGCCGCAGCTGCTCGGTGCGCCGGTGCAGAGCGCGAAGACCACCAAGCCCTCGAACAACATCCTCGTGGTGCTGTATCTCCGGGGTGGCTTCGACGGGCTCTCGGCCCTCGCCCCCATCACCGACAGCGAGTACTACGCCCAGCGACCCACCGTCGCCGTGCCGGCCGCCAGTGCCCTCCCCGTCTCCAGCGGCTGGGGCCTGCATCCGGCCTTCACCCAGATCAAGGCCATGCACACCGCTGGGAAGGCGGCGTTCGTGCCGGCGGTCGGCGCATCCTTCGTCGATCGATCCCATTTCAACGCCCAGGCACTGACCGAGATCGCCACCGGCTCGACCACCACGTTCTCCTCGGGCTGGCTGGCCAGGTACCTCAAGGCCACCGCCGGCAACGCCGAATCCTCATTGCGGGCGTTCGGCGCCGGTGCCGTGGTGCCCGATTCGCTCGCCGGATCCTTCGCCCCGAGCGCCGCCAGCCTCTCGTCGCTGAGCCTGCAGGTCGGGGGCAACTTCGCCGGAGATTCGGCCTCGGTGACCAGGACGCTCAACCGGGTGTACCGCAGTGTGAGCAATCCCCTGCTCAAGGCCCAGGCCCTCTCGGCGATCGATGCGCTCAACACCGTGGGTTCCACCCTGGCCACCGCGGTGCCGCCGAAGAACATGTCCACCGGTCTCGGTGCGTCGCTGTTCCAGATCGCCAAGCTGATCAACAGCGGGTTCCCGGTGGAGATCGCCACGGCCGACCTGGCCAACTTCGACTTCCACGCAGCCATGGGCAGCGCCACCAACACAAAGGGCGGGCAGTACGCCCTGTTCGCCCAGATGGACGCCGCCATCGGAGCGTTCTTCGCCTACCTGGGCTCGAACGCCTCAAGGGTCACGCTGGTGACGATGAGCGAGTTCGGTCGACGGATCGCCGAGAACAGTTCCGGCGGCACCGATCACGGTCATGCCACCACGATGATGGTGCTCGGCGGCGGGGTGAGCAGCGGGGTGAAGGGCAACTGGCCCGGGCTCACCAACACCATCGACGGTGACGTCATCGTGGCCAACGACTACCGGACGGTGCTGGCCGAGATCATCTCGAAGCGTCTGCGCCCGGTGACGATCTCCACGGTGTTCCCCGGGTTCACGAGCCCCGGCAATCTCGGCGTGATCGCCTGATCTCTCCGCTGCAGGGTCAGCTCCCCGACCCTGCAGCGTGGTTCGGGGGGGGATGCAATGAAGGGCCCCGTCATGGTGACGGGGCCCTTCGCTGTTCAGTGCAGATTCCGGTGATGCCCACCGCTGGTTCGCCGGCGTCGTCGTGCGAGGAGCCGCCGGACGACGGATCGGCGGCCCGACCGCTGCTCCTCATGGGAGTCGATGGTGAGTTCGGTGGAGCCATCGGCGAGTGCGGTGAGGACCTCGACCGCCACCTCCTCGGGCGAGTGGTAGCTGGGGTGCTGCTCGACGAGGGGCGTGTTCACCCCCGGAGGCCGGATGACCAGGACCTCGCCTCCCACAGCCCGCAGGTCGGCGCCGAGTGCCCGGTAGTAGGTGTCGAACCCGGCCTTGGAGGCGGCGTACACGCCGGCGTGTTCGAGGGCCCAGGGATGCAACCGTGAGGACAGGGCGAGGATCCGACCGCTGCCCTGTGCGCTGATCAACGGGCGCAGGGCCTCACCGGCAGCGATCGCCCCGAGCAGGTTCACGGTGACGAGTTCGAGTGTCGCGTCGAGGTCGCCGGCCAGGGCCGCGGTGTCGGCGTAGCTGCCGGACGCGACGATGACGATGTCGATGCGACCGAGCAACGCGGCCGCCTCTGCGACCACGCCGGCGGCCTCTCCGACCTGCGCTGCGTCGTAGCGGATGACACCGACATCGGTCGCACCTGCAGCTCGCAGGCGAGCAGCAGGTTCAGTGGCCCGATCAGGGGCACGGGTGGCGAGGAGGACGGGGCCGGGCTGCTCCCGGATGAGTGCGTCGGTGATCGCCGTGCCGATGGCGGAGGTGCCCCCGAGGAGGAGGACGGACCGGCCGGCGGAGCCGGCACGGTCCGGACTGCTCATCGGATCAGGAGCAACCACTCGTGGTGCCGCAGCTCGGGCAGGCATGGCAGCTGCCGGCCCGTTGCATGGTGACACCGCACTGCATGCACATGGGAGCGTCGTGGTTGACCGACGCAGCTGCCCTGGTGACCACACGGGCCTCGGCCAGCAGCGTGGTGACCGACTCGATCGAGGGCGGGTCGGAGGGCATCTCGGACCCCTGACGGGTCTCGACCACCGCATCCTCGACACCGGGGAGCGTGGGCTGCATGCGCTCGGAGGTGGTGAGGATGTTGAGCTCGGCACGCTCCTCGGGCGACAGGTACTCGAGGGCCATGCGACGGAACAGGTAGTCCATGAGCGAGTTGGCGATGCGGATGTCGGGATCGTCGGTCATGCCGGCGGGCTCGAAGCGCATGCCGGTGAAGGCCTCGATGAAGCTGCGCAGCGGCACGCCGTACTGGAGGCCATGGCTCACCGAGATGGCGAAGGCGTCCATGATGCCGGCGAGGGTGGAACCCTGCTTGGAGACCCGCACGAAGATCTCGCCGGGACGGCCGTCCTCGTACTCACCGACGGTGACGAAGCCCTTGCAGTCGGCGACGCGGAACTCGAAGGTGCGCGAGACACGGGTGCGGGGCAGCTTCTTGCGGATGGGCTCGTAGACCACCTTCTCCACGATGCGCTCGACCACCTCGGTGGCCGCACCGGCGGCGGTGTCGACGGCATCGTCGTCCTTCTTCGAGGCCGAGAGCGGCTGGGCCACCTTGCAGTTGTCGCGGTAGATGGCGACGGCCTTGATGCCGAGCTTCCAGGCGTCGATGTGGAGCTGCTCGACCTCCTCGACCGTGACCTCCTCGGGGAGGTTGACGGTCTTGGAGATGGCGCCGGAGATGAACGGCTGCACAGCACCCATCATGCGGATGTGGCCCGAGTAGTGGATGGTGTTGTCACCCATGGAGCAGGCGAACACGGCGATGTGCTCGGGGCGGATGTGCGGTGCACCGAGGATCGACATGTTCTCGTGGATGTAGGAGGTGATCTCCTCGACCTGCTCGGGGGTGTAGCCGAGACGCGTGAGGGCCCGCGGGATCGTCTGGTTGACGATCGACATCGTGCCGCCACCGACGAGCTTCTTCATCTTGACCAGGCCGAGATCGGGCTCGACGCCGGTGGTGTCGCAGTCCATCATGAGGCCGATGGTTCCGGTGGGTGCGAGCACCGAGGCCTGCGAGTTGCGGACGCCGACCTGTGAGGCGACCGAGCAGGCCGAGTCCCAGGCGGTGCGAGCAGCGTCGAGGAGATCAGCGGGGACACCGAGTTCGTCGATGCCGTAGGCGGCGGTGCGGTGCTGGTCGAGCACACGCAGCATGTGCTCGGCGTTCTCCTCGTAGCCCGAGAAGGCACCCATGCGGGCGGCGGTGCGGGCCGAGGTGGCGTAGGCGTGGCCGGTCATGAGCGAGGTGATCGCCCCGGCCATGGCCCGGCCCTCATCGGAGTCGTAGGGCATGCCGAGGGCCATGAGCAGGGCGCCGATGTTGGCGTAGCCGAGGCCGAGCTGACGGAACTTGTGGGAGTTCTCACCGATCGGGACGGTCGGGTAGTCGGCGTTGCCGACCAGGATCTCCTGGGCGGTGAACATGACCTCGATGGTGTGGCGGTAGGCCTCGACATCGAAGGTGTCGTCATCGGCGAGGTACTTCAGCAGGTTGATGCTGGCGAGGTTGCAGGCCGAGTTGTCGACGTGCATGTACTCCGAGCAGGGGTTCGAGCCGTTGATGCGCCCGGTGTTGCAGGCGGTGTGCCAGTGGTTGATGGTGGTGTCGAACTGCATGCCGGGGTCGGCGCACTCCCAGGCGGCCTGGGAGATCTGCCGCATGAGATCGCGGGCCCGGACGGTCTTGACGATCGAGCCGTCACTCACTGCACGAAGATGCCAGTCGGCGTCGTCGACCACGGCCTGCATGAAGTCGTCGGTGACGCGGACCGAGTTGTTGGCGTTCTGGTACTGGATGGACGTGATGTCGGCGCCGTCGAGGTCCATGTCGAAGCCGGCGTCGCGCAGCGCACGGGCCTTCTTCTCCTCACGGGACTTGCACCAGATGAACTCCTCGACATCGGGATGATCGACGTTGAGGATGACCATCTTGGCGGCGCGGCGGGTCTTGCCACCGGACTTGATGGTGCCGGCGGAGGCATCGGCGCCACGCATGAAGCTGACGGGGCCCGAGGCGGTGCCGCCACCCTTCAGGAGTTCCTTGGAGGAGCGGATGCGGGAGAGGTTGATACCGGCGCCGGAGCCGCCCTTGAAGATCGTGCCCTCCTCGACGTACCAGTTGAGGATGGAGTCCATCTTGTCGTCGACGGAGAGGATGAAACAGGCCGAGGCCTGCTGGGGCACGCCCGGCACGCCGATGTTGAACCACACCGGGCTGTTGAAGGCGGCCCGCTGGGTGACGATGATGAACTTCAGCTCATCACGGAAGGCCTCGGCCTCGGCCTCATCGGCGAAGTAGCCGTCGGCGATGCCCCAGTCGGCGATGGTGTTGGCGACCCGGTCGGCGACCTGCTTGAGCGACCACTCGCGCTCATCGGTGCCCGGGGTGCCGCGGAAGTACTTCTGGGCGACGATGTTGGTGGCGTTGAGCGACCAGCCCACGGGGAACTCGACGCCGAGCTGCTCGAAGGCGACCTCGCCGGTCTTCCAGTTCGAGATCCGGGCGTCCCGACGCTCCCACGCCATCATGTCGTAGGGGTGGGTCCCCTCGGTGGTGAAGTGGCGCCGGATGCCGATGGTGCCGAGTCCGGTGTGTTCTGGGGCGAGTGCCATGGTGTTCCTCCGCTGGAGTGGTGTTCGGATTGCCGACTGGTGTGCTCTTCGTGCGGGCCCCATGAGGGGCCGGGGTCACCGAAGAGGTGGGACGTGGGTGCTGCTGGATCGGGATCGGGTGGGACGGCGGGACGAGAGTGCTGCGAACCTGGGAGTCTCTGACTCTGTGGACTTGCGGATCCGGGTACTGGTGGATCCGGGTACTGGTGGATCGGAGACTGGGGTACGGCTCGGGGGCGGCCGCCGGCCCGATCGCACAGTTGCGGGGGCTGCGGAACCGCCGCCGGGAGCGGCATCGGGGCCGTTCCCGGGTCATCCCGGCCCGAGGCTTCGGACACAAGATGTTGTGGTTTCGCAGCCGGTCGCACCTGACGGGCCACAAGATGTCGGGGAATTACATCAGAGTAGTTCCACCGGTGTCAACGCTTGTCACCAAGATTTTCGAAAAGCCGTGGTCAGGGCCCCATCGAGGTGATCGGGGTGGGTGAGCTGCAGCGCGGACGCCAGGTAAGAGAGCCCGAGAGGCCGCTCCCAAGGAGGAGTCCTGTCAGCGGAGTCGCCAGAACGTCGCACCACCGTCCGTCATCCACGCTGCAGCGCTGTACCCGCTGCGAACCATAGGGACGGTCCCCTGTGGACCGATAGGGGAACAACCCTGTGAATATCCGGTGGACGACGGGGGTGCTTCTCCACAGAACCCACAGGCAGCGGCGCCGGGCGATGGGGACCCGGCCGGATGCCCCTAGCGTGGACCCGTGCGACAACTGCTGCCTGATGTCATCGACGGGGTCGACCCGGTGGAGCTCAACGCCGCCGATGCCCGTCCGCCGCATCCGGATCGACCATGGGTGATCGTGAACATGATCGCCAGCGTGGACGGTGCCACCGCGGTGGAGGATCGATCCGGTGGACTCGGCGGCCCGCCCGACAGAGCGGTGTTCCGGGCGCTGCGGGGGCTCCCCGATGTGATCCTGGTGGGTGCGGCCACCGTGCGGACCGAGGGCTACGGGCCGGTGCGACTCGACGAGGATGCCCGCCGACGACGGATCGACCGCGGCGTCGCCGCAGTGCCGCGCCTGGCGGTGGTGTCGGGATCGCTGGACCTGGATCCCGAGGCTGCGATGTTCACCGAGAGCGACCCGGCACCACTGGTGCTCACCTGCGAGGACGCCGATCCCGAGCGACGACGTCGCCTGGACCGGGTGGCCGAGGTGCATGCGGTCGGTGCGCATCGGGTGTCGATGCGCTCGGCGCTCGAACTGCTCGGTCGACTCGGTGCGACCTCGGTGCTGTGCGAGGGCGGGCCCATCGTGAATGCCCAGCTGCTGGCCGAGGATCTGGTGGACGAGTGGTGCCAGACGATCTCGCCGATGCTGGTCGGTGGGACGTCGAGTCGGGCCGCTGTGGGCCCCGGGGCGGCGACGACGGCTCGGGACGGCGAACTGCGGATCGGACCGCTCGACATGGTGCTGGATCGTCTGCTCGAGCAGGACGGCATGCTGCTGGCCCGGTACCTGCGTCGAGGCTGACAGCCCGAAACCCGGACCGGGCCGATGGCTCAGTGTCGTTTGGGCTCGGTGGCCTTGGTGAGCAGCGTGATCTCGCGCTGGAAGTCGGCGGCGTCGTCGAAGCCCTTGTAGACACTGGCGAAGCGCACGTAGGCGACCTCGTCGAGCTGCCGGAGGCCTTCGAGCACCGCCACGCCGATCTGCTCGCTGGACACCTCGGGGCCGGCGAGACGCATGGCGTCCTCGACGGCGGCGACGAGCTGCTCGATCGCCTCCGAAGACACCGGCCGGCCCTTCGATGCAGCGACGAGACCCGTCGAGATCGACTTCCTCGAGAACGGCACGCGATCGCCCGAGCGCTTGGTGACCATGAGCGGCACCTCCTCGAGTCGTTCGAAGGTGGTGAAGCGCGAGCCGCAGGACAGACACTCCCGGCGACGACGGATGGTGATGCCGTCGTCGGCCTGACGGGAATCGACCACCTTGTCGTCGAGATGGGAACAGGCCGGGCAGCGCACGAAAAGAAACTAGCGGTGCGGGTCCACCGGGATGCGCCGCTCCGGGAGGGACAGATGTCACGTCGTCGGCCCCCTGTGCCCCGGCGGGATCAGCGGGGAAGGAGTCCGCTGATGTCGATGTGCTGACCGGCGTCGAGCGTGGAACCGCCGACCCGTTCGGCCAGCGCATCGACCAGGCCGCGGATCTCGCCGGTGGGGCGGAGACGGCGGGCGATGGTCCAGAGCGTGTCGCCGGACTGCACGACCACCTCGACCGGCGTCGATGGGGTGGTGGTGGCATCGACGCCGGTCGGGTGGTTGATCACAGCGGACGACGCCGGCACGGTGGCGGCAGCGTCGGCGCCGAGGAGGGTGAGCGCACCGAGGGCGGCGAGGGCGAGCACCGAGGCGAGCGCCAGGCCGGCGACGACGGTGCGCAGCAGACGACCCACTGCGGGGGCGGCGCCGCCGACCGGATGCGGGTTCGCAGCGACGACGGGGCGGTCGAGGCCGCCGGCGATGAGACGGAGGCCGGGCTCGTTCCACGGAGCGGCACCGCCGGGGCGCAGCACGGATGCACCGTGCGAGGAGGACGAGGCGAACAGCCCGTGCTCGGCATGGGCGGTGAGCTCCGGATCGGACTCGATCGGGAGGAGCGGACCGGTGAGGTGGGTGTCGGGGTGGAGGAGCGCTGCCATGGGGACCATCCTGCGAACTCGGTGTGACAGTGACCGGGTCGAGCCCGGACCGGATCGAACGCTCGTTCGATCTGATGAG
>CANFHM010000041.1 GCA_947446975.1 Microthrixaceae bacterium
GTGGGTGAGCTCATCTCCACGGCGGTCGAGTCCGGTGCCCGTCGGGTGCTGGTCGGCGTGGGTGGATCAGCCACCACCGACGGGGGGCTCGGCGCACTGCGGGCGCTGTATCCGCCCCAGCGGCTCCGCGGGGTCGAGATCCTCGTCGCCTGTGATGTCCGGACCCGTTTCGTGGATGCCGCGACCGTGTTCGCCCCCCAGAAGGGCGCGTCGCGCGCCCAGGTCGAGCTGCTGCGCCGCCGGCTCGAACGTCTGGCACAGGTGCATCAGATGGAGTCGGGGGTCGATGTGCTCGAGCTCATCGGCGGCGGTGCTGCTGGAGGTCTCGCCGGTGGGCTCGCCACCATCGGGGCCACGCTGGTGCCCGGTTTCGATCTGGTGGCCGAGGAGCTCGGTCTGGCCGAGGCGATCGAGAGCGCCGATCTGGTCATCACTGGTGAGGGGTTCCTCGATGAGGAGTCCTTCGACGGCAAGGTGGTGGGTGGTGTGGCGACCCTCGCCGCCGAGCTCGGTGTCCCGTGCCTCGGCATCGTCGGCGAGGTGGTGGATCCGCTGCCCGAGCTGCCGGAGGGCCTTCAGGTGATCTCGATGCTCGAACGATTCGGCGAGCAGCGGTCGATGGCTGATCCGTGTGGATGTGCGGCGGAACTCGTGCTCGCCGGATTCGCCGGATTCGCCGGATTCGCCGACCTCGCCGACCTCGCCGAACGCACTGGCGGCGACTGAGCCGGAGCCTCCCTACAGCTTACCGATGAACTGCTCGGCGAACTTCTCGAACGCCTCATGCAGCTTGCTGGGGTCGTAGGACAGCGGCGGCACCACGAATCGGGTGACGCCCATGTCGGCGAGTTCCTTGAGCCCGTCGAGCGTGGGCATGCCACCGGTGGTGATCTCGATGGCGTCGGGGTCGCGTCCGGCCTCGACCGCAGCGGCCCGCATCACCGGGAGCAGCTCGGGCAGATGGCGGGGGTCGGCGGGGAAGAACCCGTTGCCGAGTCGACCGGCACGGCGGGCGGCGGGCTTGGAATGGCCCCCGACCACGATGGGGATGGTGCCGTTGGTGGGCTTGGGGAACGAGTACACATCGGTGAACTCGTTGTGCGTGCCCCGGTAGGAGGAGGTCTCCTGCTCCCAGAGCGCTCGCAGGGCGGCGACATCGTCGTCGGTGCGGGCGGCGCGGTCGTCCCAGCTCACGCCGAGGGCGTCGAACTCCTCATGGAGCCACCCCACCCCGATGCCGAGGATGAGCCGACCGCCGGTGAGCATGTCGATGGTGGCGCATTCCTTGGCGAGGATGCCCGGGTTGCGCTGCGGCAGGATCAGGATGCCGGTGGCCAGCTTGAGCGTGGTGGTGTGGGCCCCGACCCAGGTGAGCCAGGCCAGCGGATCGGGCACGGGTGCCTTCTCGTCGCCGGGCATGCGCCCGTCCCTGCTGTAGGGGTACTCCGACACGTAGCCCTTGGGCACGATGGGGTGTTCGACGGTCCAGAGACTCTCGAAGCCGTTGGCCTCGGCGGCCTGACCCATGACGACTGCGGCCTCGGGGTCCACGTAGGGCCCGACGTTGGCGAAGATGATTCCGAAATCCATTGTCACACCCTATGACAGAACTTCGGTCCTCGCTCAGCGGGGATGGGTGGCCATGTACTCCGGCACGGTGATGAGCGGGGGTCGTTCCCGATAGATGATCTCGACGGGTGCCAGATCGGGTGGGTTGAGCATGGCCCGATCGGCGGCGAGACCGGGTGCGATGCGGCGCAGGGCGGCCTGCATCACCTGGGCGGCCATGGGGGAGAGCTCGGTGAGCGGGCGGTTCCGATGGATGCGCATCCCGAGGTCGACCTGGGCGATCGCGTCGGTGCCGAACATGGTGGCGATGTCGATGAGCATGGCGATGTCGACCCCATAGGCCTCCACGAACGGCACCTGCTCGAGCACCCGACGACGACCGCCGTACTCACCCGAGAGCGGCTGCACGATGCCGGCCAGCTCGGGCAGCAGGAGGGTGAAGAGCGGACGGGCCACCAGTTCGGTGACACGCCCGCCGCCGCGGACCTGACCATCGTCGGGCCGCTCGTAGAAGCCCTTCACGAACCCGAGGGCCGGGTCCATGAGCAGCGGGCCCAGCAGGCCGGTGATGAACCGGATGTCGAAGTCGCGCACATCGGCGTCGCACCACAGCACGATCTCGCCGGAGGAGGCGTGGAGTGACTTCCAGAGCGCCTCGCCCTTGCCATGCCCCTCGCCGAAGCCGGTGAGCACCTCGGAGGCGCGCACCACGGTGGCGCCGGCCTCCGCCGCCCGTTCGGCGGTGCGATCGGTGGAATGGTCGTCGATCACGATGACCTCGTCGACCAGTCCGAGCGGATCGACGAGCGTGCTGCGGATGGTGCGGACGATGGCGCCGACCGTGGGTTCCTCGTTGCGGGCCGGGATGCACACCGACACGGTGGTGGTCCCCTTGGCGGCCACGAGCGCCTCGAGCGGGAACTCGGAGGCCACATGGGTTCGGATGCTCGGGTGCGTCACCCCGACATCCTTGGTCAGTGTGGGGGTGCTGGCAAGGCGAGTCGCTAGGCTCTCGCCCGTCGTCATCACCCGTTCTCCCCCGATCCGTCCCGATCGCCACAGCCCACGCCGAGGTCCGTCATGAGTGTCACCGTTCGAGTCCCACCAGTGTTCCGCACCATGACCGGTGGTCAGTCCACCGTGCAGGTCCAGGGCGCCACGGTGGCCGAGGTGCTCGCCGACCTCGAGGCCAACCATCCGGGCTTCTCGGCCAAGCTCCTCGACGACTCCGGTGCCCTCGTGCGCTACGTCAACATCTTCGTGGACGACGACGACATCCGGTTCATGGAGAGCCTCGCCACCGCCGTGCCCGACGGCGTCACCGTCTCGATCATGCAGGCCGTCGCCGGCGGCTTCTGACCCCTCCGGGGTCAGGTTTCCCGAAATCCCCCTCGCTCAGGTTGCGATCGCGGCCTGACGGTGGTTTCCTATTAGCACTCTCCGTAGGAGACTGCTAACTCCGAAGGCGGCCCCCCGGCCCCTTCCACCGGAGACTGCGACAGACCCCGAAGGGAATTTCCAATGGCAAAACTCATCGAATTCGACGAGCAGGCTCGTCGTGGCCTCGAACGAGGAATGAATCAGCTGGCCGACGCCGTGCGCGTCACCCTCGGCCCGAAGGGCCGCAACGTGGTGCTCGACAAGAAGTGGGGCGCCCCCACGATCACCAACGACGGTGTGTCGATCGCCAAGGAGATCGAGCTCGAGGATCCCTTCGAGCGGATCGGTGCCGAGCTGGTCAAGGAGGTCGCCAAGAAGACCGACGACGTCGCCGGTGATGGCACCACCACCGCCACCGTGCTCGCCTGGTCGATGGTGCGCGAGGGCCTCCGCAACGTCGCTGCGGGCGCCAACCCGATGTCGCTGAAGAAGGGCATCGAGGCCGCTGTGGCCGAGGCCGTGGCCGCCATCCACGATGTCGCCGCCGAGGTCGAGGACAAGAGCCAGATCGCCCAGGTCGCCGGCATCTCCGCCGCTGATCCCGAGGTCGGCGCCATGATCGCCGAGGCCATCGACAAGGTCGGCAAGGACGGCGTCATCACCGTCGAGGAGTCCAACACCTTCGGCATGGAGATGGATCTCGTCGAGGGAATGCGCTTCGACAAGGGCTACATCTCGCCGTACTTCGTCACCGACACCGAGCGCATGGAAGCCGTGCTCGACGATCCGTACATCATCTTCGTCGGCTCCAAGATCACCGCCGTGCGCGATCTCGTGCCCGTGCTCGAGAAGGTCATGCAGGCCGCCAAGCCGCTCGTGATCATCGCCGAGGACATCGAGGGTGAGGCACTCGCCACGCTCGTCGTCAACAAGATCCGTGGCACCTTCAACTCCGTGGCCGTCAAGGCCCCGGGCTTCGGCGATCGTCGCAAGGCGATGCTGCAGGACATGGCCATCCTCACCGGTGGTCAGGTCATCACCGAGGACGTCGGCCTCAAGATCGAGAACACCACGCTCGACCTCCTCGGCAGCGCCCGCAAGGTCATCATCACCAAGGACGAGACCACCATCATCGAGGGTGCCGGCGCTGAGGCCGACATCACCGGTCGCGTGGCCCAGATCAAGTCCGAGATCGACCGCACCGATTCCGACTACGACCGCGAGAAGCTCCAGGAGCGTCTCGCCAAGCTGTCCGGTGGCGTGGCCGTGCTCAAGGTCGGCGCCGCCACCGAGGTGGAGCTCAAGGAGCGCAAGCACCGCATCGAGGATGCTGTCAGCACCACCAAGGCCGCCATCGAGGAGGGTGTCGTCGCCGGCGGTGGCGTCACGCTGCTGCGTGCGCAGGCCCGCGTGCTCGAGATGCTCAAGGGTCTCGGCCCCGATGAGGCCACCGGTGCCCGCATCGTGGCCCATGCGCTCGAGGAGCCCATCAAGCAGATCGCCACGAACGCCGGCCTCGAGGGTGGCGTCGTGGTCGACAAGGTCCGCAACCTCCCCGTGGCCAGCGAGGGTCTCAACGCCGCCACCGGTGAGTACGAGGACCTCGTGAAGGCCGGCATCATCGATGCCGCCAAGGTCACCCGTTCGGCCCTCCAGAACGCCGCCTCCATCGCGGCGCTGTTCCTCACCACCGAGGCTGTCATCGTCGACAAGCCCGAGGGTGCAGCCGGTGGCGGTATGCCCGGCATGGACGACTTCTGATCCAGCGGTCGGCAGTTCGTACGACGGGGCGCCCATCAGGGCGCCCCGTTGCGCGTCCGGGGTCACTACGGTGAGCGCCATGGCCCGACGACGCACCGAGACGCTCCTGGCCCGCCGGGTCACGGCGGGTGCTGAGCCTCCCGCCGGTCGGCAGCCCGATGAGCTCATCATCGAGGAACCGCTCGAGATCCGTCTCGATGGGCAGCTCGTCGGCACCACCATGCGCACCCCGGGACACGATTTCGAACTCGCCGTCGGCCTGTGCTTCACCGACGGTCTGCTCGGCGGTGCTCCCGTGCTGTCCTGCCGCTACTGCGGCACCGGCTCTGCAGTGGACACCGAGTTCAACGTCGTGAGCGTGGACACCGGTGGCCGGGCCCCGGCGCCGGCACCCCGGCTCTCCACGGCGTCGTCCTCCTGCGGCATCTGCGGCTTGGTGCAGCTCGACGAGCTCACCGATCGTCTCGAGCGGATCCCCGCCCATCCGAGCTGGGACCTCGATGTGCTCGCCGAGGTCGCCGATTCGGTCCGGGCGCGTCAGGAGCTGTTCGATCGCACCGGTGCAGTGCATGCCGCGGCCTCGTTCGCCCGTGATGGCGCTGTCGGCATCGTGCGTGAGGACATCGGCCGTCACAACGCCGTCGACAAGGTGGTCGGTCGTCTGCTGCTCGACGGCGCCCTGCCCGCCGGCGATCATGCGCTCTTCGTGAGTGGCCGGGCCTCGTTCGAGATGGTGCAGAAGGCGTGGGCCGCCGGCTTCGAACTGGTGCTGGCGGTGTCGGCGCCATCAGCATTGGCGGTGCACACCGCCGCCCGCGCCGGCATGACCCTGTGCGGGTTCGTCCGCGACCAGTCCTTCAACGTCTACACCGCTCCGGAGTCCTGATCACCATGGCCAAGCGATTCCATCCCGACCTGTGGGTGAGCCCGCGTCCCAACGGCATCGGCCTGCAGAAACCGAACCATTTCGGCGATATGGCCAGGGTGGCCTGGGCCAACAAGAAGCACGCCGGATATGCGTGGAAGCTGCTCACCAAGGGGGTGTGCGACGGCTGCGCCCTCGGAGTGGCCGGTCTGCACGACTGGACGATCGACGGCGTGCATCTGTGTCTCACCCGCCTGCGCCTGCTCGAGCTCAACTGCGCCGATCCGCTCGACCATTCGCTGCTCGCCGATGCTGCGTCGCTGGCCACGCGCTCGAGCACCGAGCTGCGTGAGCTCGGTCGGCTCGCCCATCCGATGCGGCGACGAGCGGGGGAGCAGGGTTTCCGGCGCATCACATGGGACGAGGCACTCGAGGCGTTGGCGCAGGGTCTGCGAACCGCCGGCCCCGAGCGCAGCGCCATGTTCCTCACCAGTCGCGGCATCACGAACGAGACCTATTACGTGGCCGGCAAGGCCGCCCGGGCCATGGGCATCGCCAATGTGGATTCCGCCGCCCGCACCTGCCACGCCCCGTCCACCACGGCGCTCAAGGCCACCATCGGGGCCGCAGCCACCACCTGTTCGCTCAGTGATGTGCTCAGCTCGAAGCTCATCGTCATCTGGGGCGCCAACCCGGCCAACAACCAGCCGGTGTTCATGAAGTACCTGCACCTGGCCAAGAAGAACGGTGCGCGCGTCGTCGTCATCAACCCGTACCTCGAACCCGGCCTCGAGCACTACTGGGTGCCCAGCAACGCCGAGTCGGCCATGTTCGGCACGAAGATCTGCGATCTGCATGTGCCGGTCCGACCCGGTGGCGATGTGGCGCTCGCCGACGCCGTGCTGAAGCGCCTCGTCGAGCGCGGCGATGTCGATCAGGCGTTCATCGATGCGCACACCGAGGGCTGGGACGCCCTCGTCGCGCATCTCGGTTCACTCTCCCTCGACGAGCTGCTCGTCGATGCCGGAGTCTCGGCCCTGCAGCTCGAGGCGTTCGTGGACGAGTACGCACGGTCCGATGCCTCGATCCTGCTGTGGTCGATGGGCATCACCCAGCACCGTCACGCCGATCAGGGTGTCCGGGGCATCGTGAACCTGGCGCTCGCCCGCGGCAACGTGGGTCGTGATGGAGCCGGGCTCATGCCGTTGCGCGGTCATTCCGGGGTGCAGGGCGGTGCCGAGATGGGCGCCTACGCCACCGCGCTGCCGGGTGGTCTCGCCCCCACGCCGGCCAATGCGGCGGTGCTCTCGGAGCGCTGGGGTTTCGAGGTGCCCGCCCACAGCGGCATGACCGCCGCCGAGATCCCCGACGCCGCGCTGCGGGGCGAGCTCGATGTGCTGTGGATGTCGGGCAGCAACTTCCTCGAGATCCTTCCTGATCCCGTGCAGGTCGAGCAGGCGCTGGCCCGGGTGCCGTTGCGCGTGCATCAGGACATCGTGGTCACCTCCCAGATGCTCGTGCCGGGCGACGACGTCATCCTGCTGCCGGTGCACACCCGGTACGAGCAGGAGGGCGGCGGCACCGAGACCACCACCGAACGCCGCATCGTGTTCTCCCCGGAGATCCCCCGAACCGTCGGAGAGGCCCGCAGCGAATGGCGTCTCTTCGCCGATGTCGCCATGCGGGTCCGTCCCGAACTCCGCCCGCTGTTCTCCTGGCCCGACAACCATGCGCTGCGGGTCGAGATCGCCGAGGTGGTGCCGCTCTACGCCGGCATCGAGAACCTCCATGACACCGGTGATCAGGTGCAGTGGGGCGGTGCGCATCTGTGCGCCGATGGTGCGTTCCCCACCGAGTCGGGCCGGGGCGCGTTCTCGGTGCTCGACCGACCCGATGTCTCGTTGCCACCCGGCATGTTCGCCGTGGCCACCCGACGGGGCAAGCAGTTCAACTCGATGGTCTTCAGTGAGATCGATCCCTTCACCGGCGCCGGCCGGCATGCGATCTACATCGACCCCGCCGATGCCGCCGAACTCGGATTCGCCGATGGTGAGGCCGTCACGCTCGCCTCGGCCACCGGGACCTTCGACGGGCATCTCCGCTTCGTCCGGCTGCCCCGGCGCACGCTGCAGGTGCACTGGCCCGAGGGCAATGTGCTCATCGCCGCCGGCCCCGAGCATCGCGAGGCGGCCTCGCGGGTGCCTGATTACAACGCCGTGGTGTCCATCTCCCGTCAGCGTCCCGGCACAGGGAACCGGGCAGCCGCTCCCGTAGACTCGCCATCGTGACTGACGCCGTCTCTCCCTCCGTCGGCCTGGCCGTGGTGCACCTGTTCTGCAAGGTGAGCCCACTGGCCGATGCCGAGTCCATCATCGCCGCCGTGCAGAAGGCGCAGGCCGAGGGCGATCAGGTGGTCACCGTCGCCATCCTCGGCCACAAGGCCGACCTCGCCTTCATGGTGGTGGGCGCTGATCTCTGGACCATCCGTCGTCTGCAGGCCGCCGTCCAGAACGCGGGTCTCGATGTCGTGGATTCCTACGTCTCGCTCACCGAGCTCTCCGAGTACGCCCAGGGCGTGCCCGAGCCGATGCGCTCGGCCCGACTCACACCGGTGCTCCCGCCCGCCGACAAGCCGGCGTGGTGCTTCTACCCGATGTCGAAGCAGCGCGGCGATGTGAACAACTGGTTCACGCTGCCGTACGAGGATCGCAAGGAGATGATGTACGAGCACGGTGCATCGGGTCGCACCTTCGCCGGTCGTGTCATCCAGGTGGTCACCGGTTCCACCGGTCTCGACGACTACGAGTGGGGCGTCACGCTGTTCGCCACCGCTCCGGACGATCTCAAGGAGGTCGTCTACACGATGCGCTTCGACCGGGCCTCGGCGCTCTACGCCGAGTTCGGCCCGTTCTACACGGGCATGGTCGCGCCGGTCGATGAGGTGCTCGCCCAGCTCGGCATCGACTGATCCCATGTCGTCATCGGCCAGCAGCGCGGATGTCAGATCCATGGGGCCCGCACTCGACCGGCTCCGGGCCGTGTTGGCGTCGCTCGGCAGTGTGGTGGTCGCGTTCAGCGGAGGTGCGGACTCCGCCCTGCTCGCGTATGTCGCGAACGACACGTTGGGACAGCAGAACTGCCGGGTCGTCACCGCGGTCTCGCCGTCATTGGCCGGTCTCGAGCGCGACGACTGTGCTGCGCTCGCCGCCGAATGGGGGCTGCGATGGGAGGAGGTGACCACCACGGAGATGGAGGACGCCGCCTATCGCCGCAACGATGCCGACCGCTGCTTCCACTGCAAGAGCGCACTCATGGATGTGGTCGGTCCGATCGCCGCGGCCACTGATGCCACGGTCGTCCTCGGCGTGAACCTCGATGACCTCGGCGATCATCGCCCCGGTCAGCGGGCGGCGGCTGATGAGGGCGCCGTGTTCCCGCTCGTCGAGGCAGGGTTCACCAAGGAGATGGTCCGCTCGTCATCTCGTGCGCTCGGCCTGCGCACCTGGGACAAGCCCGCTGCGGCCTGTCTGGCGTCGCGGGTCCCCTACGGGACCACGGTGTCGGTGGAGGTGCTCTCCCGGGTCGAGCGGGCCGAGGCGGCGCTGCACGCCCTCGGCTTCCGCGAGCTGCGGGTGCGTCACTACGCCGACACCGCACGACTCGAGGTCCCGCTGCAGCAGCTGGCTGAGGTGCTCGATCGACGCGAGGCGGTGGTCGATGCCGTGCTGGGCGCGGGCTATCGCTATGCCACGCTCGATCTGGAGGGGCTCCGCTCCGGCAATCTCAACCGGGCGCTCACCGACTGACAGCGGCGGCTCGGTCAGGGGTCCTCGGCCACCGGGGTCCACAGCGGGAACGACAGATGGGCCACACCGAGATGATCCACGATCCGACCCTCGGCCCGGAAGCGATCGAGGCAGGGCCGGGCGGCTTCGAGTCCGCCGACCATCGTGATGTAGTCGGCCACCGACAGCAGCAGCGGGCCGTCGTCGGCGTCGCCCTCGCGCAGCAGCGCGTCGACCTCGAGCCGGGGTCGTCCTGGATCGGAGGGATCCACCACCCAGCAGTGGTACACGACATGCTCGAACACGGACAGCGCTCGGATGCGCATCAGAGGTTCTGCACCTGCGTCGAGGGTTCGATGGGCGAATGATGTCGCACATGGGTCACCATTGCGCATATGGGAGCACGATCCGCCGCATCACCCGAACCTCCGTCCGACCAGCCCACGGGGCCGTCACAGGAGGATCTGCTGCGGCTCGCCGAGTACGCCACCGTGCTGGCCGACGGTGTGGAGTCCGCGCTCGGGCCCTGGGTGCAGCGCAGCGTGGAGCAGGTGCATGTGCGTCAGCTGCTGCGACGTCCGCCCGAGGAGGTCCGTGAGGCCGCGGTCCGGGCCGGCGACGAGGCGGTGGCGACGATCGGTCCGCAGATGCGGGCCCTGCTCGCACTCGACATCGATGAACAGCGCACCGGTCCACTGGCCCTGCTGCGCACCGCCACCGCCTACCCGACCCGCGTGCTCGTCGAGGCCGGTGTCCCCCCGGTGGCCCGCGACGAGTTCCAGCAGACGCAGTTCCCCGATGACCTCTTCGATCTGTGCCCGGCCTCGTTCGCCGATGTTGATCCCTCCCTCCATGAGGCGGGCATCGTGTGGGGGGCCGCCAAGGCCCATGTGCATCTCGCCCGCCGTCGGGGGTGACCCCCGGGTGGACTGACGTCAGATACCTGACAGTCTTCGTTCAGGTTCGGACTACTGTCTCCCCATCCTGTTCATCTGTGCACATCGTTGGGGGACTTCCAGATGATTGATACAGGCGATACCGCCTGGATGCTGATCTCGACCGGTCTGGTGCTGTTCATGACCCCGGGTCTGGCGTTCTTCTACGGCGGCATGGTGCGGGCCAAGAACGTGCTCGGCATGCTCATGCAGAACTTCTTCGCCATGGGCCTCATGGCGATCCTGTGGGTCGCCATCGCGTTCTCCCTCGCCTTCGGCAACTTCGGCGACGGTGGGCTCATCGGCAATCTCGACTTCGCCTGGATGCACAACATCACCAGCGACACCGGTCCCGAGGCGTTCGCCCTCACCATCCCGTTCGTGCTGTTCTGCGCCTACCAGATGACCTTCGCCGTGATCACCCCGGCGCTCATCACCGGTGCCACCGCCGATCGGTTCAAGTTCAAGGCCTACGCCGTGTTCATCGCCGTGTGGCTCATCATCGTGTACGCCCCCGTCGCCCACTGGGTCTTCGGCGGCGGTTGGCTGGCCCACCTCGGCGCCCTCGACTTCGCCGGTGGCGCAGTGGTGCACATCAACGCCGGTGCCGCTGCGCTCGCCGTGATCCTCGTGCTCGGCAAGCGGCACGGCTGGCCGCGCGAGGGCATGCATCCGCATTCGCTCCCGTTCACCCTGCTGGGCACCGGCATCCTGTGGTTCGGCTGGTTCGGGTTCAACGCCGGCTCGGCGCTCGGTTCCAACGGTGTCGCCGCCCAGGCCCTGATGAACACCTTCCTCGCCGCATCGGCCGGCATGATCGGTTGGCTGCTCGTGGAGCAGATCAAGGAGGGCAAGCCCACCACACTGGGTGCCGCCTCCGGTGCCGTCGCCGGGCTCGTGGCCATCACCCCGTGCGCCGGGTTCGTGGGCGGCATGGCCCCGATCGTCATCGGGCTCGCCGCCGGTGTGCTGTGCGTGCTGGCCATCCACCTGAAGTTCCGCTTCGGCTACGACGACAGCCTCGATGTGGTGGGTGTGCATCTGGTGGGCGGCATCATCGGCGGCCTGCTGCTCGGGTTCTTCGCTGATTCCAAGGTCAACAAGCTCGTCACCCATGAGGGTGTGTTCCTCGGTGGCGGGTTCTCGCTGCTGTGGTTCCAGTTCGTGGCCTGTGCCGTCACCTTCGTCTTCAGCTTCGTGGTCTCGTTCGTCCTCGCCAAGGTCATCGATCGCTTCATCGGACTGCGGGTGAGCGAGGAGGACGAGGCGGAGGGTCTCGACTTCAGCCAGCACGCCGAGACCGCCTACAGCTTCGGCAGCACCGGTTCCATGGACCGGCTCCACTGACGATCCACCATCGATCGAACACGGCCGATGGGCGATCCACCGGCAGGGACGAAGGGATACCGTGCGCATATGAAGCTCGTGACAGCAATCATCAAGCCCCACAAGGTCGACGATGTGAAGGACGCGCTCAAGACGGCCGGCCTCACCGGGATGACCGTCGACGAGGTCAAGGGCTTCGGTCGTCAGGGTGGCAAGACCGAGATCTACCGCGGCGCTGAGTACGTCGTGGATCTGCTGCCGAAGGTCCGGGTCGAGACCGTCGTCCCCGATGAGATCGCCGATCAGGTGGCCGAGATCATCATGATGGCGGCGCGTACCGGCAAGATCGGCGACGGCAAGGTCTGGATCTCCACGGTCGACAAGGTGATGCGCATCCGGACGGGCGAATCGGGCATCGACGCGGTCTAGCCTTGCGCCGTCCCCAAGGAACGGCGCAGGTGATGACTCCGAAACTCGATCGACGGGCTCTCCTCGACAATGTGACCGTTCGCGGGTTCGTGTTCTGTCGGGCGTTGGCCGCCCTCATCGACGACTGGATCATCGGGCTGTGGAACGCCGCTGATGCCCCTGCGAAGGGAGCTGCGCTCGTCGCCGTCGGCGGCTACGGCCGGGCCGAACTCTCCCCGGGCAGCGATATCGATCTCTATCTGATCCACGACTCGGGTGTGGATGTCACGGCGCTCGCCGATCGACTCTGGTACCCGATCTGGGACGAGGGCATCAAGCTCGGCCACGCCGTGCGTACGGTCAAGGAGACCATCGCACTGGCCTCCGATGATCTCGACACCGCCACCGCCGTGCTCTCGGTGCGCCACCTCGCCGGCGATATCGCACTCTCCGATCAGCTCCGCGAGAAGGGCGCTGCCGCATGGCAGAAGCGGTCGAAGCGCTGGCTGGCGGAGCTCGATGAGCGCATCGTGGCGCGTCACGACGCCGCCGGTGAGGTGGCGTTCCTCCTCGAGCCCGATCTCAAGGATGGTCGGGGCGGGCTCCGGGATGTGCATGGCATCCGATGGGCGGAGGCCGCCGGCGTTCCGCTGCTCCCCGGCGACGATGACGCGATCCGCGACGCCTACGAGCTCGTGCTGTCGGTGCGCGTCGAACTGCATCGTCGCACCGGGCGTCACAGCGACATCCTGCTGCTCGAGGAGCAGGACGCCGTGGCCGAGGCGCTCGGCTTCCCCGATGCCGACTCCCTCATGCACGAGCTCTCCGCTGCGGCCCGCACCATCGCCTGGGTCAGCGATGAGCTCTGGGCCCGGGTGGGACTCTCGCTCGAGGGGAGCTCCCTGCGTCGTCGCCTCGCCCGCGACACCGAACTCGCGCCGGGTGTGCTGCTGCAGGACGGCGCCGTCACGCTGGCGCCCGGTGCCGATCCGGCATCCGATCCCTTCCTCGTGCTGCGGGTGGCGGTCGCCGCCGCCCGGGCCGATGCCCGCATCGATCGGGCCACGCTCGGTCGGCTCACCCATGCCGCTCCCATCCCACAGCCATGGCCCGATGAGGCGCGTCGACTCTTCGTCGACCTGTTCCTCGCCGGCCGTCCAGCGGTGGAGGTGGTCGAGACCCTCGATCAGAAGGGACTGTGGGAGCCGATCCTGCCTGAATGGTCGGTGATCCGATGCCGTCCGCAGCGCAACGCCTACCACCGGTTCACCATCGATCGGCACCTGTGCGAGGCCGCGGCCAACGCCGCCGCACTCGTCGATCGTGTCGATCGCGCTGATCTGCTCGTGGTCGGCACGCTGCTGCACGACATCGGCAAGGGCCGTCCCGGCGATCACACCGAGGTCGGCGTCGACCTCGTGGCCGAGATCGGTCCCCGCATGGGCTTCGACGCCGAGGACACCGCGATGCTGCAGCAGATGGTCCGCCATCATCTGCTGCTCCCCGATGTGGCCACCCGCCGCGACCTCTCCGACGATGGCACCATCGCTCACGTGGCCGGTGCCGCCGGCGATCTGCGCTGCCTCCGTCTGCTCGATGCCCTCACCGAGGCCGACTCGCTGGCCACCGGACCCGCCGCATGGGGTTCGTGGAAACAGGAACTCGTGGGCGTGCTCGTGGATCGGGTGTCCCATGTGCTCGCCGGTGGTTCCGTCGCCGATGCCACCGACTCAGGGTTCCCCACGCCGTACCACCGCGAGCTGCTGGCCCAGGGCCGTCGGATCCTCGAAGGTGTCGAGGATCGACTCATCGTGGTCTCGCCGGATCGGCGGGGTCTGTTCGCGAGGGTCGCCGGCGTGCTCTCGCTCAACGGACTCGCCGTGATGGAGGCAGCCGCGTACTCCGATGGCAACGGCATGGCCCTCGAGCAGTTCCGGGTCCAGAGCACGTTCGACAACGAGATCCAGTGGGACCGTGTGGTGCGCGAACTCGAGAAGGGACTCGACGGACGCCTCGCTCTCGAGGCTCGCCTCGCCGAACGCCGACGCACCTACTACCGGCCGCGTCGACTGCCGGGTCTGGTCAAGCACCCCGAGGTCATCATCGACAATGCGCTCTCCCATGAAGCCACGGTCTTCGAGGTGCGCGCACCGGATTCGATGGGGGTGCTGTGGCGCATCACCCGGGCGTTCAACGATCTCGATCTCGACATCACCTCGGCCAAGATCCAGACCCTCGGGCCGGCGGCGGTGGACTCCTTCTACGTGCGCGATTCCACCGGTTCGAAGATCCTCGATCAGGGGTATCTCGAGGAGATCAAGCGGGCGCTGCTGTTCGCGATCGATGGTTCCGACATCGGTTGAGACGGTTCACCGCTAGCGTTCCGCCCATGAGCGACTCCGTGACCCCGCAGGATCTGATCCGCTGGAGCGAGGCGCTCGCCGGGATCGCTCGCACCGGTCTCGGCTTCACGCAGAGCCTCTACGAGCAGGAGCGTTTCGAGGAGGTCCTGGCCGTGGCCGCCGATATGCGGGTGGCAGCGGGGAGCACCTATGACCCTGACGATCTCGTCCACGAGTGGATGAAGTCGGTCGGCGTCGGCGTGCCCGGCTACCAGACCCCGAAGGTCGCAGTCGGGGCCATCGTGCAGAACGAGGCTGATGAGATCCTGCTGGTGCAGCGCTCGGATTCCGGGGTGTGGCTCTACCCGACCGGTTGGGCCGATATCGGCTATTCGCCGGCCGAGGTGGCGGTCAAGGAGGTGAGCGAGGAGACCGGCATCGAGTGCGAGGTGCTGCAGCTGCTCGCCGTGTACGACGGACTGCAGCGCCGCTTCACCAGCGTCCCGCTGTACTCATTGGTCTTCCACTGCCGCGCCACCGGCGGCTCGTTGCAGGCCCATCCCCTCGAGACCTCCGGTGTCGGCTGGTTCTCGCTCGATGATCTCCCGCAGATGGCGGTGGGCGCCGATCTGTGGGGCCCGCTCGCCCGTCACGCGTTCAGTGGTGCTGCGGTCGATGTGCATTTCGATCATCCGCGCACGCCGGTGTGGCAGGGGGATCACCTCGTGGTGGATCTCACCGACGAGAGCTGACGCAGCTCAGTCCTGGTCGCGCAGGAACCGCTCGACCTCGTCGACGAGGCTCTCGCCGTCGGTGAACGAGTCGGGTTCCTCATCGAAACGCTTCTCGAGCTGGGCCACGTAGTCGGTGGTCTCGTCATCCTCGGCCACCAGTTGGGACACCTGGTGTTCGTAGGAGTCGGTGGCGAACTTCAGCTCGGTGGCCTCGATCTCGGTGCCGATGAGCTTGGCCGTGCGCTGGATGAGCGCGAGTGCGGCCTTCGGCGAGGTGGCGTTCGGGACATAGGTGGGAACGGCCGCCCACAACGCGGCTGAGCGGATGCCGGCTTCGCGGCATGCGGCATGGAGGACGCCGGTGATGCCGGTGGGACCTTCGTAGCGTGAGGGCAGCACATCGAGTGCGTCGACGGTGGCGTCGTCGTAGGCCGTGCCGAAGACCGAGACGGGTCGGGAGTGCGGAACCTCGGCGAGCAGTGCCCCGAGGGTGACCACGAGTCGGGCGTCGACCGCCTTGGCCACACCGATGACATGCGCGCAGAACGTGCGCCACTTCAACTGCGGCTCGATGCCGGACATCAGCACGACATCGATATCGGTGTCGGGGACCCTGCCGGCATGGAACGCGTTCGAGGGCCAGTCGATCTGTCGGGTGCCGCCGAGGTCGATGCGCACCTCGGGTCGGGTCGTGGTGAAGTCGAAGAACTCCTCCGGATCGATGTCGACGAACTCCTCGGTGTCCCACTCGTCGATGAGGTAGTCGATGGCGGTGCTGGCCGCGTCGCCGGCGTCGTTCCAACCGCCGAAGGCTACGAGCAGCACAGGGCGGGACACCGTAGGGGTGTCGGACCACCGGAGGTGGGGGAGTGAGTCGCCGGTCGGGACAGCCATGCGGTCAGGCTACCGGCGTCCGGCGCGGCGGCTCCCCTCGTCGGCAGCGCCGGCCGGGCGCCGGATCGCCCGCCGCCGTTCCGGGCTCCGTTGCCTACGCTGGAGAGATGGCCGGAGTCGAGATCATCGAAGCAACCGACGTCACCGACGCACTGGTCGAGGCGTTCGAACTGCTCACCCCACAGCTGTCGTCGTCCAACCCGCCGCCGACCCGGGCCGAACTGGCTGCCATCGTCGACTCGCCGGCGAGCATCCTGCTGCTGGCGATCGATGCCGACAGTGGCGCGATCTTGGGCAGTCTCACGCTTGCGTGGTTCCGCATCCCGACCGGGGTTCGGGCCTGGATCGAGGATGTCGTGGTCGACAGTGAGGCCCGAGGGAGGGGCGTGGGGGAGGCGCTCAACCGTGAGGCGCTCGACCGTGCCCGAGCGCTCGGCGCGAGGACTGTGGACCTCACATCCCGCCCGAGCCGCGAAGCCGCCAACCGTCTCTATCAGCGCATCGGCTTCGTCGCCCGCGACACGAATGTGTACCGCTTTACGTTGACGGGCTGACATCGCACCGGCCGTCACAAACATTTCAAGGTGACGGTCACCCGACCTCTCGGCGCTCCATCTTCGGGATCCACGGTGTGGTGTCGTTGATCGCCCAACTGATGATCACCTTTGGTCGGATCCTGAATTGTGGGGCGTAGTTGGCCGTCTCGATTGATGCGGTGCTGATGATCTTGATGCCGCGCGGCGACTATGGATCGATTTTCGCCGCCGTAGGGTCGGGCCGGTGATCACGCTTTTGAGACCAACCTCGCATGACGTTGAGTGCAATATCGCCGCGCAGACCGATGCAGAGCCGTCTCGCCACTCAGGGTCCGGCGGCGCTCACCGAGCCGGCCCGGTTCGTCAGGGCACGCCGGGATGCATGGTCAGGTGGGGTGGGCCGATCCGGCCAGCGACCTGTCGTTCGTGTTCCTCACCAACGCTGCCGACGCCGACATGATGCGCTCCGTCATGCGTTCGAACACGCGGGCCACCATCGCGTCGGGCCTGACGATCTGACGACGGGCCGAAGCGTCCTGACGCCCGGCCGGCCCGCGGCCCTCGATGTTCCCAGCGAGTTCACGGTTGACGCTCACCCTGTTCTTACGTTGTGTCCGTAGGTTCGCGCTGGCACCTCTACCTCAGGAGAGCGATGTTCCTCACCTATCTCAGGCGCGAGCTGTTCAATCGAAAGCGGCAGACGATCATCGTGTCGTTCGGACTCGCCATCGCCATCGCCGTCGTGCTCGTCGTGAATGCAGCCTCGAACGGGGCCTCGAACGCCCAGTCCCAGGTGCTCGGTTCTCTCTACGGCATCGGCACCGACATCTCGGTCACCCAGGCCCCCACCCCGCCCGCCCCCGGCCAGGACGGTGGACGTCAGCGCTTCGACGTGCCCGGTGGCGGCACCAACGCCGACGGCTCTCGGCAGGTCTCGCGCACCAACCTGCGCATCTCCCGCGGCTCGGGCACGCTCGACACCGCGGCGGTGCAGACCATCACCGACACGCCGAACGTGGCCGCGGTGGCCACGGCACTGCGTCTCGACAACACCTCGTTCAACGGTGAGCTCCCGCAGATCAACCCGGGCGACGCCACTGGCGGAACGGGCGCCGGCGGCGGTGGTCGGTTCGGCGGCGGTGGCGCACAGGGCGGCACGCAGAGCACCACGGCTCCGTCGCTCGGCGCCTCGACGTTCTCGGTCGATTCGTTCAGCGTCATGGGCATCGGCGCCGAACAATCCACCGGCCCGCTCGACGGCACGGTGATCGACGCCGGTCGGGCGCTCACCTCGGCCGACGCCGGCCAGAACAACGCCATGGTCGACGCCACCTACGCCGCATCGGCCTCGCTCAGCGTGGGCAGCACCATCACGCTCGGGAAGTCCGACGGAACCACGCAGGATGTCACGGTCGTGGGCATCATCTCCTCGGGCACCTCGGCTGCCGAGACCGCATCCAACGTGTACATCCCGCTCGATGTGGCCCAGAGCCTGTCGGGCAACACCGATCTCATCACCAACGTGTATGTCGCCGCCAGCTCAGGTTCGTCCACGGCGAGCGTGGCCGATTCACTGAAGATCGCCCTGCCAAACGCCACGGTCAGCACGGCCTCCGACCTCGGTTCCACCGTGTCGGGCTCGCTCTCCAACGCCAGCGATCTGCTGCACAACCTGGGCCTGTGGCTCTCGATTCTCGTGCTCGCGCTCGCCTTCCTCATGGCCGTGCTGTTCACCATGTCCGGCGTGGGTCGCCGTACCCGTGAGTTCGGCACGCTGCGGGCGCTGGGCTGGCGAAAGAACCGCATTGTGCGTCAGGTGGCCGCCGAGAGCATCGTGCAGGGTCTGCTCGGCGGCGGCATCGGTCTGGCCATCGCCTTCATCGCCGTGCAGATCATCGACGCCATCGCCCCCACACTGCAGGCCACCACTGGCGGACTGTCGAGCACCTTCGCCGGCGGGCCTCCCGGTGGTGGAGGTGGCGGTCGCACCGGCGGCAGCATCCCATCGGGCGTCCAAGGCGGCTTCGGCGGCGGTCCCCGCCTGGGCGGCAGCAGAGGCACCACCTTCGATGTGGTCCTCAAGGCCGCACTCACCCCCGGCGTCATCGCCCTCGCCATCGGCCTCGCTGTGCTCGGCGGCGTCATCGCCGGTGCCTTCGGCGGCTTCCGGGCCTCCCGTCTCCGCCCCGCTGACGCACTGAGGAGTGTCGCCTGATGAGCCTCTACGAACTTGACTCGGTCTTCAAGACCTATACGCAGGGCAGCAATTCGATCAACGCGCTGCGCGATGTCACGCTGCGAATCGAGGAAGGCGACCGCATCGCCATCCAGGGTTCCACCGGCGGCGGCAAGTCCACGCTGCTGCAGCTGCTCGGCGTGCTCGACACGCCCACGGCCGGTTCCATCCGCTTCGAGGGTCGAGAGATCACCTCGATGTCGGAGAACGATCAGGCCCAGCTGCGGGCCGGTGGCATCGGGTTCATCTTCCAGAACTACAACCTGATCCCCACGCTCACCGCCGCCGAGAACGTCGAGTGCGGACTCGTGCCGCTCGACCTAGACAAGGCCGCCCGCCATACCGCCGTGGCGGAGGTTCTGGCCTCAGTGGGTCTGGCTGATCGATCCGATCATCTGCCCAGTCAGCTCTCCGGTGGTCAACAGCAGCGCGTGGCCATCGCCCGAGCGTTGGTGAAGAAGCCGCGGGTGATTCTCGCCGATGAGCCCACCGGCAACCTCGACGAGGAGACCCGCGACGAGATCGCCGAGCTCATCGAACAGGTTGGCGACGCCCATGGCCTCACGCTCATCACCGTCACGCACGACAGCGTGCTGGCCCAGCGCTCGCCCCGCCGTCTCACCATCAAGAAGGGCATCGTCACCGAGGGCTGATCGGTCGATCAGCCCCCTGCTGCGAGCGCGACGAAGAACTCGAGCAGACGGGCGGTGACGGCCGCCGGATCGCTGGCGCGGAGATCGGGCAGCTCACTCGGCGTCGGTCCGGCGAGCCCGCTCCGCAGGGTCGCAGAATCACCAAGCCCGATCTCATTTCTAATCAGAAAATGCAGACAAATGTGTACCGGTACAGCCTCGATCAGTAATCGCTCGAGAGGAATGACGAAGTGAGCATCTACGGCATCGAACACGTCCAACTCGCGATGCCTCCGAGTCGGGAATCGGAGGCGATCGATTTCTACGAGGGTGTGCTCGGGCTCACGCAGATTGCGAAGCCAGCGCATCTTGCGGTTCGAGGCGGCTGTTGGTTCGAGGCTGGGGAGGCCAGGATCCACTTGGGAGTGACAGAGAACTTCGTGCCAGCGGTGAAGGCGCATCCCGCGTTCCTGGTCACGAGCCTCGCCGATCTCGTCTCGAAGTTCCGCGAACGGGGGATCACGGTGACCTTCGATCAGCCTCTCGAGGGATTCGACCGCTGCTACGTCGATGACCCTTTCGGCAATCGCATCGAGTTCATGGAGCGAATCGTTCCTTGAGCGGCCCTGCTCAGGTCGATCGTCCCGAATGGTCCGGTTGCGCTTCTGCCAATTCTGACTATGATTCTGGTCATGTCCGACGTGCTCCCGCTCGCAGAGGTCAAGGCCAAGTTCTCGGAGATGGTCGATCGCGTCGAGCAGCAGCACGAACGCATCACGGTCACCCGCAACGGTCGTCCGGCCGCGGTGCTGATGAGCTCCGAGGAGCTGGAAGCCCTCGAGGACACGCTCGAGCTCCTGTCGGATCCCTCGGCGATGGCCGAGATCGAAGAGGCTCGCCTCGAGGTTCGGGCAGGGCGGGTCGTCTCTGCTGACGAGTTGCGAGCCCGTTACCTGAGCGAGTGACCGACGAAGCGTGGACCCTGCGAGTAGCGGCGTCTGCGGAACGACAGCTCGCGCGACTCCCGGATCGTATGGCCGCTGCAGTCGTTGAGTTCCTGGTCGGACCCCTCTGCGAGAACCCCCACCGGGTCGGACATCCACTCCAGCGTGAACTCTCTGGACTCTGGTCGGCGCGGCGCGGCGCCTATCGCGTCATCTATGAGATCGACGATGACGAGCAGTTCATCGACGTTCTCCGGATCGAACATCGGTCTGACGTCTACCGACCTCGATAGCGGGTCGATTCATTTCTAATCAGAAAATGCAGACGAATGTGTATCGGTACAGCCTTGATTCCTGAGGCGCTCGTCGTTGGGTCATTCGGCCATGGCTCTGATTCGTTCCCTTCTCGTATGATGGGGCGATGGAACTCACAGCGGCGATCACTCACGAAGGAAGTCTCTTCGTTGCGCGCTGTCTTGAAGTTGATGTGACGAGTCAGGGCGGGTCGATGGATGACGCTCTCGCGAACCTTAAAGAAGCGCTTGGGCTCTTCTTCGAGGACGAGAATGAACCATTTGATCTGAGCCACCCGGTCGTCGCGACGTTCCAACTTTCTGCGTGAACCCACCGCTACCGGTCGTCAGTGGAGCTGATGTGATCAAGGCACTCGTCGGCGTGGGCTTCGTCGAAGTCAGTCAGCGCGGTAGCCACGTAAAGCTTCGCAATCGTGATGCCACGGTCATCGTTCCGATGCACAAGGAACTGGCGTTCGGGACGCTTCGTTCGATCATCCGCCAGTCGGAAATATCAGTCGAAGAGTTCCTCGAATTTCTGTAGCTGGATAGCGCTGCTCCGCACCAGAGCAGCGAGCGCGAGTGTTGCGATGAGGGCCACCGCCAGCACGAATGATCCCGCGCCGATCGAAGCCGGCGCATCTGTGGCTGCCGCGACGACCGTGACTGGACCCAGAAGCACGAGCGCGATCGCTGCGACTCGCGGACGGAACCAACCGACGATGGCGAGCATAAGGAGCGAACCGATGGCGAACGCAGCGAAACCGGGCGCGAGTCCCATGTGCAGGAGATCGAGCCGGAAGTCGGCGTGAACCTGATCGAAGTACGCAGCACTGATCGCAGCGTTCGACGGGGCGTGCAGGAGCGCGTCGACACGCAGCATGAGTCCGACGCCGACAATTGTCCCCGCAGCGGCTGCGCCGGTTCGAGCGGGGAGTGA
>CANFHM010000042.1 GCA_947446975.1 Microthrixaceae bacterium
GCCGACTACGTGCGCAACCCGCTGCGTCGTCACGATCTTCCGCCCACCACCGATGGTTGCGCGGCGATCATCCTGGCCCGCGGCAAGAAGGCCTACGAGTTGTGCGAGCGTCCGGCCTGGATCACCGGCATCGACCATCGCATCGAGGCGCATCTGCCCACGATGCGTGCCGACATCACCCGCTCGGTGTCCACGGCGCTCGCCGCCGCCGGTGCCGGCGTCAAGAACGGTCCGATCGATGTGGCCGAGATCTACGCCCCGTTCAGCTTCCAGGAGCTGATCATCCGTGAGGCGCTCGATCTCGATCCGTCCACCGAGATCAACCCGTCCGGTGGCGCACTCGCCACCAACCCCGTCATGGTCAGCGGCCTCATCCGCATGGGTGAAGCCGCCAACCAGATCATCAAGAACGGCAAGCGACGCACGTTGGCCCACGCCACGTCCGGACCTTGCCTCCAGCAGAACCTCGTCGCAGTCCTGGAGGGAGACGAATGAGCCACCAGCCCGTCGCCGTTGTAGGAATCGGCCAGACGCATCACAAGAAGCGTCGTGCCGATGTCTCGATCGCCGGTCTCGTCCGCGAGGCGGCGCTCCGCGCCCTCGAGGACGCCAACATGGACTGGAGCGACATCGACGCCGTCGTCCTCGGCAAGGCCCCCGATCTCTTCGAGGGTGTCATGAAGCCGGAGATGTACCTCGCCGATGCGCTCGGTGCGGTCAACAAGCCCATGTTCCGGGTGCACACCGCTGGCTCCGTCGGTGGCTCCACCGGCATCGTCGGCGCCCATCTCGTCGGCAGCGGTCGCCACAAGCGAGTGCTCTCGATCGCCTTCGAGAAGCAGTCCGAGGGCAACGCCCAGTTCGCACTCGGTGGCGGCAAGGGTGCCTCCATCGGTGCCGGTGGTGCGTTCGCCCCGTTCATCCGTGCCTACATCCGTCGTTCCGGGGCTCCCGAGGACATCGGCTGGCAGGTCGCTGTGAAGGACCGTCTCAACGGCGCCAAGAACCCCTACGCCCATCTGAAGCTGGCCGACATCACCATCGACAAGGTCAGGGAATCCCCGATGATGTGGGATCCGCTGCACTTCCTCGAGTCCTGCCCGTCCTCCGACGGCGCCTGCGCGGTGATCTTCACCGACGAGGAGGGTGGCAGGGCTGCCTCGAAGCCCCCGGCATGGGTGCTGGCCACGGCCATGAAGTCGGAGCCGTCCACCTTCGCCGGTCGCGATCCGGTCAGCCCGGCCGCCGCCCACGACTGCTCGGATGAGATCTACAAGGCCATCGGGGTCACCAACCCGAAGGAGCAGATCGACTGTGCCGAGCTCTACGTGCCGTTCAGCTGGTACGAGCCCATGTGGCTCGAGGCGCACGACATCGCCGCTCCCGGTGATGGCTGGAAGATGACCGCCAACGGCGACACCGCACTCGGTGGTGCCTTCCCGATCAACATGTCGGGTGGCGTGCTGTCCTCCAACCCCATCGGTGCATCGGGTCTGCTGCGCTTCGCCGAGGCTGCGCTGCAGGTGCGCGGCCAGGCCGGTGAGCATCAGGTCGATGGCGCCAAGTTGGCCATCGCCCAGGCCTACGGCGCGAACGCCCAGTTCTTCGCCATGTGGGCTGTCGGTTCCTCGCTCGACCCGCTGGGCTGAGCGAGCAGTCAGGTTCCATGATCGGAGGCGGCCCATCGGGCCGCCTCCGACGCGTACGGTCGGGAAGGTGATCGGACGATGACGCGAGCTCTGGTGCTCGGTGGTGGTGGTGTGGCCGGCGTGGCCTGGGAGATCGGTGTCATCGACGCGCTCGCGCAGGCCGGTGTGTTCGTGCGCGACGCCGATCGCATCGTGGGGACCTCCGCCGGTGCGGCGGTGGGGGCCCAGCTCTGCACGAGCGAATCCATCGAGTCGCTGTGCGCGCGTCAGCTCGTCCCGGCCCGGGAATCGGCGGAGCTCGAGGTGGCGTTCGATGTCGAGGCGATCGCGAACGTTGTGCTGGCCTCGCTCGAGGAGGGCCTCGAACCGCAGGACATGCGGGCCCGTCTGGGTGCGCTGGCGCTGGGCACCGACACCGTGGAGGAATCCGTCCGCCGGGCCGTGATCGTCTCCCGACTCTCGGAGCACTCGTGGTCGACCCGCGATCTCCTCATCACGGCGGTCGACGCCCATTCCGGGGAGTTCGTGACCTTCGATCGTCACAGCAGCGTCGATCTCGTCGATGCCGTGGCCGCCAGCTGCGCCGTGCCGGGGGTCTGGCCCCCGGTCACCATCGGGAGTTCCCGCTTCATCGACGGCGGTGTGCGATCCGTGGTGAACCTCGATCTCGCCGCCGACTGCGACACCGTCATCGTCATCGCTCCCTCGGTGATGGGTTTCGGCGGCTCGGTGCTCGAGCAGGCCGATGCGCTGCGGGCCTCGGGCGTGGTGGTCGAGGTGATCGCCGCCGACGAGCGCGCCATCGAGGTGTTCGGGCCCAACGTGCTCGACCCCGCCACCCGGGCTCCCTCGCTGGCCGAGGGTCGGCGTCAGGGTGCCGAGGCCGCCCAGCGCATCGCGACGGTGTGGTCATGAGCGGTGCGGGCACCCCGGCATCGGCCGGATCCGCCGATGCCGCCGAGGCGCGTCGCCGACTCGGTGATGCACTCGCCGCGCTGCGTCGCATCATCGGGTCACAGCGGCTGGACCGCATCAACGCCGAACGCTCGCAGGTCGCCATCGGGTTCGCCGCAGTCGCCGTGCTGGGCAAGGTCATCGACGATGGCCCGCTGCGCATGAGCGATCTCGCCACCGCCGGTCGCATCCATCCGGCCGCACTCACCCGTCAGGTCCAGGCCCTGGAGGCCGAGGGCTACATCGAACGCAGCCCCGACCCCACCGATGGCCGTGCCGCCGTCGTGCGGGTCACCCCTGCGGGACGGTCGGCGCATCGTCGGGTGCAGGCGGCCAACGACGCCATCATGGCCGAGCAGCTCAGCCACTGGTCCGCCGACGAGCTCGTGGATCTCGTGGATCGCCTCGAGCACCTCATCACCGATCTGCGCACCGCACCCGGATCCCGGCGGGCCAGGGAGACGGAGGACCACGCATGAGCCCCGAACCACGGGCCTCGTCCGCCGACGCCGCTGCCTACCGCGCCGCCGGATGGTGGGGCGACGACACCATCGCCGCAGTCATCGTTCGACAGGCGGCGACCACGCCGGATGGTGCTGCGTTCATCGCCGAGGGTCGGCGATACAGCTGGGCAGAGTACGACGCCGATTCGGATCGCGTCGCCCGGATGCTGCTCGCCGGCGCGCATCGCCCCGGGGACCGCATCGCCGTGATGATGCCCGATGGACCAGCGGTGCACGCCGTGTTCGTGGGCATCGAGAAGGCCGGACTCGTGGCGGTCGGCATCGGGGCCCGTGCCGGCGATCGCGAGGTCGCCCATCTGCTCTCACTCACCGGTGCCTCGGTGCTCGTCACCACACCCGATCAGCACGGACGTGATGCCGCTGGGCTCGTGGCCGATGTGGCGGCGCTCGGTGCCGTGGTCGACCGTCTGGTCCTGATCGATCGCAGCTGTGCGGTCGTCGATCCCGGTCTGCCCGAGGGCACCATCATCGATCCGCAGGCCGAGCTGCACCCGCTCGATGCCGATGCACTGTTCCTGCTCAACTCCACCTCGGGCACCACGGGCCTGCCCAAGTGCGTGATGCACACCCAGAACCGCTGGTTCCACTTCCATCGGCTGGCCGCCGCCGCCGGGGGGTTCGGTCCCGACGAGGTGTTCCTCGGTGCGCTGCCGGCCCCGTTCGGCTTCGGTCTCTGGACGGCGCATTTCACGCCGACGATCCTCGGCTGTCCCACCGTCCTGATGGAGCGCTTCGACGCCGATGCGGCCCTCGATCTCATCGAACGTGAACGGGTCACCGTGCTCTGCTGCGTGAGCACGCAGTTCATCATGATGCTCAACGCCCAGGCGGTCCGGCCCCGCGATCTCTCCTCGCTGCGTTCGATGTTCACCGGCGGCGAGGCGGTGCCGTTCGAACGCGCCGCTGAGTTCGAACGCACCACCGGCGCCAGGGTGCTGCAGTTCTACGGCTCCAACGAGACCGGAGCACTCAGCCACACCTCGCACGCCACTGACCGCGACACCCGATTGCGCACCGCCGGTCATGTCATCCCCGAGATGCAGGTGCGGCTCCTCGATCCCGAGACCCATCTCGATGTCGCCCCGGGCGTGGATGAGGGACAGCCGGCCTGCCGCGGCCCGGCCACCGCGCTCGGCTACTGGGGTGATGAGGCCGCCAACGCCGCACTCTTCACCGACGACGGCTGGATGCTCATGGGCGACATCGTGCGCATCGACTCCGATGGTGTGCTCTCCGTCATCGGCCGTACCTCCGACTTCATCATCCGCGGTGGCAAGAACATCAGCGCGCCGGCGGTGGAGGCCGAGGTGGCCACGCATCCGGCCGTGGCCATGGTGGCTGCGGTGGCCTGGCCCGATCCGGTGTTCGGCGAGCGGGTCTGTGCGTATCTCGAGCTGCGTCCCGGACACACGCTCGTGCTCGAGGAACTCGTCGCCCATCTGCGCGAGCGCGGGGTGTCACGCGAGTGGTGGCCCGAGCACCTGGTGATCCTCGATGCGCTGCCGCGATCCTCGGGCGGCAAGGTGGCCAAGGGTGATCTGAAGGCCGATGCGCAGCGACGCTCGGCCGAACAGCAGGCGACCGACAGCTAGCGGGCGGTCCAGCCACCGTCGACGGTGAGGACCGAGCCGGTCATGAAACTGCTGGCATCGGAGGCCAGCAGCAGCAGCGCCCCGTCGATCTCGTGCACCAGGCCGGCGCGCTGCAGCGGCGTGTTGCGCTCGACGAAGCCGACACCGGCCTCGGTGGAGAGCAGATCGTCGGTCATCTCGGTGGCGAACCACCCGGGGCAGATGGCGTTGACCCGCACGCCCCGGCGGGCCCACTGCAGGCCCATCTCGCGGGTGAGGTTGATGAGGCCGCCCTTGGCCGCCGGATAGCCGGTCTGCTTGCTGGGCGTGGCGCCGACGATGCCGAGGATGGACGCGATGTTGATGATCGAGCCTCGACCGGCGGCCACCATGCCCACGCCGAAGAGCTTGATGAGATGCCAGGCCGAGGTGAGGTTGATGTCGATCATGCGCTCGAAATCGGCGAGGGTCTCGGCCTCGATCGGGGAGGAGTGCGACAGGCCGGCGTTGTTGACCAGCACGTCGAGGGTGCCGAGCGCCGCCTCGACGTCCGCAGCGAGGCGCTCACGATCGGCGGCCACGGAGAGATCAGCGGTGAACGGGTGGATCGCCGGATGGAGCGAGGCGAGCGCCTCGAGCCGGTCGGTGCGCCGGGCCGTGACCGCCACGGTGGCGCCGGCATGGGCGAGCACCAGTGCCATGCGGTGGCCCAGACCGGAGGAGGCCCCGGTGACGAGCGCGGTGCGTCCGGTGAGATCGAACAGCTGCGCCGGTGCGGCGACGGGGCGGACGGGATCGTCGGGGGACATGGCCGGCTCAGGCGGTGACGTTGCGACCGCTGGCGCACAGGCTGCGAGCGGATTCGGCGATGCCCGTGGAATCGAGACCGAGCTCGGCCAGGATGGCCGCCGGCTTGCCGTGGGCGATGTACTGGGTGGGGATGCCGAGCACCCGGACCCGCGGCTGGGAGCGGCCCACCGTGAGTTCGGCGACGGCATCGGCCACCGCCGCCCCGACACCGCCCTCGCGCAGACCGTCCTCGACGGTGAGCACGAAGGGATGCTCGGCTGCTGCGGTGAGCATGTTGAGATCGAGGGGCTTGACCACCCGGGCGTCCCAGAGCGACACCGAGAGGCCCTCAGCGGCGAGCGCCTCGGCAGCGGCCTCGGCGGCGTCGAGCATCTTGCCGACGCTGATGATGCACAGATCGGTGCCCGCCCGCAGACGGCGGGCGTTGAGCCCGCTGCCCACCTCGTCGGGACCGACATGGCGGGCATCGGTCTTGGCCCAGCGGATGGCCGATGGACCATCGGTGATGTCGAGGGCGTCATGCAGCATCTGTCCGACCTCCTGATAGGAGGACGGGGCGAAGATGGTCATGCCCGGCACCTTCGAGAGCAGCACCATGTCGAGCACGCCGTGATGGCTGGGGCCGTCGTCGCCGGTGATGCCGGCCCGATCCAGGCAGAACACGACCGGCTCGCCGTGCAGGCCGACGTCGAGGTTGACCTGGTCGAAGGCCCGGGTGAGGAAGGTGGAGTACACGGCGAACACCGGCCGCAGACCGCCGCGGGCCATGCCGGCGGCAGCGGTGACGGCGTGCTGCTCGGCGATGCCCACGTCGAGCATGCGGCCCGGGAAATGGTTCGAGAACTCGAGCAGCCCGGTGGAGTCGGGCATGGCGGCGGTGATGGCGACCAGTTCGGGTCGGGCCTCGCCCTCGGCGATGAGGGCCTCGGTGAAGGCGGCGGTGTAGCTGCCGGGCTTCGAGGTCGAGGTGTCGTGCAGCCGCTTGATGGGATCGTTCTCCGCCGGTGCGTAGCCGCGGCCCTTCTGGGTCATGACATGGATGACCTGCGGACCGCCCGGCATGGCGAGGGCATTGGTGAGCGCCGCTTCCACCGCAGCGATGTCGTGACCGTCGAAGGGTCCGGCGTAGCGCACGCCGAGCGCCTCGAAGAACGCGGTGGGCTCCCACATCTCACGGATGGCGGCCTTGGTGGCGTCGAGCCCGCGCTCGGCGAGGCTGCCGACCACGGGGATCTCGGCGAGGAGTTTCTCGAGCCGGGCCTGGCGGCGCATGTACACCGGGTTGTTGCGGATCTTCACGAGGCTCTCGCCCAGCTTGGAGATCGTGGGTGCGTACGAGCGGCCGTTGTCGTTGAGGATGACGATGACATCGCGGCCCGCATGGCCGAGGTTGTTGAGCCCCTCGAAGGCCATGCCACCGGTCATGGCGCCATCACCGATGATGGCGACGATGCGGCGGTCGGTCTCTCCCTTGGCGGCCTGTGCCGTGGCCAGCCCGTAGGCCCAGCTCAGCACCGTGGAGGCGTGGCTGTCCTCGATCCAGTCATGATCGGATTCCGAGCGGGACGGGTAGCCGGACAGGCCATCGGCCTGACGCAGATGTTCGAAACCCTCGGCCCGGCCGGTGACGATCTTGTGCGGGTAGCACTGGTGACCGGTGTCCCAGAGGATGATGTCCCGGGGCGATTCGAACACCCGATGGATGGCGAGGGTGAGTTCGACGACACCGAGGTTCGAGCCGAGATGGCCACCGTGGGTGGTGACCGATCCGATGATCACCTCACGGATCTCCTCGGCGAGCGTGGCCAGCTGCGCGTCATCGAGCCCACGGAGATCATTGGGTGATGTGATGCGCTCGAGGATCATGCGATGCCGGCTTCCTTCGCTCGTACCCCGAGAACGGTACCGCCTCGGATTGCCGCCACCTGCATCACAGCGCGGTGATCGTCGGCCCGGCACCGCCGTGTCAGGCGGGGACCTCCGGATACTGCGGGCGATGGCGCCGGCGGCCCCCGATGGCGAACGAGGGCGCTCCGGCCAGGCTCACCACGAGGTTCACGGCGTAGAGCACGAGTCCGAGGGCGATCGCCTGCTCGGCCGGAACCCCGAGCGGGGTGAGGAAGAGCACGAATGCGCCCTCGCGCACGCCGAGCCCGGCGATGCCGATCGGCAGGACCTGCGCGATGAGCACCGCGGGGAAGAACGCCAGCAGCGGGGTCATGCCCAGCCAGCCGAATCCGAGCGCAGCGGCCACCATGAGGGCGGCGACGCACAGGGCCAGCTGGTAGAGCAGGCCGGCCAGCACGATCCCCACGGTGGCGCCGGGATGGGCCCGCATGCGGCTCACGCCGGTGTGGACCGCCCCCACGAACCGCTGCCAACCCGAGCGACTGGCGAACCGGCCGCCGAGGCGGGGGTGGTCGGCGACCACGATGATGACGATGAGCCCCACGAGGGTGACCGCCGAGATCAGCACTGCGAACAGTGTGGCGTCGCCCTGCTCGCGCAGGTCGGGGTTGATGATGAGGCCGAAGAAGGTGATGAGCGGCAGCACGAGCCAGCCGCTCAGGCGCTCGAGCACCACCGAGGCGAAGGTGTCGGCGGATTCACCGTTCTCCTTCGACAGTCGCGACACCCGCAGCACATCGCCGCCGATGGTGGTGGGCAGCACGTTGGAGACGAACTGTCCGGCGAGGGCCAGCGGCACGAGTGTGCGCAGGGCGGTGGGATGCCCCATGGCTCGCAGCACCTGCTGCCATCGGACGGCCGACAGCACCATCGCCGCCAGCGTGAGCAGCACCGCACCGAGCAGCCACTCGCCGGTGGTGAGGCTCCAGGTCGGGACGACCTCCGACCAGCTGAGGTCGGGGAAGCGCGAATACAGCACGGTCATCATCAGCACGCTGATGATGATGCGCAGCGGCAGCGCCCATCGACGGCGAGGCGGGGAGGTGGTGGCCGTCGCAGTCATCGCATCATTGTACGAACCTGTGGCCCACCCGCCGGGGCGATCTCAGTCGGAGCGACCGGCCTTGGCCAGGAAGTCCTCGATGTTCACCACGACCCGGGTGACCCGACCGACGGCGATGAGGCCGTGATCGTCGTGCACCGAGACGGTGAACATGATCCGACGGCCCTGGATCTTCTCGACGGTGGCCTCGGCGGTGACTGTCTGTCCGATGGCCGAGGGGGCGAGATGATCGATCTGCACCTTCATCGACACGGTGGTCTGTCCCGGTTCGAGCTCCGGTGCCACGGCGGTGAACGCCGCCTGTTCGCACAGTGCGATGACCCGGGGGGTGGCGAGCACCGGGACCTCGCCGGACCGATGTGCGATCGCGGTGTCGCTGTCGCTGACGAGCAGCTCGACGGCTGCGCTCGATCCGGTCTTCACGGGCATCACCGGTACGCTACGGCCCCGATGGGTGCACGGCCAACCGGCCCCATCGGCATGCCGCGACCGCTTCACCAACCATTTCCATCATCGGAGACGAGGACGACCATGATCGATGCATCGGTGCTCGAACGAGTGCTGGGTTCCGCACTCCGGACCGGCGGCGAGTTCGCCGAGGTCTTCGCCGAGGACCGGCGCAGTTCATCCGCGCTGCTCGATGACGGCCGGGTGGAGGAGCTCACCTCCGGTCGTGATCGTGGTGCCGGCATCCGAGTCGTCGTGGGCGACACCACCGGGTTCGCCCACACCGCCGACCTCTCCGAAGCCGGACTCATCGCCGCGGCCGAGGCGGCGGCGGCAGCTGCTCGCGGCGGTGGAGGCGGCGTGCGCACCATCGCCCTCGCCCGGCAGCAGCGCTCCCGTGGGTACGAGATCGAGATCGCGCCGGTCGAGGTCCCCAAGGCCCGCAAGGTCGAGCTGCTCACCCGTGCCGACGAGATCGCCCGGTCCACCGATGCCGCCATCAGCCAGGTCTCGGTGAATTACGGCGACAGTCTCCGTCGGATCCTCGTGGCGAACTCCGATGGACTGCTCGCCGAGGACGAGACCGTCCGCACCTTCTTCGCCGTGAGCTGCGTGGCCACCGGCGACACCGGCATGCAGACCGGACGCGAGAGCATCGGGCACACCATCGGCTTCGAGCTCTTCGACCGGTACGACATCGACGAACTCGCCCGCCGTGCCGCCGGTCGGGCCATCACGAAGCTGGCCGCCCGACCCGCGCCCAGCGGCCAGATGCCGGTCGTCATCGGCAGTGGCGGTGGTGGGGTGCTGTTCCATGAGGCCTGCGGTCACGGCCTCGAGGCCGATCTCGTCTCGAAGGGCGCGTCGGTGTTCGGTGGGAGGGTCGGCCAGCAGGTCGCGAGCAGAGGCGTCACGGTGGTCGACGACGGCACGATGAGTCGCGAGTGGGGCAACATCGCCATCGACGACGAGGGCAATCCCGCCCAGCGCAACGTGCTCATCGAGGACGGCATCCTCACCGACTACATGTGGGATCAGCTGCGGGCCCGCAAGGAGGGTCGCGCCAGCTCCGGCAACGGCCGCCGTCAGAGCTACCAGCACCTCCCGATGGTGCGCATGACCAACACCTATCTCCTGGCCGGCACCGAGGAGCCCGAGGCCATCATCGCCTCCACCGAGAAGGGTGTGTACGTGAAGCATCTCGGCGGCGGGCAGGTCAACACCGCCACCGGCGACTTCGTCTTCGGCATGACCGAGGCGTACCTGATCGAGAACGGTGAGGTCACCGAACCGCTGCGCGAGGGCAATCTCATCGGCAACGGTCCCGAGGTGCTGCAGCGCATCGATGCGCTCGGCAACGACTTCGCCATGGGTCCTCCGGGCACCTGCGGCAAGGATGGTCAGGGCGTTCCCGTGGGCGACGGCGTGCCCACCCTGCGGGTGTCGTCGCTCACCATCGGCGGCACCGCCGCATGAGCGAGGAACTGCTGGCCGTCGCCGATCGGGTCGTCGCCATGGCCCGACCCGGCGAGCAGGTCGAGGCGGTGGTGGTGCGCGGCACCGACACCGAGATCAAGGTCTACGGGGGGGAGGTCGAGTCGCTGTCCTCGGCGCAGGCCCAGGGCGTGGGCATCCGGGTCGTCATCGACGGTCGGCAGGGGTTCGCCTATGCCGGCAGCCTCGACGCCTCCGTCATCGCCGAGACCCTCGCTGACGCCCGTGACAACGCCGGATTCGCCACGTTCGACGAGTTCGCCGGCCTCGCCGAACCCGATGGCGTGACCCCTCCGCAGATCGACCTCTACCGCTCGGCCCTCGAGACCTTCAGCCCGGAGGCGAAGGTCGCCCTCGCCATGGAGATGGAGCGGGCCGTGCTCGCCGCAGACCGTCGCATCGCGGGCATCGAGTCGGCCGAGTACATGGATTCCATCTCGGAGTCCGCCGTGGTCACCACCACCGGTATCCGCTCGGCCGGTCGTGAGTCGAACTGCTACGTGGCCACCTACGCCATGGCATCGGACGGCGACGACACCCAGACCGGGTTCGGGTTCTCCGTGGGCCGAGAGCCCTCGCAGCTCGATCCCGAGCGCGCTGCCGCCGAGGCCGCCGAGCGCGCCACCCGCATGCTCGGTGCCGTGCAACCCAGCAGCGGTCGTCTCACCGTCGTGCTCGACCCGTGGGTCACGGCGCAGTTCCTCGGGCTCATCGGCTACACGCTCAACGGCGACGCCGTGCTCAAGGGTCGGTCGCTGTTCGCCGATCGGATGGGGGAGCTCGTGGCCTCGCCGCTGCTCACCCTCGTCGACGATCCCACCGACACGCGCGCCTTCACCGCCACCGACGCCGATGGTGAGGGGCTGGCCGCCCGCCGCAACGTGCTCATCGAGAACGGGGTGCTCACCCGGTTCGTGCACAACGCCCAGTCTGCCCGTCGGGCCGGAACGACGAGCACGGGCAACGCCGTGCGCGGGTTCAAGAGCACTCCTGATGTGGGTTGCCTCGCCGTCTCGTTGCTGCCCGGCACCTCCGACCCCGCAGCGCTGCTCGCCGGCATCTCCGATGGCGTGCTCGTGCAGGAGGTCTCCGGTCTGCATTCCGGGGTCAATCCGGTCAGCGGGGACTTCTCCACCGGCGCCGAGGGCATCCGCATCCGCAACGGGGAACTCGCCGAACCGGTGCGCGAGTTCACCATCGCCTCCACCCTCCAGAAGATGCTCCGCGATGTTCGTGCGGTGGGGTCCGATCTGCAGTTCCTGCCGATGAGCGCCGCTGGTGTCACCCTCGTGGTCGACGACCTCACCATCTCCGGTTCATGAACCCGGCTGCGGTCGAGCCTCCTGACGAGGAATGTGCGGCGCTGCTCGCCACCGCCCAGCGAGTGGTCTCGCAGGCCCGGGTCGGTGAGCAGCTCGAGGCGTTCGTCGCCCGCAGCAGCTACACCAGCGTGAAGGCCCATGCGCAGGAGATCGAATCGTTCACCAGCGCCACCTCGGCGGGAGTGGGTGTGCGCGTCGTGCGCGACCATCGTCAGGGTTTCGCCTGGGCGGGGAGTCTCGAACCTGACGTCATCGAGGACGCACTGCGCGAGGCCCGGGACAACGCCGGCTTCGCCGAACCCGATGCGTGGGTGGGTCTCGCCGAACCCGATGGCGTGGCTCCGGTGCCCTTCGACGCCTTCGATCCCGCTGTGGCCGCGCTGCCCGCCGATCGCAAGATCGAACTCGCCCTCGAACTCGAACGCATGGTGCTCGCCGGCGATCCCCGCATCACCGGAGTGCGCGTGGCGGGGTTCAGCGATTCCATCGGCCGGTTCGCCGTGGCCACCAGCACGGGCATCGTCGGTTCCAGCCGCGGCGCATGGTGCTCGATGAGCGCGCTGGCGCTGGCCGCCGATGGTGACGAGACCTACACCGGCGCCGGTTCCACGGTCGGGTTCTCGCCCGACTCCCTCGATCTCGACGAGGCCGCCGCCGATGCGGTGCTGCGGGCCACCCGACTCTTCGGTGCCCGCCCGGCACCCTCGCGTCGACTGTCGGTGCTGTTCGAGCCGCGGGTGGCCGCCACGATCATCGGCATCCTCGGGTCCTCGCTCACCGGCGATCGGGTCCTCAAGGGTCGTTCGCCGTTCGCCGATCGGGTGGGGGAGCGGATCGCCACACCGGCGCTCACGCTCGTCGACGACCCCACCGATCATCGTTCCTATGCCGCCGACATGTTCGACGGTGAGGGCCTCGCCTGCCGGCGCAACGAACTGGTCGTGGATGGCGTGCTGCAGGGATTCCTGTACGACTCGGCCACCGGTCGTCGCGCCGATCGGCCCAGCACCGGTTCGGCGGTGCGCGGGGTCTCGTCCACACCGGGGGTCGGCTGTCAGGCGCTCGCCGTGCTGCCCGGTTCGGGATCGTTCGAGGAACTGCTCGCCGACATCGACGACGGCGTCTATGTGCAGTCCATGACCGGGCTGCATTCCGGGGTCAACGTCGTGAGCGGCGACATCTCGGTGGGCATCGAGGGACTCATCATCCGCGATGGTGCGCTGGCCGAACCGGTGCGCGAAGTCACGATCGCCTCCAGTCTGCAGCGGATGCTGCTCGACACCCGCATGGTCGGGGCCGATGTCGAATGGCTGCCCGGCGGCACTGCCTGCCCGTCGCTCGTGGTCGACGAGGTTGCGCTCAGCGGCAGCTGAGCACGGGGGCGGATCCAAGGGGTTGCCACCATGTCCCGGATCGGCCGCAGCCGAGGATCGGACTGTGGTGGATCAGACTGTGGTGGATCAGACGGTGGCGGATCAGACGGTGGCGGATCAGACGGTGGCGGTCGAGATGACGCCGGCCATCATGAGGCCCACGGTGATGGCGGCCACCACGATGCGCTCCCATCCGAAGATCGCCAGACTGCGGGTCTGGAGCCAGGTGACCATCCAGCGGATGGCGGCGGCGGCGGCGATGAACGCCACCACCACGCCGATGAGCGGACTGGCCACGCCGTAGGCGTCGATGACGGTGGAGCCATTCTTGGCGCTCTCGTAGAGGGTGGCGGCACCGAGGGTCATGAGACCGAGGAGGAAGCTGAACTCCACGGCGGCGGCGAGGGTGGTGCCCACGGCGAGGGCGGCGAGGATCGTGACGAGGCTGCGGCTGGTGCCCGGCCACATGGCGAGCACCTGGGCGGCGCCGATGATGAGCGCCTGCTTCGGCGTGATGGAGGTGAGGGACACACCGGGACGATCGGACTTGATGCGGGGGGCCACCACGAGCAGCACGATGCCACCCACCACCCATGCGATGACGACGGCGACGGGGCCGAGCAGATGCGCCTTGATCGGCTTCTCGAGACCGACACCCACGACGACGGCGGGCAGGAACGCCAGCACGAGCGAGATGAAGAGTCGCCGGCCGCGCTCGCTGCGCCCGATGATGCCCCGGAGGATCAGTTCGATGCGCTTCCGGTAGAGCACGAGCACGGCGAGGATGGCGCCGAACTGGATGGCGATCGCGTAGGAGTCAGCGGCGTCCTTGGTGGCGGAGTCGTTGCCGATGTCGAGCAGACGCTGGGTGACGACGAGGTGTCCGGTGGAGCTGATGGGCAGGTACTCGGTGACGCCCTCGACCACACCGAGCACGACGGCCTTCCACACGGTCATCTCGTTGCGGGCCGACACCTGCTGCTGTTCGGTGAGCGGCACAGCAGCATCCGCGATCACCTCCGGCACCGGTTCGACGCCCGGGTCTGCGGTGGCGGCCGCGGCGTCGCGGATGCACCAGCTCAGCGAGGCCACAAGCAGCAGCACACCGAGGCTGGCGGCCATCGCCCACCGTGGCAGCACGGAACGGGCAGGGCCGGTGTACGCGTTCTGGGCGAGCATGCGCCGACCCTATCCCGCTCCGATCAGCGCCACCGAAAGAATCTTGTCCAAGCTCGCGCCGGCGACGGCTGGCAGTTCCGCCTCGGTCACCGCCACGGTGATCGCCCGGTCATCTGCGGCCACCACCAGTGCCCGGCGGGCCACCCGTACCGCACCGCCGCGCACCGCCGGGGCGAGGAGGTCCACGCGATCGCCCGGTCCGATGGGTGGGGTGGTGGGGTCGCGTTCGATGCTGACGGCCCGCGCCCCGGGACCGATGAGCGCATCGATCCCCGCCGCCGTCGACCCGGAGAGCCGACGATCCGGGATCGGTTCACCGGCGAGGATCGGCTCGGTCACCGTGCGCGAGGTGGGGTTCGGATCGAGGCCCTCGGCGAGCAGTCCGGCGGGGAGGTCCCGGCGCTCGATGTCCCGCTCGGTGATCACCTGTCCCACTGCGAGGTCGGTCCGGGCGACTGCCACCTCGATGCGTCGCCCGTAGCTGTCGCGCATCGACCGCGCCGAGGAGATGGTGCCGATCGTGACGACACCGGCGATGAGCCCCGCCACGATGACCAGGATCCGCACCAGCGTCCTCCGGTCGGGGCGCCCCATCGGGCGATCGAACAGGGAGGTCGGACTGATGCGCATCTGCGCCTCCGGAAGCTGGCGTCGAGGGCTGCTCAGGACCACACGGCGGTCGATCCCCCGGAGGGCGCTGGGACGCTAGGGGTGCGCGCTCGGGTGCACCAGTGCGGAACGACCCGGATTCAGCTGGCGGAGGGTGCGGATGCAGCGGGAGCTGCGGCCGGTGCCGGTGCGGGCGCAGCCGGGGTGGCAGCTGTGGAGGTGGAGCTGGATTCGCCGGTGGAGGACTCGGTGCTCGGGGTGCTGGCGGCGCCGGTGGAACCCGACGTGCTGCTCGACGAAGAGCCCCGACTGTCGTTCTTGTAGAAGCCGCTGCCCTTGAACGAGATGCCGACCGAACCGAACTTCTTCTTCAGCGCCCCGCTGCACGAGGGGCACTCGGTGAGGGGATCGTCGGTGAACGCCTGCTGGACCTCGAGCTCGTGTCCGCAGTCCTTGCATCGGTATTCATAGGTGGGCATCGGGGACCTCGGCGACTGGGGGGATGACAGCGGGCGGAATCTTAGCGAGGAAGGTCGATGGCCCCTCATGGGCCCCGGTGCGCGTGAAGAATCTTCCCGTCGAGCATCTAGGATCGCCGCACTCGCACGAAGGAGCCGTCGGTGAAGAAGATCACGAAAGCCGTCATCCCGGCCGCCGGTCTGGGCACCCGTTTCCTCCCTGCCACCAAGGCGCAGCCCAAGGAGATGCTCCCGATCGTCGACAAGCCGGCGATCCAGTACGTCGTCGAGGAGGCGGTGCGGGCCGGTATCGACGACATCCTCATCATCACTGGTCGCTCGAAGCGCTCGCTCGAGGATCATTTCGATCGCAATTTCGAGCTCGAGTACTTCCTCGAGGATCGCGGCAAGACCGCTGAACTCGCCGAGGTGCGTCGCCTCGCCGATCTCGCCGACATCCATTACGTGCGTCAGGGTGAGCCGCTCGGCCTCGGGCATGCCGTGTCGGTGGCCCGCAAGCATGTGGGCGACGATCCGTTCGTCGTCATGCTCGGCGACGACCTCATGGATGACGAATGCACCGTGCTCCCCGACATGATGAAGACCCACGAGGAGACCGGCGCCTCGATCATCGCCCTCTCGGAGTTCCCGCTCGACGAGATCTCCTCCTACGGCTGCGTCGATCCGGAGCGCATCACCGAGCAGCTCGTGCGCATCCGGCGCATCGTGGAGAAGCCGGCGCCGGCGGATGCGCCCTCGAACCTCGCCGTGATGGGTCGCTATGTCTTCACGCCCGGCATCTTCGACGCACTCGGTGAGATCCGCCCCGGTGTCGGCGGCGAGATCCAGCTCACCGACGCCATCGAACTGCTCCTGCACTCGGAGCCTGTGCACGGATGGGTCTTCACCGAGGGTCGGTTCGATGTCGGCCGCAAGATCGACTACCTGCGGGCCACCGTCGAGCTGGCTCTCGTCCGCGGCGACCTCGGTGCCGAGTTCCGCGAGTACCTCATCGACCTGGTCCAGAACCGGCTGACGTGATCCCGCTCGACGAGGCGCGTGGCGCCGTGCTCGCCCGGTGCGCGCCCGCGGCTGCGATCACCGTGCCTCTCGATGCCGCTCTCGGTCATGTGATCGCCGAGTCGATCCGTTCCACCGAGTTCGTTCCCCCGTTCGCCAACACGGCGATGGACGGATTCGCCGTGCGTGCCGCCGACACCGTCGGTGCATCGGATGCTCCGGTGACCCTCCGACTGGTGGGCACCGTGCGGGCCGGCATGTCCGGGCTCGACTCGCCCGTCGGTGCAGGTGAGGCGGTGCGCATCATGACCGGGGCGCCGATGCCCCCGGGTGCCGATGCGGTGGTGATGGTGGAACTGGCCGGGGCCAGCGCCGACGGGTCGAGCGTGCAGATCGCCGCCGAGGTACCCGTCGGGAACCACGTGCGCCCGGCCGGTGACGACATCGAACCGGGGGATCTCCTCCTCGAGGCCGGCACCGCACTCACCGCGGCGCATCTCGGCGTGCTCGCCACCATCGGCGTCGGGCATGTGGTGGTGGTCCCGCGGCCACGGGTGGGGGTCATCTCCACCGGCGATGAGCTCATCGATGATGGGTCGCCGCTCGCTCCGGGACAGATCCGCGACTCCAACCGACTCACCCTGCGATCCCTGCTGTCGGCGAGCGGGTTCGAGACCATCGATCTCGGTCTGGTCCGCGACGATGAGGACGCCATCGAGGCGGCGCTGCTGGCCGGAGTCGCGTCCTGCGATGCACTGGTCACCTCCGGCGGTGTGTCGATGGGGGATTTCGACTTCATCAAGGTGGTGCTCGATCGCATCGGGGACATGCGCTGGATGCAGATCGCCATCAAACCGGCGAAGCCGCTGGCGTTCGGCACCATCACGAGGCCGTCCGACGGCGAAGCCGTCCCCGTGTTCGGTCTTCCCGGCAACCCGGTGTCCTCGATGGTGAGCTTCGAACTGTTCTGCCGGCCGGGCCTGCGTCAGATGTCCGGGTTCGGTGCGGCGCAGCTCGATCGACCCACCGTGATGGCCATCGCCGAGGAGCCACTCGCCCGCCGACCCGATGGCAAGATCCACTTCGCCCGGGTCCGGTGCGCCTACGACCTCGACTCGGCCACCTATCGGGTCCGATCCTCCGGTGCCCAGGGTTCGCATCACATGGCCTCGATGGCCGCCGCCGATGCACTCGCCGTGCTGCCCGATGGTCCCGCCATCGCCGCCGGCGACGCGGTACGCGTGATGCTCCTCACGCTCTAGCCTCGGCCCATGTCCCCGTCCGGCCCCGCCCAGCTCACCGACGGGTTCGGTCGCGTGCATCGGGATCTCCGGATCTCCGTCACCGATCGGTGCAACTTCCGCTGCTCCTACTGCATGCCCGCCGAGGGCCTCGACTGGCTGCCCCGCAGCGATGTCCTGACCTACGAGGAGATCACCCGCATCGCCCGTGTCTGTGTCGAGCGGTTCGGGTTCGACGGCATCCGTCTCACCGGTGGCGAACCCACCCTGCGCGCCGATCTCCCGGTGCTCATCGAACAGCTCGCCGCGCTCGACGTCGATCTCGCCCTCACCACCAACGGCACCACGCTGCGTCGCTCTGCCCCGGCGCTGGTCGCCGCCGGACTCTCCCGCATCAACATCTCCTGCGATTCGCTGCGCGCCGATCGCTTCGCCTCGGTCACCCGCCGCGACGAACTCGACAAGGTCCTCGACGGGGTCGACGCCGCGATCGAAGCCGGCCTCGCTCCCATCAAGCTCAACGTGGTCGCCATGCGCGGGGTGAACGACGACGAACTCGTCGACTTCGCGGAGTTCGGACGTGCGAAGGGGATCACCGTCCGGTTCATCGAGTTCATGCCCCTCGACGCCCAGGGCGACTGGACCAACGAGCAGGTGCTCACCCAGGACGAGATCGTCGCCGCCATCGATGCGGTGCATCCGCTCGAACCGCTCGCCGAACGGGGCAACGCGCCGGCGGAGCGTTGGCGCTACCGCGACGGCGGAGGCGAGATCGGTGTGATCGCCAGTGTCACCCATGCGTTCTGCGATTCCTGCGATCGCGTGCGACTCACCGCCGATGGCATGCTGCGGCACTGCCTGTTCGCCACCCGGGAACTCGATCTCCGATCCATGCTCCGCGCCGGTGCCACCGACGACGAGCTGGCCGACGCCATCCGTGCCGAGGTGGGCGCCAAATGGGCCGGTCATCAGATCAATCAGGTGCACTTCATCCGGCCATCGCGATCGATGAGCCAGATCGGCGGCTGATCCCGCACCCGGGCATCAGCCGTGCGCTCCCGGGCATCTGCCTACGATCGACGCGTGTCCGTGCAGGGTCAGCTCCGCCATCGTGTCCTGCGACTCCGAGCCGGGGTGGAGGCCCGGAGGTTGCGCTCGGCGATCGCTGAGCGGCGCTGGGACTCGGTCGTCGTGGTGGCTGGTCTGCGTCGTGCAGGGAACCATGCCGTGATCGGTTGGCTCGCCAACGCGTTCGAGGGTGAGGAGTCGACGATCAGCTACGAGCGGAACTGGTTCGGCGTCTCCCGGACAGGCACCACCATCCACCTCAACGACGTCCCGTTCAGCTCGCCCCATCTGCGCTGGAAACGCGACGAACTGCGGCGTCATCGTGCGTTCCTCGGCACACACCCCGGCTCCACCCGGCTCATCCTGAGCCTCGAGGAGCAGACCCGGGGGGAGATCGATCGTTCGCCGTTCGTGCCGGAGCGACTCGATGCCCGCGTCCATGTGCGCCGCTCCACGCTCAACCTCCTCGCATCCCGGCTCGCGCTGCTCGCCGGGGAGCCGGTCGGGTACACCCAGCAGCTCGTCGCGGTGGACGACGCACTGCTCGATCGGATCGCCGCCGATCTGAGCACCCCGCGCGAGGGCTGGATCGAACTCGACTTCGATCGATGGTCCGATGCCGACTCCGGGTATCGCACGGCGATCCTCGAACGCCTCGGCCTGTCCTTCGACAGCGTTCCGCCTGTGGCACCGCATGGTGGTGGGTCGTCGTTCACCGGGATGACGGGTCCGCCCGAGGCCACTGATCTGGTGGCCCGGTGGAGGGAGGTGGCCTGGCCGGAGCACCTCCTCGATCTCCTCGCCAGCGATCGGTACCGCCGGATCCTCACCGAGGTCGAGCTGGATCATCTCCGGGAGCTGCGCACCGGGTCCTGAAGACCGGGCGGCGCACCGACGGCCACCGCCGAGCGGCGAGCGTGACGCGCCGGTGGTCTGATCCGCTCAGCGGGCGGGTGGAGCGAAGCGGATGTCGAGGGACCGCAGGTACGTGTGGAGACCGGCGTCCTGGATGGGGATGATGTGGGCGGGGGCGCCTGATTCGTTGTGATGGGCGTGCCAGAGTCCCGGCGGTGTCACGAACGCGGCGTGGGGTTCCCAGTCGACGCGCACCGGGTCGATGATCTCCCCATCAGTGTCGAGGGATCGACCGACGAGCGTGTAGCAGCCCGGCTCGCAGTCGCCGACGAGATCGAGCGCCACCGACTGATGCCGGTGCGGACGCTGCACGGCATCGACGGGGAGGAGCCCGTACATCGCCCAGAGCACATGGGTGACCGTCTGGGTGAGATCGTTGGGCGCGGTGTTGAGCAGCACGGCGAGACGGTTGCGGTCGGTGGCATGCGGTGAGGCCTCGATCTCGGCGAGTTCGGTCTCGACGCGCGCGGCGGGGAAGTGGGTGATCCCGAACCGCCGGGTCGTGGGGGCCACGCCGAGGTGGCGCAGCAGGGGTTCGTCGGTCACCCAGTACATCGTCGTGTCGGTCGCGGCCCGGTGCTCGGCCGGACAGTCGGCGGGCAGCACGAAGAAGTCGCCCGGGCCCCAGCGGAGCTCGCGTCCATCCACGATCGACACGCCCTCCCCGGCGATCACGCGATAGAGCTCCGAGGTGGCGATCGGTGCGGTGGACACCGACTCTCCCGGGGCGATGCGGATGAAGGAGGCCAGCAGCGCCGGCGAGGTGGCCGGCCCGTCGGTGATGCCGAGCGGTGTCGAGAGATCGAACGGCACGATGCCGGTGCGCACCGAGCGGTGGTGGTCGGCGGGGAACGTCTCGAGCGGGATCCGTGGGATATGACCCGAACCCACGGGGTTGGCGGCCCGGGAGTACTCGAAGTACCGGGCGTCGCCGGTCCAGTCCTCGGTGGCGGCGCCGACGAGCAGATGGGCTTCCATCCCTCCAGTGTTGCCGCTCGTGTCCGCCTCAGGGAGCAGACGCCGACGCAGGCCCGCCCGTAGACTCCGGGCATGACTGATCGTGGTCTCACCCACCTCGACCCGCTCGGCCGGGCCCGCATGGTCGATGTCACGCCGAAGGA
>CANFHM010000043.1 GCA_947446975.1 Microthrixaceae bacterium
CCCGATGTGAGGATCACCCTTCCGGCCGGCAAGGTGCTCGGCGAGTCGCATGGTCGGGCGGGTTCGTTCCGTCCGGCGTCGGTGATCAACGTGTCGGGGATGAGTTTCGGTTCCCTGAGCGCCCGGGCCGTCGAGGCGCTCAACCGCGGGTGTGCGCTGGCCGGATCGCTGCAGTCCACCGGTGAGGGCGGGATCACGGATCACCATCGACATGGCGGTGACCTCATCTGGCAGATCGGCACGGGATACTTCGGATGTCGGGACGCCGATGGGCGATTCGATCTCGCCCGTCTGATCGACGCCGCATCCTCGGCCCCCGTGCGGGCCATCGAGATCAAATTGAGCCAGGGGGCGAAACCCGGTCTCGGCGGGGTGCTCCCTGCGGCGAAGGTCACGCCGGAGATCGCCGCCATCAGGGGTGTGCCGGTCGGTGAGATCTGTCGGAGTCCGTCGGCGCACAGCGCATTCCACGATGCTGATTCGCTCATCGAGTTCGTCGAGTCCATCGCCGCAGCCACGGGACTCCCGGTCGGGATCAAGTCCGCCGTGGGGGAGCAGCAGTTCTGGATCGAGCTCGCCGATCGGATGGCCGTGACCGGTGGTGGGCCGGACTTCATCACCATCGACGGGGGAGAGGGGGGCACCGGTGCGGCGCCGCTGGCGTTCAGTGATCACGTCGCCCTGCCGTTCCGCTGGGGATTCTCCCGGGTGTACGGCGAGTTCGCCCGACGCGACCTCACCGATGACATCGTGTTCGTCGGATCGGGTCGACTGGGGCTCCCGGAGAACGCGCTCGCCGCGATGGCGATCGGCTGCGATCTGCTCAACGTCGGACGCACGGCGCTGCTCGCCATCGGATGCATCCAGTCGCAGCGCTGCCACACCGATCGCTGTCCCACTGGTGTGGCCACGCAGAACCCCCGGTTGGCCCGCGGGCTCGATCCGGCGCTCAAGTCGGTGCGCTGCGCCACGTACATCGCGACGCTCCGCTTCGAACTCCTCAGGCTGGCGCGGGCCTGCGGTGTGCCCCATCCGGCGCTCGTCCGTGCCGATCAGCTGGAGCTGCTCGAACCCCGATGGCGCTCGACGTCCCTGCAGGAGATCGTCGGCTACGAGGCGGGCTGGGGGCTCCCGCCGCTGGTGCAGCAGGAGGAGCTGTGTCGATCCATGGCACAGCCGCTGCAGTAGCCTCGCCCCCGTGTCCGCGGTGATCGAGAGAGTGCGTCGTTCGATCGACGGATCCCCGCAGCTCTCACACTGGCTCGAGCGCCTCACCCTGCTCGTCTACGGCGATCCGGAGGCCGATGAGCGCAGCCGGCTCGAACAGGTCCCGTGGCAGCCCCCCGTCTCGGCACGACCCCAGCACTGGCAGACGGTGCTCTTCGCCCTCTCGGGATTCCTCGGTGGTCTGGTCATCGCCGCATCGGCGCCGGTGTGGCGTCTGGCGGTCCCCAACTGGCGCATCACGCTCCCCGGGATCGCCCATCCCGGATCCAGCACCCAGAGCACCCTGGTGTTCCTGCTCGGACTCATCCTGCTCGGCGTCGGCTGGCTCGGTCTGGTGCTGCGGGCCGGGCGCATGCCTGACCCCCGCCGGGCCCTGATCGTGGTGGGCGCGGTCATCGCCTTCTGGGCGATCCCGGTGTCGCTCGGACCTCCGCTGCTGTCGAATGATGTGTACAGCTACATCGCCCAGGGCGAGATGGCCAGCCGCGGCATCGACCCGGGTTCCAACGGGCCGGCGGCACTCGGCCGCAACGACTGGACGTCCGGCGCTGATCCGGTGTGGCGCGCCGCTGCGGCGCCGTACGGGCCGGTGGCGGTGTTCACCAGTCGCACCGTGGTCGAGGCGGCCGGACACGACGCCGCCGTGGCGCTGTGGTTCTACCGACTCGTGGTGCTCGCCGGCATCCTCATGGCCGCCATCGGGGTCTCGCTCATCGCCGTGCGCAACGGCATCTCACCGGCCGTCGCCGTGGCCATCGGCATCGGCAATCCGATCGTGATCCTCCATCTGATCGGCGGCGCGCACAACGACGCGCTCATGTTCGGGTTCCTCGCGCTCGGCCTCGCCGCCGCCCAGCGCGGTCGCCGGGTGCTGGCGGTGGCGCTGCTCACCGCGGCCACCGCCATCAAGATCCCCGCCGCCCTCAGCCTCGTCTATCTCGGATGGTGCTGGGACGGTCCGATCGCCACCAACCGCCGACGGATCCTCACCACTGCCGGTGTGATGGTCGCCGCCATGGCAGCCATCGCCGTCGGCTGCGTGGCGATGGGGATGGGCACCGGCTGGCTCACGGCGCTCACCAGCACCGGCAAGGTCAACGACACCTATTCGCCCACCACCAAGCTCGGGTTCAGCATCTCCGAGCTGCTCGGCGCAGTGGGGATCTCCGTCGACGGTGCCACGCTCACCGCGGGGGTCCGTGCACTCGGTCTGCTCGCCGTCGTCGTGCTGGCGCTCATCGTCATGCTCCGCAGCCCGCGCATCGGCGTGGTGCGGGCCACCGGCATCATGCTGGTGGCCTATGTGCTGCTCGGACCGGTGATCTGGCCCTGGTACCTGGCCGCCGGGTTCGCGCTGCTCGCCGCCTGCGGGCTCGGTCGGTACCAACCCTCGTTCCTCGTGGTGTGCATCGCCGTGAGCTGGTTCGTGTGGCCGACCTCGGTGGTCTCGATCCAGGAGTTCGGTGGTGGCTACCAGCATCTGCGCGGGCTGGGTGTGGTCATCCTCGTGGCGTCACTGGCCTGGGGTGCGCAGCGCTTCGCGTCGCGATGGGAGCGACGCTCCCATCCGGCGATGCCGGCCCCGCTCACCGACTGAGCACACCGGCTACCGCCCGGTCAGTGCCGGTGCAGGAACCGATGATGCTCGAGCAGTTCGGCCGAGAGGCGCTCCGCCTCGCGTCGACGCAGCGCCACGCTGACCTCGAGTCGTTCGAGATGCTGCGCCAGGATCCTGTCGCCCTGGGGTACCTCATGGGTCTCGAAGAACACGAGGATCTCGCTGGCCATCGAGGGGCGTGACAGGGAGCGGATGCCCTCGAGCATGCGGGCGATCGAGTTCGACGGGAATCGGGCGTTGATGGTGTCCCATTCGGCGGAGATGAAGAACCACGCCAGTTCCCCGTTGGTGCGGTTGGTGAGGGCGCGTCGCAGCACCATCGGAGCGTTCTGTGTGCGCACGGCATCGGTGATGCTGAGGGCGAGCAGTCGACGCATCGAGTCCGCATCGGGGAAGTCGGCGAGGGCGGTGAGATACCGGACCTCATCCTGTGGGGTGGTGGCGGTGGCCATGCGCTCGACGAACACGTCGAACTCGGCCGGCGTACCGGTGGCGGCGACGATGGCCACCGCAGCGGCCCGCATCGCAGCATCGGCGCTCTCGGCGAGATCGGACCCGGCCGCAGCATCGGCGGAGAGGCCGAGGATGACCCGGGCCCGCTCAGCCGCGGCCGGGTCGTTGCCGAGGACGCCGAGCGCCTCGAACAGCACGCCGCGCAGCGCCCGATCACGGTCGGATTCGCCATCCACCGGACCGTCGCCGAGCCGGGTGACGCACGGGGCGAGCAGCGCCCGCACCCGGGTCTCGAACGCACTGCGAGCGTCGTCCTCGAGCAGTCGGTCGAGCGCGGTGAGCGCGGCGATGATCCGCTGCCAGACGGAGAGATCGGTCTCGCCGGCGAAGGCCTCGATGGTGTGCATGAACTCGTGGGCGGAGGTGCGACCGGCGAGCACGCCGGCCCACGCGTCATCGATGAGGCCGTAGCGCTCGATGGGGGAGAGATCGGTCTGGGCATGGGCCACCAGGGCTGCGAGGAGCTGTGGCGCATGATTGACCCGGTAGAACCCGGTGCCCTCGGTGTTGGCCAGCACCCACAGCGCCGGTTCCACCAGATCGATGTCCATGGAGCGCTGGTCGAGCAGCACCTTCTCGAAGGTGATGACGCCGTCGGGCATGGTGCGCTGCGAGATGATGATCGGCACGATCCATTCGGCCGTGTCGTCATGCGCGGCGGTGGTGCCTGTGCCCTCGCCCAGATCGCCGGCATAGCCGAACCGGTGCTGGGAGAGGCGCAGGGTGCGACCGTCGTTCACGAGATCGACGGAGATGAGCGGATGGCCTCCCTGCATGATCCAGGAGTCCATGATGCTGCGCACCGGCTGACCGCTCGTGGCCTCGATGGCATCCCAGAGATCGGTGGTCTCGGTGTTCCCGTAGGCGTGCTCGGCGAGGTACGAGCGGATGCCGGCCCGGAAGACCTCGGGCTCGAGATAGGCCTCGAGCATGCGCACCACGGCGGCACCCTTCTCATAGGTGAGGATGTCGAACATGCCCTCGGCGTCGGCCGGGGAGATCACCGGGTACTCGATGGGGCGTGTGCTGGTGAGTGCGTCGGTGTCGAACGCCGCCGTGCGGGCGAGTCCGAACGTCACCCACCGCTCCCATTCGGGTCGATAGGCGTCGGTGGCATGCATCTCCATGAAGGTGGCGAACGCCTCGTTGAGCCAGATCCCGTTCCACCACTTCATGGTGACGAGGTCGCCGAACCACATGTGGGCGAGCTCATGGTTGATGACATCGGTGACGTTGAGGAGTTCGGCCTGGGTGGTGTTGTCCGGATCGACGAGCAGCAGGATCTCGCGGAACGTGACACAGCCGAGGTTCTCCATGGCACCGAACGCGAAGTCGGGGACCGCCACCAGATCCAGCTTGTCGCCGGGATAGGCGATGCCGTAGTAGTCGGTGAAGTGACGCAGACAGAACGCGCCGACGTCGAGCGCATGGGCGGTGAGATGGCCCTTGCCCCTCGGGTAGACGATGCGCAGCGGTGTGCCATCGACATCGACGGGGTCGGTGGCCTCGAGCGGACCCACGATGAACGCCACGAGGTACGTGGACATCACCATCGTGTCGGCGAAGCGCACGATGTGCCGGTCCGGGCGATCCGGGTGCGGTGAGCGGTCGAGCTCGGCGGCGTTGGAGACGGCGAACAGGTCGGCGTCCACGACGAGCGTGATCGAGTAGCTGGCCTTGAGCGCCGGTTCGTCCCAGCATGGGAAGGCGCGTCGGGCATCGGTGGCCTCGAACTGCGTGGTGGCGATGATCTGCTCGACACCATCGGCATCGGTGAAGGTCGAGCGGTAGAAGCCGCGGAGCTTGTCGTTGAGCTCTCCGGCGAATGCCACGTGCAGGGTGACCTCACCGTCGATGGCGGTGGGCAGCGTGAAGGTGGCTCGCTCGGTGTCCGGGTCGAGGGAGATGTCGGCGACCTCGATCGTGGCGCCGGCGGCGTCCACGAGGTGCGCCGAGGTGATGGTGAGATCGAGCGCGTTGCAGCACACCGCGGTGGTGGGCTCCTCGACGATGAGGTCGATCCCGACGGTGCCGGTGAATGTGGCGGCGACCAGATCGGGCTCGAGGACGAGTCGGTAGTGCGTGGGCCGGACGCCCGTGGGGAGGCGATACGGGTCGACGACCTCCGGGTCGTCGAAGGCGGGGGAGTCGGAGGGCAGTTCGCGAGCGGTCACCTCGCCAGCGTAGGGTCGGATCCGATGAACCTGCTCACACCCCCGGAAGGGCGATCCATCGACGTCGTGTGCGTCGGGATGGCCATCGTCGACGTGCTCGCCCATGCGGAGGATGCCTTCCTCGACACTCACGCCATGATCAAGGGGTCGATGGAACTCATCGACACCGAGCGGGCGCTCAGCGTCTACGCCGACATGCCTCCTGCCATCGAGGTCTCGGGCGGTTCGGCCGCCAACACCGCCGCCGGGGTCGCCTCGTTCGGTGGATCGGTGGCCTTCGTCGGGAAGGTCGCCGACGACGAACTCGGTGCGGTCTTCGCCCATGACATCCGGGCCGCAGGGGTGTCGTTCGACATCGAGCCGCTCGCCGGTGCCGAAGCCGCCGCCGGCACGGCCCGTTGTCTCATCCTCGTCACCCCAGACGCGCAGCGCACCATGAACACCTATCTCGGCGTCGCCGCCTCGTTGCGACCCATCGACATCGATGCGGCGCTCATCGCATCGGCGAAGGTGCTCTACATCGAGGGCTATCTCTGGGACGATCCCGGCGCCAAGGACGTCATCCGCGCCGCCATCGGTGCTGCGCATGCGGCGGGCACGCGGGTGGCCTTCACCCTCTCCGACGGCTTCTGCGTGGATCGCCATCGAGCCGAGTTCCTCGACCTGATCGCCGGCGATGTCGACATCCTCTTCGCCAACGAATCCGAGATCTGCTCGCTGTACGAGACCACGGAGTTCGACGTCGCCGTCTCCAACGTCGTCGGGCATGTGGCGGTGGCCTGCCTGACCCGTTCCGAGCATGGTTCGATCATCCTCACCGCCGACGGTGAGCGCATCACCATCCCAGCGGTCGCCACCACCCCGGTGGACACCACCGGTGCCGGTGATCTCTACGCCGCCGGTCTCCTCACGGGGTGGACCACCGGTCGCACCCTCGCCGAGGCGGGCAGGATGGGTTCCCTCGCCGCTGCCGAGGTCATCTCCCATCTCGGAGCCCGTCCGCAGCATCCTCTCGCCGAACTCTGGAAGGAACACGCATGACCTGGACCTGTTTCGACGTCACCATCTCCGATCATGTCGCCCATGTCGTCCTGAACCGTCCCGACGCCATGAACTCCATGATCCGGGAGTTCTGGAACGAGCTCCCGCTCATCGTGCGCGAGCTCGACGATCGGGGCGACATCCGGGCCGTCGTGGTGTCCTCCACGGGCAAGCATTTCTGCGCCGGCATGGATCTCGCCGTGTTCAGCTCCGGGGACTCCGGTCTCGGCAGTGGTCCCGGTGAGATGGGTCGGGTGCGGGCCCGTCTCCGTCAGACGGCGCTCATGCTGCAGGAGTCGTTCAGTGCGTTCGAGAAGGCCCGGATGCCGGTGCTCGCTGCCATCCAGGGTGGCTGCATCGGTGGCGCGGTCGACATGGTCACCGCCGCTGACATGCGCTACTGCAGCGCCGATGCCTTCTTCGTGATCCAGGAGATCAACATCGGCATGACCGCCGATGTCGGCACCCTGCAGCGTCTCCCGAAGCTCATCCCCGATGGCGTGGCCCGGGAACTGGCCTACACCGGTCGCCGTCTGACCGCCCAGCGCGCCCTGGAGGTCGGCCTCGTCAACGAGGTGTTCCCGACCCATGAGGCACTCGTCGAGGGTGTGCTCGCCATCGCCGCCGAGATCGCCTCGAAGTCGCCGCTGGCGGTGTGGGGGTCCAAGGAGATGCTCACCTACGCCCGTGATCACTCGGTGGCCGACAGCCTCAACCACATCGCCACCTGGCAGACCGGCATGTTCCAGCCCTCCGACATGGTCGAGTCGTTCACCGCCCGGGCCGAGGGTCGTGACCCGCAGTACCCCGATCTGCTCCCCAACCCCGCGAGCTTCTGAGCGGTTCGCCGGTTCGCCGGTTCGCCGGCCCGGCGGTTCAGGCCGGGGGGTCGAGCGGCGGCAGGAAGTTCCAGCGCAGATCGCCGACCTTCACCAGCACCGAGGAGATCCACCCGCCCATGGCGCTGAGGTGATCATCGAGCACCGCACCATCGGCGAGTGTGGCCTCACCGACCTCATAGGACCCCTCGTAGCTGACCTCGATCGCGTACTCGACGTGGTCGAGATCGATCGGGAAGGCCGACTCGATCGTGGGTCCGGACCGTTCGAGCTGGTCATGGCCGATGGTGGGGCTCACCTCGGGCAGCACGGCGAGCAGGGCCGCCGCATCGGGAGCGTCGGCGAGCCGCTGCACCCGCAGGGCGATCTCGATGTCGATCCGTGGTGACTCGTCGAGCGGCTCGCCGATGTACCAGGAGCGATACGCGGTCTGGGCCCAGGTCGGCCAGGTCAGCGTGATGTCGGCCTGCACACGCGGTGGATGACCCTCTCCGGGCAGGCCGTAGGTGGTCTCCCAGGTCATGTCGCCCAGCAGCATGTCGACGTTGAAGCGTTCCTCGAAGGCCTGCCGCTCGAGCATGGCTCCTTCGAAGGCGTCGCGCAGCGCGCCGATGGCATCGGTGAAGACATGGTCGAGCACGCAGTGACCCTACCGGTCGTGGTGACGGCCGCCGGACGACCTCGACACGACCGCCGGAGCGCGACCACCGGGGCACGACCACCGGACCGCCGGCGGGGGACGCGGGTAGTTTGGCTCCCGATGCTCTTCCCCACCATCGACTTCGCAGTCTTCTTCATGGTGGTGTTCACCGGGAGCTGGCTCCTGCGGCCCCATCGGGTGGCGTGGCGGGTCTTCATCCTCGCCGCCAGCCTCGTCTTCTACGGCTGGTGGGACTGGGGCTTGCTGTACCTGCTGCTGCTGAGCATCGGCCTCAACTGGTTGTTCGGCCGACTCGTGCATCGTGCGCTCACGCCCGATGGCGATCGGACACCGGCGAGCATCTGGCTCGTGCGCATCGCCGTGGTGGCCAACCTCGGCATCCTCGGGTACTTCAAGTACTTCAGCTTCTTCGTCACCACGATCACCGAGCGGTTGAACAGCCTCGGCATCTCGGTGAGCACTCCGGTGCTGCAGATCGTGCTGCCGATCGGCATCTCATTCTTCACGTTCCAGGCCATCAGCTATGTCATCGACATCGGACGCGGACACTGGCGCCAGCCCCTGCCGCTGCTGGACTTCGCCGTCTATCTCTCGTTCTTCGCCCATCTTGTGGCCGGGCCGATCGTGCGGGCGAGCGAGTTCGCACCGCAGCTCGACCATGTGCCCGATCCGCGCCATGTGCGATCGGCCGAGGCCTTCATGCTCATCTTCCGGGGCATGTTCAAGAAGGTGGTCATCTCCAGCTTCCTGGCCACGCAGATCGTGGATCCGGTGTTCCGACTGCCCGGTGCGTTCGGACGCTGGGAGGTGCTGTGGGCCATCTACGGCTATGCGATCCAGATCTACGCCGATTTCAGCGGATACACCGATATCGCCATAGGCATCGCGCTGCTGCTCGGCATCCAGTTCCCGTTGAACTTCGATTCCCCGTACGTGGCCACCTCCCTGCAGGACTTCTGGCGTCGCTGGCACATGACCCTGTCGCGATGGTTGCGGGACTACCTGTACATACCTCTCGGCGGGAACCGGGGCTCGAAGCTGTTCACCTATCGGAACCTGTTCCTCGTCATGCTGCTCGGCGGCCTGTGGCACGGTGCCAACTGGACCTTCGTGGCATGGGGCTGCATCCACGGTGGGTATCTCGTCGGGGAACGGGTCGTGAAGGAACGATGGGTGGGCCATGAGGTCGGTCTGCCCCCGAGGCTCGTCACCGCGCTCCAGTGGTTCCTCACCTTCAACGTGGTGTGTCTGGCGTGGGTGTTCTTCCGGGCGCAGTCGATCGGCGGAGCGTTCGATGTCCTGTGGCAGGTGGTGGCCGGTTCCGGCACCGACAGCGGTGTCACGCTGCTCGTGATCCTCGTGATCGTGGGGAGTGTCGCTTCGCAGTTCGTCCCCGAGTCGGTGCCCCGACGGGTGGAGCTCTGGTTCGGGCGACTCGCACCGATCCTGCAGATCGCCGGACTGGGCGTCGGACTGCTGCTCATCGACGCCCTCGGTCCCGAAGGGGTCGCACCCTTCATCTACTTCCAGTTCTGAAGCCGCATCACCGACCGCGTCGATCGGGTGCGGCCCTCTACGCTCTCGGCCATGACCACCCCAGGCCGCCCGGGCTCGCCGCCAGTGCGCCCCCCTGGCGAGCGGCAGGAGGGGTTCGTCCGACGGGTGCTGCTGCGGCCGTTCCGTTCGGGCCGGCCCGGCACCATGCCCGCCGGCCTCGTGCTCGTGATCATGCTGCTCGGGCTCTCGCTGGCGATGGTGCTGAACGCCGATGCCACGCTGCGCAAGAGCAATGCGAAGGGTGATGGTTGGCGCAACGGCGTGGCGAGCGTGATCGCCACGGTCAGCGACACCTTCCAGTTCACCTTCGCCCGCAGTCGGATCGATCAGGCGCTCGGCAAGAACCAGGGCACGCGGATCGACGCCGCCGAACTCGTCCGTCGTCAGCAGGAGGCGGAGGCTGCGCAGCAGCAGGCCGATGCGCTCGAGGCGGCCCGGCGGCCCCCGGTGATCGCCGCGCCGACCCCGGCGGCCCCGGTGCATCTGTGGGTCGGTGGTGATTCCATCACCCAGACGCTCGGCTCATCGCTGCAGCGCGTCATCGCCACCACCGGCGTGTTCACCTCGACGCTCGACTACCACGTGTCCACCGGTCTGGCCCGGCCCGATTACTTCAACTGGCCCGAGCATCTCGTGAAGGATGTCGTCCCGAAGGACCAGCCCTCGATCCTCGTCATGATGTTCGGGGCCAATGACGGTCAGAACATGACCGATCTGCAGGGCAGGGGGCTGCAGCGGGGGAGTCCGGAGTGGCTCACCGAGTACCGACGACGGGTCGCCGCCACCATGGATCTGCTGAAGTCGCCGACGAATGATCGCCTCACGATCTGGTGCGGTCCGCCGCCGATGGGTCCGGGGACGAAGGTCCATGGGATGGACGAGATCAACCACATCATCTGGTCCGAGGCCAGCACCCGGCCCTGGATCCAGTACTTCGACACCTGGCCGTTCTTCTCCGACACCAACCTGCAGTACACGCTCGAGGCGCCCAACGCCGACGGGGTCCGGCGCGTGCTGCGTCAGAAGGATGATGTGCACATGTCGGTGGTCGGCGCCGATCGCCTGTCGTGGGCGCTCCTCGATCGGATCAGCAGGCTCGTGGATCTGTCGGCCGGGCACATCGCACCGCCGCCGTCGGAGGTGGCACCGCCCTCGATCGTCGAGCGCACGGAGATCCCCCCGACGATGCCCGGGGCCGAATGACGCTCGGCCCGGTGGATGTGGGCCAGGTGTTACCGGGCTGTGTGATATCGGGCCGTCGGCGGATCAGGGATGCGATGCGGTGACGGTGGTGGCGATTCCGCCGCGCACCTTCCAGATGGTCTCGACGGTCATGCGCCGCGGCATCGTGGCCCGCAGAAGATCATCGAGGATCTGGTTCGTGACTGCCTCGTGGAAGGCTCCCTCGTCGCGGTAGCTCCACAGGTACATCTTGAGACTCTTCAACTCGACGAGCAGTTCGTCGGGCACATAGGTGATGCGGACGGTGCCGAAGTCCGGCTGTCCGGTGACCGGGCACATGCAGGTCATCTCGTCGGTCTCCATCAACACCTCGTAGTCCCGCCCCGGTTCGGGGTTCGGGACGGTGATGAGTTCCTTCGAGGGTTCGCTGGGCACGGTACGTCGGTGCTGGGTCAGCCGCGACCGGCGTTGGGCTTGGTGCCGTGGTTGGCGGGCTTGCGGCGGGCGTTGGTCTTGCGCTTATCGGTCTTCTTCGACATAGGGCTGTGACGATACCCGCCACCGACACCCTGCTCCCAAACGACCCGGCCCGGCAGCGGCTCGGCAGCGGCCCGATGGGCAGCCGACCGGGGCCGACTACCCTGCACGCCGATGGAGAAATTCGGATTCGTGGGACTCCCCAACGCAGGGAAGTCATCGCTGTACAACGCCCTGTCAGGTGGGAGCGCGCTCGCCGCGCCCTACGCCTTCGCCACCAAGGACCCCAATGTGGGCATGGCGAAGGTCCCCGACCACCGTCTCGAGAAGCTCGCGGTCATGAGCAACACGAAGACCGTCATCCCGGCGAGCGTGCAGTTCGTCGACATCGGTGGTCTCGTCGAGGGAGCGTCCACCGGTGAGGGGCTGGGCAACAAGTTCCTCGCCAACATCCGTGAGTCCGATGCCATCGTGTTCGTGCTGCGGGCGTTCGCCGACGACGATGTCCCCGGCCCGTCCGATCCGCTCGAACATCTGCGCATCGTCGAGACCGAACTGGCGCTCGCCGATCTTGAGACCGTCGAGAACCAGATCGAGAAGCGACGCAAGGCGGCGAAGTTCGACAAGGCCGTGGCCGACGAGGTCGCCGCCCTCGACCGGGCCTATGCGGTGCTGGCCGAGGGTTCCCCGATCTATCGCAGCGATCTCGACGCCGACACCCGCTCGCTCATCAGGAGCTACTTCCTGCTCACCAACAAGCCGGTGCTGGCCATCGTCAACGTGGGGGAGAACGATCTCGACCGCATCGATGAGCTGGCCGCTCCGGTGCGTGAGGAGCTCGGCGACTGCGGCGAGGTCATCGGCATGTGCGTGCAGCTCGAGGCCGAGGCAGCCCAGCTCGACGCTGATGAGCGGGCCGAGATGCTCGAGGGTCTCGGTCTGGGGGAGGGGGCCCTGCCGCGGTTCCTCAACACCGCCTACCGCATGCTCGGGCTGCGCACCTACTTCACCACAGGCGAGAAGGAGACCCGGGCCTGGACCTTCCGGGCCGGGGCGAAGGCTCCGGAGTGCGCCGGCGTGATCCACTCGGACTTCCAGCGCGGATTCATCCGGGCCGAGGTCATCCACTGGGACGACCTGCTCGAGGTGGGTTCGTGGTCCAAGGCCCGCGACGCCGGCATCCTGCGCGTCGAGGGCAAGGAGTACGTGGCCGAGGACGGCGATGTCATGGAGTTCCGGTTCAACGTCTGACCGACCCGTACCATTGGGCCATGTCCGCGACCGATCCTTCGCCGACGGCATGGTTGGTGCTCGGCGACACCGTTCTGGCGTCGCTCGAGATCGCCCGCACCCGTCGTGATCGGTCCCGGGGGCTCCTCGGCCGCGAGTCCATCTCCGGCGCCATGCTGCTGCAGCCGGCGCGGTCGGTGCACACCTTCGGCATGAGGTTCCCGATCGATGTCGCCCATCTGTCGAAGGACCTCGAGGTGCTGGCGATCACGACGATGGTCCCCGGCCGACTCGGCCTCCCGCGGCCCTGGGCCCATGCGGTCATCGAGGCCGAGGCGGGCGCGTTCGAGCGCTGGTCGGTCGCCGTGGGCGACCGTCTCGAGATCCGATGAGCCCCGGGGCCCTCATCATGGTGGGCACCCCGATCGGCAATCTCGGTGATCTCGCACCCCGGGCGATCGAGGCGCTGGCCTCCGCCGATGCGGTGGCCTGCGAGGACACCCGACGCACCGGACGGCTGCTCGCCCACATCGGGGTGCGGGCTCCGGTGCTGATCGTCATGAACGATCACACCGAGTCCGAGGTGATCGGTCGGATCATCACCCGCCTCGAGGCCGGCGAACGCGTCGCCGTCGTCAGCGACGCCGGCATGCCCGGCATCTCCGATCCGGGGGAGCGACTGGTGGCGGCGGTGAGCGCTCGCGGGCTGCGCGTCGAGGTCGTGCCCGGACCCTCGGCGGCGGTCACGGCCCTCGTGGGCAGCGGACTGCCCGCCGGACGGTTCGTGTTCGAGGGGTTCCTGCCCCGCAAGGGTTCGGGTCGCACCGAGCGCCTCCGTGAGCTCGCCACCGAGACGAGGACCGTGCTGCTCTACGAGGCACCGCATCGACTGGCGCGCACGCTCGCCGATCTCGCCGCCGGCTGCGGACCGGAGCGGCAGGTGGTGTTCGCCCGGGAACTCACCAAGCTCCACGAGGAGTTCTGGCGGGGCACGCTGGCCGAGGCGATCCTGCGATGCGAGGACGTGGAGCCCCGGGGCGAGTACGTGCTGGTGCTCGCCGGTGCCGACGCAGTCGGCCCGGTCGGCGATGCAGACCTGCTCGAGGCGCTCCGTCGTGAACGCGAAGCCGGAGCATCCACCCGCGATGCGGTCGCCACCGTGGCGCAACGGTTCGGGGCGGCGCATCGACACGTGTACTCGCTGGCCACGGACGCACGGGCCTGAGCGGGGACGCACCCGGCGTCCTCGGCCGTTGACTAGCGTCGTGGCGTCCCGGGGGGTCCGGGCATGGGGGAGACATGCGTCGAGTTCTGATCCTGGTCGTGATCGCAGCCGCCGGGCTGCTCGTCGCCTCCTGCTCGGGCTCGTCGTCCACCGCGGCCACCACGAGCACGGCGGTGACGCAACCGCCGCAGTCGGGGACAGTGGCGATCAGCGCCGTCGACAACAACTTCCGACCGCAGGACGTCACCGTGACGAAGGGCAGCACGATCGTGTGGACCAACGACGGCCGCGCCGAGCACAACATCGTGGCGTTCGGTCCCACCCCGTTCCACGTCGACACGAAGTCGTTCCCACCGGGTGGGACCTACACGTGGGAGGCCACCGAGCTCGGGACCTTCCGCTACTTCTGTTCCATCCATGGCACCGCCACCGCCGGTATGTACGGTTCGGTCACCGTGGTGGCGCCATGACCATCGATCCAGCATCACGACAGGGGAGTCCCATGAACACGTCACGCACCCGGGTCACGCTCGTGGCCGCGGTCCTCGCCATCGCGATGGTCCTCGCCGCATGTTCCTCGGGGTCCTCGTCGAGCACCCCGGCGGAGCCCGGCACGAAGGCCTCCGGTCACACGATCGCAGTGCCCGCTGATCAGCCCACGATCCAGGGCGCAGTCGATGCTGCTGGTCCCGGCGACCTCATCCTCGTCTCGCCGGGCGTCTACAACGAGTCGGTCAACATCACCACCCCGGGGCTCACGCTCCGCGGCATCGATCGCAACACGGTGATCCTCGACGGTGAGTTCAAGCTCGAGAACGGTGTGCGGGTGCTGGGCGCCAACAACGTCACCGTGCAGAACATGACCGCCCGCAACTTCACGAACAACGCCTTCTTCTGGACCGGCGTGAAGGGCTACCACGGCTCGTATCTCACGAGCTACCGCACCGGGAACTACGGCATCTACGCCTTCGACTCCGTCGACGGGCAGTTCGACCACTCGTTCGCCTCGGGCAGTCCCGACGCCGGCTTCTACATCGGCGAATGCTTCCCCTGCAACGCCGCCATCCTCGATTCGATCTCCGAGTACAACGGTCTCGGCTACTCCGGCACCAACTCGGGCGGCAACCTCGTGATCGCCCGCAGCGAGTTCCGGTTCAACCGCGCCGGCGTCGTGCCCAACAGCGGCAGCTACGAGCTCTGCTACCCCGAGCGCGACACCACCGTGGTGGGCAACCTCGTGCACGACAACAGCCAGCCCGACACCCCGGCCATCGATGTGGCCAAACTCGCCATGGGCAACGGGATCATCCTGCCGGGTGGTCACGACAACCTCGTCATACGGAACCAGGTCTGGAACCATGAACGGGTCGGCATCGCGCTCGTGCCGTTCCCCGAGGACGGACCGAAGGATCAGATCCCCACGGGCGATGCGCTGAAGATCCCCTGCAGCGAGGCCCGCAATCTTCCGCTCGCCGCCAAGGACACCCTGCCCGGCACCCTGCTGTGGGACGCCATCGGCAACAAGGTCCAGGGCAACACGGTGAGCGCCTCCGGCATCGCCGATCTCGCGTTCGGCACTCTCACCGGATCGGATGATCCGCTGGGCAACTGCTTCTCGGGCAACGCGTTCACCACCTCCGCTCCGGCCTCGATCGAGACCACCATGGCCTGCTCGAACCCGTCAGGGGCCTGGACCGGCACGCTCGATCTCGTGGCGCTCATCGCCTCGGAGCGACCGGCATCGGGTGACTACAAGGTGCAGCCCGTGCCGCCGGCGCAGCCCAACATGCCCGATGCCGCCTCGACGCCGGGTCAGCCGGCGGCCAACTTCCCCGAGAAGCTCGACATCGATTCCATCCCGCTGCCCGCCAAGCCGTGAACCCGGGCGTCACCGCGCCGCCGACCCGTCACCTCGGGATGACGGCCCAGGTCGTCCTGGTCCTGGCCGTCGTGCTGGTGTCGGTGGCCGTGGCGGCGGTCGCCCCGTCGCTGCGGTCCGGGGCGCCGGTCACCGGCTTCCAACGCATCGTGCAGGGCACCGTGCCGCAGTTCGTGGTGCGTTGCGCGTACAGCCATTCCGCCACCGATGATCCGATCGTGTTCCCCGGTGATCCGGGCGCCTCGCATCGCCATGACTTCTTCGGGAACCGCACCACCGACGCCTCCAGCACCCCGGATTCCATGCTCGGCGCCGAGACCTCCTGCCAGCAGGCGCTCGACACGGCGGCCTACTGGGCCCCCACCCTGTTCGACCACGGCGTCCCGGTGGTGCCCCAGGGTGCCGACGTCTACTACCGACCCGGTCCCCGTATCGACCCCACCTCGGTGCGGCCGTATCCGCATGGACTGGTGATGATCTCGGGCGACGCCATGGCCACCGAGCCGCAGTCGACGAACTTCGTGGGCTGGGCCTGCGGGTCCGGCGGCGACCCCCAGGTCACGGCGCCGGTGTGCCCGGCCGATGCGCCGCTGCGGCTCAAGGTGGTGTTCCCCGACTGCTGGGACGGCCACAGCCTCGACAGCGCCGATCATCATTCCCATATGGCGGCCTCCGTCGACGGGCACTGCCCATCGGCGCATCCGGTTCCCGTGCCGCAGCTGCAGCTCACGGTCCGGTACCCGATCCACGGGTCCGATCACGAGCTCCAGCTGGCCCCCGGGTCGATGCTCGGCGGACATGCCGACTTCATGAACGCCTGGGACCAGACGGAACTGGCCAGTCAGGTGCGGCTGTGCCTGAACCGGGTGCTGGTCTGCGGCGTGATCTCCAACAAGGCCGAGGACGTCGATCGCCCGCTGCCGTCCAGATCCTGATCCGGTCGTCGGTCGATCAGGCTGCGGGTCGGGCGGGTACCTGGGAGAGGTTGGCGAACCCGAAGGCCTGGGCGGCGATGTCGCTGCCCGGATCCATCTCGGTGGACTCGCAGTTCGGGGCGAGGTCGTAGCCATCGGCGTCCAGCGCCGGCACGACGAGTCGGAGTCCCCGCACCGAGCCGGTGGGGCAGGACGGGATGTTCAGGTTCGACACCGTCAGATGCTGGAGGGTCCCCGCCTCGATCGCGGCCCGGTTCGACTCGAACCAGGTGAGTACCTGGGTGACCCCGGCCGGGAAGTCGAACGGTGCGACGAGCGGACCCTGACTGGCGGCCAGCGCCGGGATCCCGCGCTGCACGGCGGCGCGGGCGGCGCCCACCGTGCCCGACAGGTCGATGGCGGGACCCATGTTGGCCCCGGCGTTGATCCCGGAGATGACGAGATCCGGGGTGAACGCGATGCCCTTCTGGTCGATGGCCCACACGATGGTGTCGGCAGGGGTGCCCTCGACGGCCTTCGCCCGGTAGCCACTCTTCGTCTTCACATCGGAGGCCTTCAACGCACCCTCGGTGACGGCACTGCCCTTGCCGCTCTGGTTGGTGGCCGGTGCGACCACGGTGACCTTCACCCCTTCGAGCCCGCGCAGGCCCTCCACGAGTGCGTCGATGCCCTCGGCGTCGTAGCCGTCATCGTTCGTGACGAGGATCTTGATGCCGCTGGTGTCAGCGGCTGCGGCCTCGGCGTCGGAGCCGTTGGCAGAGTCCTTCGAGCCACCACTGCTCGTCCCTCCGCAGCCGGCGGCGGCGACGATGAGCAGCAGGGCGGCCATGAGTGTGAACAACGAGCGCTTCATCGGTCCTCCGGGATCGGTGGGGTGGTTCGAGCGATGCCGAACAGTAGCGAGAGGATCCACGCCGATGCGACGCGCCACCGGGGGACCGTCGATGTCCGGCAGGCAGGGCTGCCGGCTCAGGCGAAGGCGGGGATGACCTCTCGTCCGAACAGGCGGATCATGGCGGCGATGTCGTCGAAGCCGCCGAGCGAGGCCTGACCGCTGTCGGCTGGCAGCCCGGCGCCGAACGCGGCGTGCACATGGGTGCAGCCGGTGAGTCGCTCGTACTCGCGGAGCTGGCGGATCACCCGATCGGGAGCACCCCACAGCAGCCGATCAGCGGCGATGTCCTCGGCGCTGATGGTCTCACCGGCATCGAGCCGGGCGAACAGTTCGAGCTCCTCGGCCTCCTCGGCCGATTCGCGCCAGTGCTTCATGAGGCCGTCCACGTAGGTGGGCAGCACCTCGGTGCGCACCTGCTCGTCGTCCTCGCCGATCCATGCGTAGCGGCGCAGGATCCAGTCCGCCGGACGACCGATCGCCGCACAGGCCGGGTCGTAGATCTCGAGGCAGCGCAGACCGGCGGCGAGGGACTGCACCGGACCCCAGATCCATTCGTCGCCGAGTCGGGCGGCGCGGTCCACCGCCGCCGGAGCGACCCCGGCCACCCACAGCGGCGGATGGGGCTGCTGCACCGGGCGGGGATGCACGGTGAGCTCGGGGAAGGACCAGAACCGGCCCTCGAACGATGTGGTCTCGTTCTCCCACACCAGACGCAGGATGGTGAGCGCCTCCTCCATGCGGGCGCCGCGCTGGGAGAATTTCGACCCGTGCACCTGGTACTCGAGCGGCCACCAGCCCATGCCGACCCCGAGCGAGATGCGCCCGCCGGAGAGCTGATCGATGGTGGCGACCTGTTCGGCCACCCGCACGGGATTGTGGATGGGGAGCTGGAAGATGCCGGTGCCCACCCGGATGGTGCTGGTGCGGGCGGCGACGGCGGCGAGGAAGGTGAGCGGATCGCTCATGTTGCCGGGCATGAAATGGTGATGACCGATGGTGGCGGTGTCGAACCCCGCCTCCTCGGCGATGCACGCGAGCTCGAAGGTCTGCCGATACGGATCCGCAGCGCCCTCCTCCTTGAGCAGCGGCAGTGAGAGGGAGAACTTCATGGCTCGAACGGCCCCTTGCCCATCTGGTCGCGCACGGTGACGACGGGTGGATTGGTGAGGGAACGCCGCTGCCAGTTGGCGCCGTCGACCACGAGCGTGTGGCCGCTGATGAAGCGGGCATAGGGCGAGGCCAGGAACGTGGCGGCCCATCCGAGTTCCCGGGGACGCCCCACCCGCAGGGCGGGCTGGCAGACATCCTTGTCGTTCGTGCGGGCGAGGTTCCCCTGGATGTCGGCGGTCATGTCCTCATGCGGGAACAGGCCCGGGACCAGCCCGTTGACCTGGATCCCGTACGGACCCCATTCGACGGCGAGGGTCTCGACCATGTTCTTCACGCCGGCCTTGGCCGCTGCGCTGTGGGCGAATCCCGGTCCGCCGGTCCAGGCGTAGGAGGCGCCGACGTTGATGATCGAACCGGGGGTCCCGGCAGCGAGGTGACGCCTGGCGAACTCCCGGGCGCAGAAGTAGGTGCCGTTGAGGGTGATGTCGACGACCGTGCGCCATGCATTGGGCGACATGTCCTCGGCCGGGACGGGGAAGTTCGCAGCGGCGTTGTTGACCAGCACATCGGGCAGACCGAAGGTGGCCTCGGCGGCGTCGAATGCGGCGGCGATCTGCTCTGGCTCGCGGATGTCGCAGGCCACGGTGAGCACCTCGCCGAGGGGGGAGAGGCCCTCACGTGCGGCCTCGAGATGCTCGGGTTTGCGGCTGGCCACGACGATCCGGGCGCCGAGCCGGGCGAACTCCGTGGCGATGGCGCGACCGAGCCCGGTGCCGCCGCCGGTGACGAACACCACCTTGCCGTCATAGGTGCCGGCGGGCAGAGCCATGGCGCCCAGCGCCGGTGCGTCGCTCAGGCCGATCGGTTCGGAGGTCGACATGTCAGCTCCCTCGGTAGGTGGGTTCGCGGTTCTCGGCCCGTGCGGCCCGGAACTCGGCGAAGTCATCGGACTTGTTGATGAAGGTCTGATAGACGAGCTCGTCGGCCATCGAGGTGCGGACGTCGGGTTCGGACAGATGCTTGATCACCCGGCGGGCCATCTTGATGGTGACCTCCGGAGCCGCCGCGATCCGCTCGGCCATCTGCAGTGCGGTGGCATCCAGCTCCTCTCGCGGAACAACGCGGCTGACGATGCCGAGGGCCAGCGCCTCGGTGGCGTCGAGGGATCGACCGGTGAGCACCATGTCGCTCACCACCCCGTGGCCGCACATCTCGTAGAGACGACCGACGCCGCCGGTGTCGGGGATGACGCCGTGGCCGGTCTCGGGGAGCATGAACTTCGCGTCCTCCGCTGCGATGCGGATATCGCAGAGGAGCGCCCGCTGGAACGACCCACCGATGGCCCAGCCCTGGATGGGGACGATGATCGGTGCGTCGAGGTCGAAGATCTGCAGGATGCCGCGATGACCCCTGCTCATGAGCTCGTGGTGGGTGAGCTCCACCTGCTGCCCGCCGATCGCGGCGACATCGCGGCCACTCGACCATGAGTGCCCCTCGCCGCGCCAGATCACGCAGCGCAGCCCCCGGCGGCAACGCAGCTGGCCGAGGATGTCGAAGAGCTGGGCATCCATGTCATCGGAGAACGCGTTGCGCTTCTCCTGGTTGTCATTGGTGATGATCGCGATCGCACCGTCGTACTCGACGGTCACCTGGCCTGGCATCGGCACTCCCCCCGGATGGTGTTCTGAGGGCGTCAGTCTTGCCGAACCCGACCGACCGGGCGAACGATCGCGTCGGCAGCCCCGCTCCGTCCGGCACGCGACGACCACGAGTTCGTGGTACTCATTCGCCACCACGAACAAGGGGGGACCATGCGCTGGACCATCGGAGATGTCACGATCACCAAGGTCACCGAGATGGAGCAGCCGTTGCCGCTCTC
>CANFHM010000044.1 GCA_947446975.1 Microthrixaceae bacterium
CCCGGCTTGAGCACGCCACCGGCGACGGTACCGGCGTACCCGCGGTAGTCGTGATGAGCGTTCTGCATGGGGCGAAGGACGTACTGCACCGGGAAGCGAGCATCGATCAGGTTTCGATCCGACGCGATGAACACGTTCTCGAGATGGTGCAACAGCGAGGTTCCCTCATACCAGGGCATGTTCTCGCTGCGATGCACGACGTTGTCGCCGTTGAGCGCCGAGATCGGAACGAACGTGAGGTCGGTGACGTCGAGCTTGCTGGCGAAGGAGCGGAACTCGTCGCAGATGTCGTCGAAGACCTTCTGGTCGTAGTCGACGAGATCCATCTTGTTGACGCACAGCACCAGATGCGGGACGCGCAGCAGTGAGGCGAGGAACGCATGGCGGCGCGACTGCTCCACCAGACCATGGCGGGCGTCGACCAGCACGAGCGCGAGGTCAGCGGTGGAACAGCCCGTGACCATGTTGCGGGTGTACTGGATGTGTCCGGGGGTGTCAGCGATGATGAACTTGCGCTTTGGTGTGGCGAAGTAGCGATAGGCAACGTCGATGGTGATGCCCTGCTCGCGCTCGGCACGAAGGCCGTCGGTGAGAAGTGCGAGGTTCGTGTACTCATCGCCGCGAGATGCACTGGTGGCCTCGACGGCTTCGAGCTGATCCTCGAAAATGGCCTTCGAGTCATAGAGAAGACGCCCGATGAGGGTTGACTTCCCGTCGTCGACGGATCCAGCAGTGGCGAAACGAAGAAGTTCTGCCATTAGAAGTAGCCCTCCTTCTTTCGGTCTTCCATTGCGGCTTCAGTGGCTCGATCGTCGGCACGTGTGGCACCGCGCTCGGTAATGCGGGTTGCAGCGACCTCTTCGATGACCTCTTCCACCGTGGCCGCAGTGGACTCGACAGCACCGGTGCAGGAGGCATCGCCCACGGTTCGATAACGCACGGTCATCTCGACGGGCACCTCGCCCTCCATGACAGTGACGTAGGGGCCGACTGCCAGCCACATGCCATCGCGTTGGAACACCTCACGACGATGGGCGTAGTAGATCGTCGGGAGTTCGATGTTCTCGGCAGCGATGTACTGCCAGATATCAAGCTCGGTCCAGTTCGAAAGCGGGAAGGCACGAATGTGCTCGCCCTGCTTATGACGACCGTTGTAGAGGCTCCACAGCTCGGGACGCTGGTTCTTGGGATCCCACTGGCCGAACTCGTCGCGGAAGGAGAACACCCGCTCCTTGGCCCGGGCCTTCTCCTCATCGCGGCGACCACCACCGAAGGCGGCATCGAAGCGATGCTCCTCGATGGCGTCGAGCAGCGTGGTGGTCTGCAGTCGGTTGCGACTGGCCCTGGGGCCGGTCTCCTCGACCACGCGACCCTTGCGGATGGATTCCTCGACGGAGGCGATCACGAGCCGGGCGCCGGCCCGCTGCACCGCCGCGTCGCGGTACTCGATGACCTCGGGGAAGTTGTGACCGGTGTCGACGTGCATGACCGGGAAGGGCAGCGAGCACGGGGCGAACGCCTTGAGTGCCAGATGCAGCATCACCACGGAGTCCTTGCCGCCCGAATAGAGCAGCACGGGCCGCTCGAATTCGGCAGCCACTTCGCGGAAGATGTGGATCGACTCCGCCTCGAGAGTCGCCAGATGAGAGAGTTCGTAGTCCATGGGCACCTTGGGGAAGCCGTAGAGTCGTAAGAATGTTCCTGAATCACGACCACTCTAGTCAGGTTTCTGCACCAGTAGACGACGGCTCCCCCGGTTTCACCGGAAGTTCACAGTCGAGCGGTTCACACTCGATCAGTGCGCAGTCCGACGACCACGCGGTGGCCCATGAACTCGCCCGGGCAGCCGGTGCGCTGCTGCTCGAGGTGCGGGCCGAACTGGTGGCCGCCGGTGCCGATGAGCGAACCATCAAGGACACCGGCGATCTCCGCTCCCATGACTGGCTCATGGAACAGCTCGCCGCCCTGCGACCCGACGACGCCGTGCTGTCCGAGGAGGGCAAGGACGATCAGGCCCGCCTCAGCTTCTCCCGCGCCTGGATCGTCGACCCGCTCGACGGCACCCGCGAGTTCAGCGAGATCCGTGACGACTGGGCCGTGCATGTGGCGCTCTCGATCGATGGCGAACCGGCGATCGGTGCCGTGGCCCTTCCCGGTCTCGATCTGGTGCTGTCCACCGCCACACCCCCGACGGTGCCCGATCGTCCGGCCGATCGACCGGTGCAGGTCGTCGTGAGCCGCACCCGACCGCCCGCCATCGCCGTGGCCGTCGCCGAACAGCTCGGCGGTGAACTCGTGCCCATGGGCTCGGCCGGCGCCAAGGCCATGGCCGTGGTCCGTGGCGAGGTCGACGTCTACGTGCACGGCGGCGGCCAGTACGAATGGGACAACTGCGCACCCGCCGCCGTGGCCATCGCCGCCGGACTGCATGTGTCGCGTCTCGACGGCTCTCCACTGGGCTACAACAACGCCGATCCCTATCTCCCCGACCTCGTCATCTGCCGGCCCGAACTCGCCGCCGAGGTGCTCCGGATCGTCAACGAGGTCGACTGACAGGCAGCTCGTCGGGCGGGTGGTCCGACACCGATCCAGCGGGCCACGGACCACCGATCGGCAATTGTTGACTTTTCTGATCGGCTTTTGTGCTTTATGCTGAGCGGCCCCGCCCGCGACGCGAAGGCCGCCCATGCAGTTCCCGATCAATCTGAACCTCGACGGCCGGCCCTGCCTGCTCATCGGCGGTGGTCCGATCGCCACTCGCAAGGCCCGTCAGCTGCTCGCGTGCGGCGCCGATCTCACCGTCATCGCACCGGAGATCACCGAGGAGCTCCGCTCCCTGCCGGTCACCATCGACCAGCGGCGCTACGCGCCCGGCGATCTCGTGGGGTTCCGTCTCATCATCACCGCGACCGCCGATCCCGAGGTCGATCAGCAGATCTTCGATGAGGCCGAGCGCCTCGGCATCTGGGTGAACTCCGCCGACGATCCGGCCCGCTGCTCGTTCACCCTGCCCGCCGTGGTGCGCCGCGGCGATGTCATGGTCACCGCCTCCACCGGGGGCATCAGCCCGGCGCTGTCCACCTGGCTGCGCCAGCAGCTCGGCACGATCATCACCCCCGAGTTCGAGGCCATCGCCGCCGAACTGGCAGCCGAACGGGCCCGGATCCACGCCACCGGCGCCAGCACCGAGGACACCGACTGGCGGCCGATCATCGAGGCCATCGCCGCCCGACACGGCATCGTCGGTTTCGCCATCCGCACCGAGGCGGTCGTGGCATGACCGTGCATCTCGTCGGCGCCGGCCCGGGCGATCCCGAACTGCTCACCGTGCGGGCGGCACGCCTCATCGCCACCGCCGATGTCATCGTCCACGACCATCTCGCCGACGCCTCGATCCTGCGACTCGGTCGGTCCGACGCCGAACTCATCGACGTCGGCAAGCGCCCCGGGCGCCCCACCCCGCAGGAGACCATCAACACGCTGCTGGTGCATCTCGGCAGCCAGGGTCTCGAGGTCGTGCGCCTCAAGGGTGGCGACCCCTTCGTGTTCGGACGCGGCGGCGAGGAGGCCGAGGCGCTCATTGCCGCCGGCCTGGACTTCACCGTGGTGCCCGGCATCACCTCGGCGGTCAGCGTCCCCGCCGCCGCCGGTATCCCGGTCACCCATCGCGGGGTGTCGGCATCGTTCACCGTTGTCACCGGCCATCGCGAGAAGGGCGGCTCGCGTTCCATCAACTGGGAGGCGCTCGCCCAGGTCGGTTCCACCATCGTCATCCTCATGGGGGTCTCCGAGCGCGCCGCCATCGCCGAGCGTCTCATCGCCGGCGGCCTCGACCCGGCCACCCCGGTGGCTGCGGTTCGCTGGGGCACCCGCCCTGACCAGCACACCGTGCGCACCACGCTCGGCGAACTCGGCGTCACCCTGCTCGAATCGCCCTGCACCATCGTGATCGGCGCAGTGGCCGCCTTCGAACTCGGCGCCCGCACCGAGCGCGAACTCACCGGCGGAGGACTCTGACATGCGCCGTTCCATCGACGACCAGCCGCTCACCGAGGCCGACCTCCCCGAGGGCGCCGACGACGCCACCCCCGTGTCCTGGGCCGTCGCCATCTGCGACGACTACGACGACGCCGAACCGCGCCTCGTGCTCACCGTCGAGGAACTCGGCCGTCCTGGTGCGGGCATCGTCGTGCACCTCGCCCCCGACCACGCCCGTCGCCTCCGTGGCGCCCTCCACGATGCACTCCGCGAGATCGGCGAGGACCATGGCCGCTGACACCGCGCACACCCACCTCCATCCCTTCGTCCCGACAACCGACCGGAGAACGTCATGACGACGATCGTCCCCGCCCCCCAGGACCGCGACCTCGACGCCGAACAGCAGGCCGACATCGAACGGTTCGAGATCGCCATCGCCCAGTACCTCGCCGAGGAGATCCCCGAGGACGTCTTCCGGGTGATGCGACTCAACAACGGCATCTACGGACAGCGCCAGGGCGGCACCAACCAGATGGTGCGCATCAAGCTGCCCGCCGGCACCATCACCCCCGAGCAGCTCGACCTCATGGGCGTGCTGGCCGATGAGTTCTCCCGGGGCTGGGGCCATATCACCACCCGCCAGAACATCCAGTTCCACTACGTCGAACTCACCAAGGTGCCCGACCTCCTCCGGCGCATCGCCGAGGTCGGACTCACCACCCGTGAGGCCTGCGGCGACACCGTGCGCAACGTCATGGCCTGCCATCTCGCCGGCGCCTGCCCGCACGAGAAGCTCGATGTCACGCCCTGGGCCGAGGCCACCTTCCGTCACTTCGTGCGCAACCCGCTCGGCCAGCGGCTGCCCCGCAAGTTCAAGGTCAACTTCTCGGGCTGCTCCTCAGACTGCGGTCAGGCCATGTTCAACGACATCGGTGCCGTCGGCGTGACCCGCACCCTCGAGGACGGCACCGTCGAAGCCGGATTCCGGGTGTACATCGCCGGGGGGCTCGGGGCCACACCGCATCCGGCCATGGCCCTCGAGGACTTCACCTCCCGTGAGGATCTCCTCCCCACCATCGAGGCCGCCCTTCGCGTGTTCGAGCAGACCGGCAACCGCGACAACAAGCTGCGGGCCCGCATGAAGTGGGTCGTCGACCAGCTCGGCATCGAGGAGGTCCGTCGTCGGGTCCTCAAGGTGCGTCACACGCTGCCCGCCTCCTCCTCATGGCCCGGCGGCATCCCGCCCGAGGTCGTGGCCGCCGGCGATGCCGCCGCCGGACGCATCGGTTCCGGTGAGGTCACCGAGGTCGGTCAGGGCGTCGCCGTCACCATCCGCTCCTCGGATCCCTATGAGCGCTGGGTCGAGGCCAGCGTCATCCGCGGCACCGCCAACGGCACCGTCTCCGCGGTGGCCTACGCCGCACTCGGCGACATCACCGCCTCGCAGTTCCGTGCGCTCGCGTCCATCCAGCGCGAGCTCGGCGCCGATGTCCGGCTCTCCAACCGACAGAACGTGGTGTTCCGCAATCTCACCGATGCGCAGCTGCCGGTGCTGTACGCCCGTCTCGGCGAGATCGACATGGCCCGTCCCGGCGCCGAGCTGGCCCGCGACGTCGTGGCCTGCCCCGGCGCCGACACCTGCAACATCGCCGTCACCCAGTCCCGCGGTCTGGCCAAGGCCATCGGCGACCGCCTCGAGGAGGAGGGTCTCGCCGAGGTCGGCGGCATCCGGGTCAACATCTCCGGCTGCACCAACAGCTGCGGTCAGCACCATGCCGCCGACATCGGTCTGTTCGGGGCCGAGCGTCGGGCCAACGGCCGCTCGCTGCCGGGCTACCAGCTGCTGCTCGGCGGCTACGTCGGTGACGAGTCCATCGTGTTCGGGCAGAAGGCCCTGCGCCTGCCGGCCAAGGCCGCTCCCGAGGCGGTGGCCACCGTGGTGTCGCAGTTCGCCGGGGGCCGCAAGGCCGGCGAGACCTTCTCGGAATGGCTGCAGCGGTCGGGCGGTGCCGGTGCCATCGCCGACACCCTTCGTCACTTCGACACCGTGCCAACCCCGGATGACGCACCGGAGTACTACGTCGACTTCGACGAGACCGGTCCGTACGTGGCCGAGGTCGCCGAATCGGAGTGCGCCACATGAGCGCCACCGAACTGCACCTCACCACGCCCGACGGCGGCCATCTCCTGCCCCGCGACGAACTCAACCGTCGCAACATCGAGTTCGAATCGGCCACGCCCGGTGAGATCATCGCCTGGGCCGCCGACCGTTTCGGCGATCGGCTCGTGGTCACCTCGAGCTTCGCCGACGCCGTGCTCGCCCATCTCGCCTGGTCGGCCGTGCCCGGCATCGAGGTGGTGCTCATCGACACCACCTACCTGTTCGCCGAGACCCTCTGGTTCGCCGACCATGCCGCCGATCTCTTCGACGGTCGCGTGCGGGTGATCGAACCGGCCGCCGATGTCGCCCCCGACAACCAGTGGCTCGAGGACACCCCGGGCTGCTGCGCCCGCCGCAAGGTCGAACCGCTCAACCGTGCTTTGGTGGGCAACGCGGCGTGGGTCACCGGCCTGCGCCGCGACGACAGCCTCAGCCGGGCCACCGCCCCGATCCTCGCCAACGACCTCATGCGCGGCATCGTCAAGGTGAACCCGATGGCGAACTGGACCGATGCCGATGTCGACGCATACACGATCGAGCACTGCCTGCCGGTGCATCCGATGACTGGCCGGGGTTACACCTCGATCGGCTGCTGGCCCTGCACCATCCCGCCCCGCAACGACGACGACGCCCGCTCGGGTCGCTGGGCCGGTCAGAACCGCACCGAGTGCGGCCTCCACGACTGAGGAACCGCGCAGACCCACTCGTACACTCCGGGGCGATGGAAGCTTCCCCCGCTGCTCCCGCCGATCTCGAACTCGGCTCCTTCTCCGACAACCCCGAATGGCTCGTCGTCCCCGACGGGATGCCGTGGCGTGCCCATGTCGACGACATCCGCTGGCTCACCCAGCACAACCTGCCGGAACTGATCGCGCCCCGGCGCCTCCCCCGTGGCACCCGGGTGTTCAGCGTCCTGCGCCATTTCGGCACCGCCGTCGGCCTCTGGTATCTGCGGGCTCGCGGCAGGGACAACAGCCGGGCTGATCTCTCACGTCGACTGCGCATCGCCGCTGAACACCTCGGTCCCACCTACATCAAGCTGGCCCAGATCATCTCCTCCGGCGAGGGCCTGTTCCCCGAGGAGCTCGTCACCGAGTTCAAGAAGTGTCGTGATCAGGTGCCCGCCGAACCGTTCAGCGCAGTGCGGGCCACCATCGAGAGCGAGTTCGGTCGCACCATCGAGGACCTGTTCTCCGAGTTCGACCAGAAGCCACTGGCCGCCGCGTCCATCGCCCAGGTGCATGCCGCCACCCTGCACACCGGCGAGCGCGTCGTGGTGAAGGTGCAGCGCACCACCGTCGCCGATCTCGTGCGCAAGGACCTCGGGGTCATGGCCTGGCTGGCACCGTTCCTGGTGGGCCGCCTGCCGTTCGCCGCCCTCGCCAATCCGCCGGCGCTGGTCGAACTGTTCGCCGAGACCATCAGCGAGGAGCTCGACTTCCGCCTCGAGGGTCAGAACATGCTCGACGTGGCCCGCAGCTTCGTGAACCTCGGCCAGCGCGGCTACGTGATCGCCCGCCCGCATCCCACACTCGTCACCCGTCGGGTGCTCGTCATGGAACGGCTCGACGGGTTCAACTTCGACGATGTCGACTCCATGCTCGACGCCGGCGTCGACACGCATGCCGTGATCCGCACCGGGATGATCGGGTTCATGGAGGGCGCCATGATCGAAGGCATCTTCCACGGCGATCTCCACGGCGGCAACCTGTTCGTGCTCCCCGATGGTCGTGTGGCGCTGCTCGATTTCGGCATCACCGCCCGACTCTCCGAGGCCAAGCGACGTGCGTTCCTGCGCCTCATGCTCGGGGCCACCACCAACGATGTCCGCATCCAGCTCGCCGCACTGCGTGATCTCGGCGCTCTGCCGCTCGACACCGATCTCGAGGTGGTCATCGCCGATCTCGGCCTCGACGGTCCGCCGCTCGATCCCACCCAGCTCACGCCCGACGAGATGATCAAGGAGATCCAGCGGGTGGTGAAGCTGCTCATGGGTTACGGCGCCCGCCTGCCCAAGGAGCTCATGTTGTACGTGAAGAACCTCGTGTTCCTCGACGGCGCCATCGCCCGGCTCGCCCCCGATCTCGACCTCTTCGCCGAGATCACCTCGATCTCGATGTACTTCGCCCAGACCCACGGCGAGAAGCTCTTCGCCGATGTCGGTGTGAATCCCACCACCTTCCAGGTCGATCTCACCGGCCTCAAGGAGGCCGTGGGTGTGGATGTCTCGACGAACCGCCTCACCTATCGCGAACTGCAGGAACGCCGGGAGCTCATCAAGTCGCGCTTCGAACGCCGCGGCGTGAAGTAGGACTCCGGGCCGACGGCGGCGCCCCTACAGTGAGCCCTCCATGCGCCTCGTCATCGCCCGTTGTTCCGTCGACTACGCCGGTCGGCTCTCGGCCCATCTGCCCAGTGCCACCCGCCTCATCATGGTGAAGGCCGACGGCTGTGTGGCGATCCACTCCGATGGCGGTGCGTACAAACCGCTCAACTGGATGAACGCCCCGAACCATGTGGTGGAGGAGGCGTCCTGCTGGATCGTGACCAACCCCAAGGGTGAGACCCTCACGATCACCATCGAGGAGCTGTTCCACGACTCGGCCCATGAGCTCGGCATCGACCCGGGGCTGCAGAAGGACGGCGTCGAGGCCCATCTGCAGAAGCTGCTGGCAGAGCATCCACACAGCATCAGCGAGGGTCTCACGCTCGTGCGCCGTGAATGGCCCACCGACATCGGCCCCGTCGATCTGCTGTGCCGCGACGCCGAGGGCGTGGCCGTGGCCGTCGAGGTGAAGCGCCGCGGCGACATCGACGGGGTGGAGCAGCTGGCGCGCTATCTCGAACGTCTCGATCTCGACCCGCTGCTGCGGCCGGTGCGCGGCATCTTCGTGGCCCAGTCGATCAAGCCTCAGGCGAAGGTGATGGCCGAGGCTCGCGGCATCGCGTGTGTCGAGGTCGACTACGACGAGCTGCGCGGCATCGAATCCGACGAGCTGCGATTGTTCTGATCGACGCGTTACTCGTCGAAGGTGTGGCGACCGCCGGCGAACACGACGCGTCCGTCCTGGCCGCGGGTCTGGAACACGCACGCACCAGCACCGAGGCGCCACATCTCGACGGTGAGGTCCTCGCCCGGGTACACCGGCGACGCGAAGCGGCCCTCCATGGAACGGAAGCGGGCCGGGTCGGAGTCGCACAGGGTGTGCAGCAGGGCACGACCGGTGAATCCGTAGGTGCACAGACCGTGCAGGATCGGGCGGTCGAACCCGGCCAGTGCTGCGAACCAGGGATCGGAATGCAGCGGATTGCGATCACCGGAGAGTCGGTAGATCAGCGCCTGATCGGGGCGGGTGCTGTAGGTGACCGAGTGGTCGGGCGAGCGATCGGGGGCGGCGTTGCGATCGCCGGATGGGCCGCGGTCGCCGCCCCAGCCGCCCTCGCCGCGGATGAAGATGGCACTGCCGACGGTGAGGAGGGTCTCGCCGGTGGCATCGTCGACGCAGTCGCCCTCGAAGGCCACCACGGCGCCGGAACCCTTGTCGAAGATGCCGGTGATGCGGCCGGTGGCGGTGAGTGAACCCTCGACGGGGATCTCACGATGCTGCACGAAGGACTGCTCACCGTGCACGAGCATGGCGAAATTGAACTCACCGATGGCGGCCACCGCGCCTGCGATGCCCCCACCGATCACGGCGGCCATGGTGGGCAGTGTGCGCTGGGCGATGTCGTGGCTGTTCTCGGTGGTGAAGGCGAGCTCATCGAGCCCGGCGCCGACCCCGAGCGCGTAGAGCAGCGAATCCCGGGAGGTCCAGCTGTGGGTGACCGGCGCTCCGGTGGCGCCGACGACGTCGTGGTTGATGGGCATGACGTCCTCCTCAGACCCGGTCGTTGCCGAGCATGTCGGCGTTGGGGCGGGCACCGTTCATGAGCTCCTCGACCAACGGGCCGACGGCGGAGGGATCGAGCACGTTGGTGACCTTCGGCCCCTGATGCCAGCCCTCCGACACGGCGAGCAGATCGCCGCGCACATCGAACACCCGACCGGTGACGCCGCGCGATTCCTCGCTGGCCAGCCACACCACGATCGGTGCGATCCACTTCACCGACATGGCCTCCTTGACCTCATCGGGTGCGTCGCCGATGCCGAGATCAGCGGTGAGGCGGGTGAGCGCGGCCGGGGCGATGGCGTTGACCGTGACGCCGTAGCGGGCCAGTTCATCGGCGGCGATGATCGTGAACGACGCGATGCCACCCTTGGCGGCGCCGTAGTTGGTCTGTCCGATGTTGCCGTAGATGCCCGACGGTGACGTGGTGTTGATGATGCGGGCATCGATGGTCTCGCCGGCCTTCGAGAGATCGCGCCAGTACGCGGCGGCGAAGTGCGAGGGGCCGGCTGTGCCCTTGAGATGCACCTTGATGACGGCGTCCCATTCCGCCTCGCTCATGTTGGTGAGCATGCGGTCACGCAGGATGCCGGCGTTGTTGATGAGCACGTCGAGGCGACCGTAGGTGTCGATGGCCTGCTGGATGAGTCGCTCGGCGCCGGCCCAATCGCTGATGTCGTCGGTGTTGACGGCGGCTTCGCCACCGGCGGCGATGATCTCATCGACAACTTCCTGGGCCGGACCGCGATCAGTGCCGGTGCCGTCACGAGAACCACCGAGATCGTTCACGATGACCCTGGCGCCCTCGGCAGCCAGCATCAGCGAATGCTCACGCCCTATGCCACGCCCGGCACCGGTGACGATGCACACCCGTCCTTCACACAATCCAGCCATTGCGCACTCCCTGCGATCATGCGCGTCCGACCGACGCGCGGGAGCCCGATTGTGTCATGCCCTCGTCAGTCGATGAGCGCCGAATCCGGGATCCAGTTGCCGTGGAACCCGACGGGGATGCGGCGGGGGAGGTGCACCCGGGCGACATCGCTGAGATCCTGGGCGTCGAGGACGACGAGCTCACCGGTGCCGCTGGGGAGGTCGTTCACGAGACTCATCAGCCATCCCTCGCCCTCCCCGGCATCGGGACCGGCCGGCACGAACACGAACTCGCCTCCGAGACGACCCCTGCCCAGTTCACGACGTTCGGTGGTGCCCGCCACGAGATCATGCTTGAACACCGAGCCGCCGACCTCGAGATCGGTGGAACCGAGCGAGGTCACCGTGGCGCCGGCCGACCAGCCATAACGATGCCGACGACCGGTGAGACGTTCATCGAACCGGGGGAACTCCTGGGCCGCGTCGTCGATGACCGTGGACGAGAACGAGCGGCGGTCGAGATCGAACACCCAGCGCTCGAGCCATGGATCGCCGTCGTTCGGGCCCTCGAGCTCCTCGCGGAACATCGTGGGGTGTCGCACGACATCCATGACGACGCGCGACCCATCGTCGTAGGCGTTGAGCGGATGGAACACGTAACAGGGATCGATCTCGATCCAGATGGTCGGTGACGGTGCACCGGCGTGGATGCCGCCACGGGGGATGAAGCCGACGCGCGGGGTGTAGTCGTCGAACCATCGGTACGGGAGTCGTCGACCGGACATCGCCAGCTCGAGGTCGAACAGCACCGGCAGATCGAGGGCGATGGCGAATCGTTCGGTGAGCCCCATGTCGTGCACCATCACCGGCCCGGCAACGTCGACATCGACACCGTGCACCACGAGACCATCGGCGGAGATGACCTGGTACCGGAGGTACGGCTCGGCGAAGGAATAGCCCATGACATGCATCTCACCGGTGACGGCGTCGAACTTCGGATGCGCATTGATACCGAACGGGAGCGGCCCACCGAAGTCGGTCTGACCGAGGGTCTCGAGATCACGGCCGATCACATACGGACAGCTCAGTTCCTCGAGGGCGAGCACCATGCCCGCGTGATGCACGACATTGGTGTTGCCATCACCGGGGAACACGCCACCCGGCGAACGCAGGACCGGCGGGCGATCGAGATGCGCGGCGGCGCTGGGACCCAGCACCCAGCGGTTGCGATACCACTGCGCCCGGCCGCCGCGCAAGGACACCCCGTGGAGCATGCCCTCGCCGATGAACCAGTGATGGTTGGTGGGATCGGGATCGATCGGGTTGGGACCGGTGCGGATGAACCGACCCTCGAGCACCTCGGGCAGCGAGCCGGTGATCTCGAGTTCGACGGCGTCGATCTCATCGGGTACCGGTGCGAAGTTGCCCTCGAGGAATGTGGTGTTCGACATGACCGTGCCTCCCGATGACCGCCCACCCCGTGGTCGGGCCGGACCGGAGCGTAGGACGTCCGCAGCGCTGTCGCATCCGATCAGTACCGTCGGCGCCATGAGCACCACCGTCGTGATCCTCCTCGCCCTCGTGGGCGGCGCCGTCCTCGGACTCCTCGCCGGCCTCCTCCTCGGCGCCGCCCGGGCCGAACGCTCGCGCGCGGCGTCATCGGCCGCCGACGCCGAACGCTTCCGCGAGCTCTCGGCCTCGATCCTCGCCGAGAGCCAGCAGCGCCTCGTCGACATGAACGCCACCCGTATGCGTGAGCTCACCGAGGCCACCGCCCGAGAGGACGTCCAGCGGGAGCGCACCGTCCGGTCGCTCGTCGAGCCCATCGACACCAACCTGCGCCAGCTGAGCGAGAAGCTCGTCGAGATCGAGCAGTCGAGAACGCGGGACTCCGCCGAGCTGCGCACCACCATCACCGGTCTCGATCAGATCACCAAGTCCCTGCAGGCCGAGACCCACACCCTCGCCACCGCCATGAAGGACACCCGGGCGCGTGGCTCATGGGGCGAGATGCAGCTGCAGCGGGTGGTCGAGCTCGCCGGCATGATCGAGCACTGCGATTTCGTCACCCAGACCACCGTCGACGGCGACGACGGTCGCCTCCGTCCCGATCTCGTGGTGAAGCTCCCGCAGTCGCGCTCCATCGTCATCGACGCCAAGGTCCCGATGTCGGCCTATCTCGACGCCGTCGGCTCCGACGACCCGGAACGACGCGCCGCCCTGCTGCAGCAGCACACCCGCGATCTGCTGGCCCATGTCACCGAGCTGCAGCGCCGCAACTACAGCACGTATGTGGACGGTGCCCTCGACTTCGTCGTGATGTTCGTCCCCGGCGACACCTTCCTCAACGCGGCGTTCGAGGCACGCCCGTCCTGGTTCGACGACGCCATCTCCCGGGGTGTGCTCCCCGCCTCACCGGGCGCACTGGTCGCACTGCTGCGGGCCATCTCCTATGGCTGGCAGCAGGACCGTCTCGCCCAGAACGCCGAGGAGATCGCCGCCATCGGCGCCGAGATGCACCAGCGTCTCGTCACCTTCGCCGAGAAGCTCGTGAAGGTGGGCGCCGGGCTCACCACCGCCACGAAGAACTACAACGAGGCGATCGGCTCGCTCGAGTCACGGGTGCTGGTGTCGGCCCGTCGGTTCCGCGAGAAGGGGGTGCAGGTGCCCGCCGAGCTCGAACCGCTCCAGCCCCTCGATCTCACCACCCGGCTGTTCTCGGCCCCCGAACTCCAGGACGTCACGATCGACCCTCCCCCTGATGGGGACGCTGCCACCGGCAGCTGAGACACCGCGATCAGGGGAGGTCACCGACGCCCGCTGATGTTCCCCTCCCTACCGACCGGTAGGTAGAGTGGCCGCATGGTCCCCCCGGAATCCGCTCTCGCCGACACCGACACCCGCGAAGCCGAACGTCCCGACATCGAACGCGAGAAGGCGGTCGGCAAGGGCTCGCTGCTGCCGGTCATCGACATCATCCCCGAAGCGGCCTACCGGAACCCCACATGGAAGGGCCTGGCGTACTTCGCCCGCGACCTCGTGATCTACGCCGCCACCATGACCGGCCTGATCCTCCTCTCCAACCCGTTCGCCACCATCGCCCTGTGGATCCTCTCGGGTCTGGTGATCGCCGGCCTGTTCGTCATCGCCCATGACGCCGCCCACGGCGCCCTGTTCTCGAGCAAGCGACTCAACCGGGTGATCGGGACCATCGCCATGCTCCCGTCCTGGCATGTCTACGAGGGCTGGGTGCTGGGCCACAACCGGATCCACCACAACTACACGGTGCGCGAGGGATTCGATTTCGTCTGGCATCCCTACACCGCCCAGCAGTACCGCTCGATGTCAGGGTTCGAGCGTCTCCGTCATCGCTTCGAATGGTCCTGGCTCGGCGCCGGTGCGTACTTCCTGCGCGAGGTCTGGTGGCAGAAGATGATCGTCGGCACCCCGCCGGCCCGTTGGGCGAAGGCGATCCGTCGCGATCGCATCATCGTGTGGACCTTCGTCGGCGTCTCGTCGGTGCTGCTCGGACTGATCGGCTGGATGCAGTCCGGCACGGTGCTCGCCGTGATGTGGCTGCCCATCAAGGTGCTCGTCGTCCCGTTCCTGGCCTTCACGTACATCATGGGATCGTTCGTGCACGTCCATCATGTGCAGCCCAGCATCCGCTGGTGGAAGCGCCGGGAATGGACCAAGTTCCGCGGCCAGATGGAGGGCACCACGGTGCTGCGGGCCCGATTCGGCCTCAACTTCTTCTTCCACTGGATCATGGTGCATCTCCCCCATCACGTCGACATGCGCATCCCGATGTACAACCTCGAGCTCGCCACCGATGCCATCAAGGAGGCGTTCCCGGGGGTCGTGCACGACGAGCCGCTGCGCTTCCGTGACTTCATGGCGAACACCCGTCAGTGCAAGCTGTACGACTTCGATGAGGGTCACTGGATCACCTACGCCGAGGCGATGAGCGACAGGTACGCCGGCGTGCCCAGCGATGCCGGGGTCGAGCCGGTCACTGCCGATCTCGACTGACCATCGGCAGCCCGCTGCTGCGGGGCGCCCGGGTTCAGACCGGCGGGGAGAACTCGACAGTGATCGTCTCGCCGTCGGCGGAGATCATCTGGTACTCGGGTCCATCCTCGACGATGGCGGCGTCGGCTCCGAAGGCCACAGCGATCTTGTTGGCCGAGTTGCGCAGCAGATAGCAGACCAGCTCCACCGCCTCGTCAGCACCGAGTTCGGCGCGGACCTGCTCGACCAGCTGCTCGGAGATCTCCACCCTGCCCACCAGCACAGCATCGGTGAGTGCCAGCGCCGCCTGCTGTCGGGCGGACGCCGCCGCCGATCCCGGCCGTGCTGCGTCGAGCGCTGCTTCGTCGAGACCTGCCTCGATGGCGGCGACACTGCGCACCGACTGGCACCGACGGCACTGATGATGATGTGCCCCGCGCATGCGCACCAGCTCACGCAGCACCGGATCGATGGTCTGCAGCAGTGCGGTGACCCGCAGCAGTTCACTGATCGCCGCCATCGGATCGGTCACGTCGGCGGGCTGGTCAGCAGCGCCGGCGCGGTCATCGGGTGACGGCCATGCCCAGTCGGCAGAGGTGATCGAGGTGTCGAAGAGTCGGGCGAGGGCCATGGCACACCGATGACCGAGATCGAGCAGGAAGATGCCCTGCACCAACGGCAGCACTGACGCACCATGGGCGGCGGCAGCATCGGCCAGCGGCACCCCCGCCACACCCGTGATGTCGATGGCGAACTGCTCGGCCAGCGCCAGCGCGGCACGCTCTCCGGCATCGAAGGCGTCGGAGCCGGCCCAGTGCGCGAGCTGCGCACGCTGCCCGTCGCGCAGCTCGGCCCACGGTGGGGCGTCGAGCTCCTCATCGAATCCGAACAGCATGGCGAGGCGCAGACGGATGAGTTCCAGTGCCGGGCCGGGGACCGCAGCGCGCACCGAGGCCGCCGCGGCACGCAGCGCCGCGAGCACCTCGGGGGTGGCTCCCCGACGCGGATCGCCGTCGATGACCCGCCAGGACGAGGAAGGAGCTGACATGGTCAGCGGGTGACGCGCACCGGCAGGTGCTTGATGCCGTTCACGAAGTTCGAGCGGAGCTGCTCGGGCGGACCGGCGAGCTCGAGGCCCGGGAGACGGGTAAGCAGCTCGGTCATCATCAACGTGATCTCCCGACGGGCGAGATGCGCACCGAGGCAGAAATGCGGACCGGGACCACCGAAACCGACATGTGGATTGGGGTCGCGCCGCACATCGAAGCGGTCGGGGTCGGTGAACACCGAATCGTCACGGTTGGCCGAGCCGTAATAGAGCACGACCTTCTCACCGGCGAGGAACTGATGGCCCGACAGCTCGAAGTCCTGGGTGAGCGTGCGGCGCATCCAGACCACCGGCGATGCGTAGCGCACGATCTCCTCGACCGCGGTGGGCATCACGCCCTCGATGTCGTCGAGCCAGATGCGGTGCTGATCGGGGTTGAGCCCGAGGTTCGCCACGCCATGGCTGATGGCGGTGCGGGTGGTCTCGTTGCCGGCGACGGCCAGCAGGATGAAGAACGAGGCGAGCTCCTCGGAGGTGAGCTGCTCGCCGTCGACGGAGGTGTTGACCAGCGCCGACAGCAGATCGTCGGTGGGCGTGACCCGACGCTCGGCGGCCAGGCCGTTCATCAGCTCGGCGAGCATCATGCCGGCGCCGATGAACGCCATGACCGGGTCCTCACCCTCCGGGATGAACTCGGGATCACCGCCGGAGAGGATGATGTTGGACTGCGCCAGCACCATGGCGCGTTCGCTGGCCGGGATGCCCATCATGTCGCAGATGACGATGAGCGGGAACGGGCTCGAGATCTCGTCGACGAGATCGAACTCGTCCTTGTCCATCACGGCGTCGACGGTCTCGATGGCGGTCTTCTGCACGTCGTCGAGGATCTTGGCCAGCATCTTCGGGGTGAAGGTGCCCGAGACGATGCGCCGCAGGCGCGCATGACGGGGATCGTCCATGGAGATCATCGAGCCGTAGAACTCGTTCATCTCGGCGGGCATGTCGAGGATCGAGACCGCACCCTGGGCCGAGGAGAAGATCTCGGGGTTGCGACTCACCGTGAGGATGTCGGCGTGGCGGGTGATGGCGTAGTAGCCGGGACCCTCCGGGAAGTTGCCGATCGGGGGCTCGGTGAAGAACGCGATGGGTCGTTCGCGACGCAGCGTGGCGAAGGCGGCATTGCGTTCGGTCCACGGACGGGCCCAGAACTCGATGTCGGACAGGTCGATGTCGTCGAGGTTCACAGCATGCACTCCAGCGTCAGTACGACGTGTCGATCGCCATGATCGGACACAGTGCGCAGGACGCTACCAGCGCCCCGTCGATGCCTTCAGGAAAGGTCGGACCGGGATCAGGAACCGAGCGCGCCGGAGCGGTCGGTGACCTCGATGACCTCGAGACACTCACCGTTGGGCCCGGGCCAGAACAGCACCTTCAACAACGGGAGGTCGTCACCGACCGACAGTTCTCCGGTGGGGGCGAAGGGCGTGGAACCGGCGGCGCGCACGATGGCCTCATCCGCGGCGCAGTCCGAGGTGGACCAGGCCATGCGGAAGAGCCCGAGCTCATTCGCGCTGCGAACCCGCACCGGCGTGCTGGGCGCCGGGTCGAGCCATTGCACGAGGACCACGGTGAAGACCGACCCGCCGTCGGCGAGGATGACGGCACGCACCCGGATGTCGGCGTCGCCGCCGAACAACGCAGTGGTCCAGACCATCTCGGTGACGTCATGCTGCGCCGTCAGGCCCATCACATCGCAGTAATAGGCGAGCGAGGCGTCGAGATCGGCGCAGTTGATCACCACCTGGGCGATCGAGGTGCGATCCGCGGCCAGCAGCTGCACGGGCACGCCGTCGGGATCGAGCACCATGGCCAGCACGGGACGATCAGGGCCGGCATCGACCTCGACGGGGCCACCGACGAGCACGCCACCAGCGGCGACCGCCCGCTCGATCGTGGCGGGGAGATCCGGGGTGGTGATCATCAGGCGGTTGAACCCGGGTTCGCCGTCGAGACGGGACGGAACCCCCGACGGCGCCGGCACCTTCCACTCGAGCAGATCCAGCGAGAGCCCGTCCATGCCGTCGTCGGAGTGCATCATCCAGGCGTCCCAGGCCACCTCGGCCAGCCCGAACGCCTCACCCGACTGCGATGCGCTCGGCACCGTGCGCAGCACCCGGGTGAGCCCGAGTGCCTCGTAGAACCGCGCCGATCGTTCGAGATCGGAGCAGTTCGAGTTGACGTGGTAGATCCGTGAACCGTTGATGGGCATCGCCGACTCCGATCAGTAGGACTCGGGATCGTCGATGACCGACTGCGGCACCGGATGGCGGTACAGCTCGGAGGCGTTGCGCCAGGTGATCCGTTCGATATCGGCTGCCGGGAGCGAGCCGATCTCGTGGGCCACCACCGACTGCGTGTTGGGCCAGGTGGAGTCGCAGTGCGGATAGTCGCTCTCGATGAGGATGTTCTCGAGGCCGATGCGATCGCGCTGCACGAAGGCCGAAGGGTCCTCGACCGCACAGAACCAGAAGTTCCGCCGCAGCACCTCCGCCGGCGTGAGATCGGTGCCGACCCAGGTGCCGTACATCTCGTGGTACGAGAGCATGTGGTCGAGGCGGTCCATGAGGCCGGCCACCCAACCGATACCGCCCTCGGACAGGCAGAGCTTGAGATCTGGGAACCGCACCGGCAGCATCGAGTAGAGCCAGTCCACCGCGGCGAACATGGCGTACCCGAAGAACAGCACGCCCACGGTGTCGGCCGGGGCATCGGGTGCCGTGGCCGGCGAGGTGCCCGAGGACCCGATATGGAGGTTCACGACCGTGCCGGTCTCGGCACAGGCCGCCATGAGCGGATCCCAGTGGCCGGTGTGCAGCGAGGGCAGCCCGAGCATGTGCGGTGCCTCGGAGAAGGTGATGGCCTTGAACCCGCGCTCGGCGTTGCGACGGACCTCCTCGGCGGCCAGCTGCGGATCGAGCAGCCACGGGATCTGGCACGGGATGATGCGATCGGGATGCGAGCCGGCCCAGGACTCGATATGCCAGTCGTTCCAGGCCCGCACGGTGGCGAGGGCCAGATCGGTGTCGGGGGTCGTGAGCTGGAGCCGCTGACCGCAGAACCCGGGGAGGAACGAGGGGAAGTTCACTGATGCATAGACACCGTTGAGATCCATATCGGCGACACGGGCGTCGATGTCCCACGCGCCACGGCGCATCTCATCGAAGCGGGCCGGCTCGAACGAGTACTCCGAGACGGGGCGACCCACGACGGCGTTGAAGCCGACATTGGGGATCTCGACGCCGTCGTAGACCCACACCTCGGCACCATCGGCCCGCTCGACGACCTTCGGCGCCCGATCGGCGAGCGCCGCGGGGACGCGACCCTCGAAGGTGTCGGGGGGCTCGACGATGTGATCATCGGCCGAGATGATCGTGTACTGCCGGGGGCGTCGTTCCGGTTCGGGCAGGAACGTGACCTCACCGGTGACCGACTTGCCGCCGGTGGTGAAGTTCGTGTTCGCAGAGAGGTCATCGAGGCTGATGGACATCGTCACTCCAGGACGTCGGGATGTTCACGGATGATGCGGCGCACGGCACCGGCCCAGAAGACCTCGGTGCCGCGCTCGAGCAACGAGGCCTTCATGGCTGGTCGCACGATGGGTGGGACGGTGGTGGCGGCGCGGCCCGAGAGCAGCACATCGACCATGAGACGGCACTGTCGATCGAGCGACGCCGACTTGTAGGTGGCCTCCTCGATCGTGGCGGCGGTGATGATCACGCCGTGGTTGGCGAGGAACACCACCGAGGCGTCGCCGATGCGGTCGGCGAGATCGGCACCCAGTTCGGCGGAATCGATCTCGCCGCCGTACTCACTGACGAAGCCCAGCTCGCCGTCGAACATCGCCGAGGTCTGATGCAGGAACTCCGGCAC
>CANFHM010000045.1 GCA_947446975.1 Microthrixaceae bacterium
CGCATCGACTCGCCGATCTCGCGGGAGGGTGCGTTCCTCGCCAACAACGTGCTGTTCGGCGCCTTCGCATTCGTCATCCTCATCGGGACCGTGTTCCCGCTCATCGTCGAGGCGCTGAACAACGATCGCATCTCCATCGGCGTGCCCTATTTCAGTCGCATGACCATGCCGATCGGTCTGGCCCTGCTGTTCCTCATGGCGATCGCCCCGGTGCTCCCGTGGCGCAAGGCCAGCGGTGAACTGCTGCGGCATCGACTCCTGTGGCCGGCCTGGATCGGCGTCGGCGCGATGGTGCTGTCGGTCCTGCTCGGTGCCCGGGGGCTGGCCCCGGTCATCGCGTTCGGCCTCGGCGGATTCGCCGGTGGTTCCGCCGGTCGCCAGCTGGTGCTCGCCGCCCGTCGGCAGGGATGGCGCGGGCTCGTGGGTCGGGCCAACGGCGGCATGGTGGTGCATCTCGGTGTCGTCATCATCGCCGTGGCGTTCGCCGCCAGCAGCAGCTACGTCCGTCAGGCCGAGTTCACCCTGCAGGTCGGACAGAGCGCCGAGTTCAGCGGCCACACCCTCACCTTCGAGGGCACGAACTCCAAGCAGGAATCGGCCAAGAGCGTGCAGCAGGCGCTCGTGCGCATCGATGGCACCGGTCCGTGGGCGCCGGCGCTCAACAAGTTCGCCAACGGCTCGCAGACCATCGGCACGCCATCGGTGCGGTCCACCCTCACCGACGATGTCGCCCTGTCGGTCATCGACATCAAGGGGACCGACGCACCGGTGCTCACCCTCCGGGTCACCGTGCAGCCGCTCATCATCTGGCTCTGGATCGGTGGTGCGGTCATGGCCATCGGAACCCTCCTCGCCGTGTTCCCGGGTCGCCGGCGCAATCCGCTCGACCCGGTCTCGGCGCCCTCGATCGCCGCAGCCGGCGCCGCTGCGGCGCCGCCCACATCACCGGATCAGCTCGACACACCGGAGCCGGTGCTCCCGTGAGGTCGGGTCGGGGCATCCGCATCGCCGCGATCTCCGTCGGCGTCGTGATCGTGGCGCTCATCGCGCTGCTGGCCACCCGCGGCACGAGCAAGCCGATCGCCAGCCAGATCGTGGGGCAGGCGGCACCGAACTTCTCGGGTCGCACGCTCGACGGCAGCACCTTCGAGCTCTCCCGTCATCGGGGTGAATGGGTCGTGGTGAACTTCTTCGCCACCTGGTGCACCGAGTGTCGTCTCGAGGATCCCCAGATCCAGACCTTCGTCACCGAGCACGCCGACGATCCGGTCACTGTGGTGAGCCTCGCCTACAGCGACGATCCCGAGTCGATCCGGACCTATTTCGCCTCCTCTGGTGCCACCTGGCCGGTGATCCCCAGTGACACCGGCCGTGTGGCCCTCGACTACGGCGTCACCCGGGTGCCCGAGTCGTACATCGTGGCGCCCAGCGGGCTCGTCGTGCAGGGCTTCTTCGGCGGGGTCACCGCCGCCGAGCTCGATGCGGTCATCGCGGCCAACGGCGGCATGGCCGTCACCGATGCAGGGATGGGCGCATGAGCGCCGTCGACGATCGAACGCATCGCTCGACGCAATCGCCGCTTCGCGTGTGGGGCCCCTGGGTGCTGCTGGTCGTCGTCATCGTCGCCGTGCTGTCGGTGGCCACGTTCACCTCGCGCAGTGCGCCCACCGCCGCTGATCGGGTCAACAACATCTCGGTCACCATCAAGTGCCCTGTGTGCGCCGGCGAATCGGTGGCGGTCTCCAACGCACCGGCCTCGCTCGAGATCCGCAAGGAGATCGCCGAGCAGGTGCAGCAGGGTCAGACCGATGAGCAGATCCGCAGCTACTACGCCGCCAAGTACGGCGAGGCCATCCTGCTCACCCCCTCAGCGAGCGGGATCAACGCACTTGTGTGGATCCTTCCCGTCGTGGCTCTGGCGTTGGCCATGGCCGGTCTGGCCATCGCCTTCCGCCGCTGGAGCGTGGCGCCCACCGAGCGGGCCACCGATGCCGATCGGGCGCTCGTGGCCGCGGCCCTCGCCGGCGGAACCGCGCCTGAGTCCGATGCCGAGCCCGAGCTCATCGATGACGAGCACGGCGAAGGAGCATCGCGATGACCAGCACCTCCGGACCCGCCGCCCGGGGCACCGCTGCCCGCCGCGCACAGCGCTCCGCCGCGGGCCCGAACGGTCCGAACACCCCGGCGACGAAGGGCCCGTCATCGGTCCCCGGATCCGCTCCCGGTGCCGGCCGTGCATCGCGCACCGATCGACGTCGCCTTGATCCCGATGTGCTCGCCGCGCTCGAGGAGGAGCGGGAGTTCCTCCTCCGGTCCCTCGCCGATCTCGAGCGTGAACATGAGGTCGGCGATGTCGACGACGCCGACTACGACTCGCTCAAGGACGCCTACACCGCCCGAACCGCCGATGTGCTCCGGGCCATCTCCGACCGGCACGAGCTGCTCGACGCCTCCCGCTCCCGGCGTTCCCCGGGGCGCACGCTGCTCACGCTCGTGGTCGTGGCCGTGCTGGCCATGGGCGCCGGATGGGTGGTCTTCCGCAACGCCGGCACCCGAGCGCCGGGTCAGGGTCTCACCGGCGATGCCCGCCAGGACAGCGCCAATCTCATCCTGCAGGCACAGAGCGCCACCGGTCAGGCGAGCGCAGCGCTGCAGGCCGGCGATGGCGCCAAGGCCCTCAAGTACTTCGAGAGCGCCATCACCTCCTACGACCGGGCCCTCGAACTCTCACCGGCGAACGCCGAGGCGCTCACGTATCGCGGCTGGGTCCTCCACACGATCGCGGTGAACAGCCAGGCGGCGCAGGCGGCCCAGCTCGACGCCCAGGCGCTCGACTACCTCAACCGCGCCATCGCCGCCGATGGCACCTACTCCGATGCCCGGGTGTTCCGGGCCATCCTCGAACGCAACGCCAAGCAGTACGCCGCAGCGAAGGCCGATCTCGATGCGGTCGACATGAACGCCATCCCGCCCTACATGACCAACATGATCAGCAGTGTGCGCAGCGATGTCGAGGCCGGACTGCGCTGATCAGCGCGCTGCTGGCGGAGTCGGTCCGGTTCAGAACCTCGGGGCACGGTAGGTGCCCACCGTCGGTCGGCCAGCCACGGTCTCGATCGTCCACAGCGAACCCTTCTGATCGAGCAGCGGTCCGTCGGTGACCATGCCGAGATCGCGCAGCGCCCGCAGCAGCGGTGGGATGAGATCGCCGTGGCTGCAGGCCACACCGTTGACCTCGTCCAGGCCGAGCAGAGCTGCCAGCGCGGCATCGAGGTCAGCACCCTCGGCGAACGCCGGGTCGGCCTCCACGACGAGCTCGACCCGGGAGGCCAGAGGCTCGAGGGTCTGCATGCAGCGGACGTAGGGGCTGGAGACGAGTCGTCCCGGTGCCTCGGCGTCGAGGTGCACGGCGAGATCCTGTGCCTGGCTGACGCCGCGATCGGAGAGCGGGCGGAGCGCGTCGTCGCCCTCCCAGATCGATCGCTTGCCGGCGTGCGCATGGCGGGTCAGGAAGATCGTCACGCAGGCAAGCTAGCGAACCGCTGGAGGGGCCGTGCTCAGCGGGCGAGGCTGCGGAGCGTCTCGATCACTCCGGCGAGCTCCTGACGCAGCGCCTGCACATCGGCACCGCTCGAGCTCCAGCCGACCGAGAAGCGCAACGACCGATGCGCGTCGGCGCCCATGGCCTCGAGCACGGGGGAGGGTTCGATCTCCTCGGAGGCGCAGGCGCTCCCCGAATGTGCCGCGATGCCGCGCTGGTCGAGGCCCAGCAGCACGGCCTGCGGTTCCACGCCCCCGACGGCGAAGCACGCGATGTGCGGGAGTCGCCCCTGCGGGTCGGGATCACCGAGGAGTTCGACATCGTCGATGTCGGCGGCGAGATTGACGATCGCTCCGATGAGGCCGCGGGACTGCTTCTCCTCGCGCTCGAGCCGGAGCGGGTCGAGGGCAGCTGCGGCCGCACCGAGCCCGAGGAGCGCCACGAGCGGTTCGAGTCCTGCACGCCGACCGCGCTCCTGATCGCTCCCCTGCAGCAGGGGCTCGAGTCGCAGGCCCCGGCGGATGACGAGCGCCCCGGTGCCGGCGGGCGCCCCGAAGCGATGGCCGCTGAACGTGAGCAGATCAGCTCCCAGTGCACCGACGTCGACGGGGACCTGACCGACGGCGTGCGAGGCGTCGATGTGCACGAGCACGCCCAGCTCGCGGCAGCGGCTCACGACCTCGGCGATCGGTTGGAGGGTGCCCACCTCGTGGTTGCCCCATTGGAGCTGCACCAGCGCCGTGGTGGGTTCCACGGCAGCCAGCAGTTCGTCCGGATCGACGCGACCTGCGCGATCGACCCCGATGACTGTGGCCTCGCCGCCGAAGGCGGAGGTGAACTGTTCGGAGGATCGGCGCACCGCCGAATGCTCGACGGCGCTCAGCACGATGTGCGGTCGATGGCCCTGGTCGACGGCGCGCCGCACGGCGCCCCATGTGGCCGTGGCGATGCCCTCGGTGGAACCGCTCGTGAACACGATCTCCCGGGATCGGGCACCCACGAGGCCGGCGACCTGTTCCCGGGCCTCCTCGAGGGCGACCCGTGCCCGCATGCCCTCGCTGTGGAGTCGCGAGGGATCTCCGAGCTGTCCGCGGGCGGCGAGGTCGTTCCAGAGGTCGAGTACCTCGGCAGCCTCGGGCCGCAGCGGCGAGGTCGAAGCATGGTCGAGCAGATGGCGGGCCATCAGGATCAGGCTTCGACCGCTGTCACGCAGATGGTGTCACCCATGGGCTTCGAGGACTCCGTGGCGAGCGTGGCCTCGGATCCGTAGAGCGCCATCACCATGCCCTTCATCATCCCGCGGTCGACGGCGCAGATGACGGGGTTGGCCAGCACCGCATCGCCGAAGGGGCAGTGCTCGGACACGATGCGCAGCTCGTCGTTGCGCTTCTCGGCATGGGCGGCGAACCCGTGGGCCGTGAGCGCATCGGCCACCGTGTGCAGCGCCGAGCGGAAGGATCGCTGATGGTCGCCGTCGTAGCCGAGGCTCTGCGCCATTATCCGTCCGTATTCGATCCCGACCTCCTCGGCCATGGCCTCGGCCTGGTCGCGGGGCAGCAGATCGAGAGCCCGGCCGAGCAGGGTGACGAGCACATCGTCATGGCGGACGGGGAGTTCCAGCTGATCGCCCATGGTGGTGGCGGTGTAGCGCTTCGAGGGACGTCCGGCTCCGGAACCGGCCCGGGAGACCGCCACCTGCAGGTAGCCACCAGCGGTGAGCTTGTCGAGATGATGGCGGGCCACGTTGGGATGGAGATCGAACGCCCGGGCGACCTCGGTGGCGGTGACGCCGTCGTCGGAGTCGCGGGCCAGCAGGTAGATCTCCCGACGAGTCGGGTCGCCGAACGCCGAGGTGATGGCGGTGACGACCGACGAGAACTCGGTCGACGTGAGGCTGGGCTGATCCACGCCGGAAGTGTACCGATCGGGGTGCCCGATCATCGGGGCGCAGCGGTCGGGTGGATCCTCCCGGCGATCCTCCGAAGGATCGCCGCGCAGCTCCGGCGGGCCGGTCTACCATCGGCGGGCAGTCCCACGAATGTCGGATGTGCTGGTGCGATGACCAACAGCCTTCGGGCTCGGAGTTGGAGGTTGAAGGTGCGGAGATCCCGGATGAAGTCGGTCGGTCGCGTGGCGGCCGTCGTGGGTGTGGCACTGGCGCTGGTCGCCGGTTGCACCTCGAAGAGTTCCAGTGTCGCCTCGGGTGGCTCGCTGGTGATCGGGGCGGAGCAGGAACCCGACTGCATGGACTGGGTCGGCTCGTGCTCGGGCTCGTCCTGGGGGTTCTGGATGGCGAACATCACCACCATGCCCCGTGCGTTCAACATCACTCGCAACGGCGACACCTACTCCTATTCGCCGTCGAGCCTGCTCACCGGTGAACCCACCCTCGTCTCCTCGCCGACCCAGACCATCACCTACAGCATCAATCCCAAGGCGGTCTGGAACGACGGCACGCCGATCACCTCGGCCGACTTCAAGTACACCTGGGACCAGATCAAGAACGGTTCCGACATCTACGACCAGACCGGGTACAAGGACATCGAGTCCGTCGATGCCACCGATCCGCAGAAGGCCGTGGTGACCTTCACCGAGGGCACGCAGTACGCCTCGTGGAAGGGTCTCTTCGGCGGTGGGTACGGCATCATGCCCTCGCACATCCTCGAGGGTCAGGACCGCGCCGCCGTCATGACCGATGGCTACACGTTCTCGGGTGGCCCGTGGGTCATCGACAGCTGGGAGAAGGGCGTGTCGATCGTCCTCAAGCCCAATGACAAGTACTGGGGCACGAAGCCCAAGCTCGAGCAGGTCACCTTCAAGTTCGTGGCCGACACCACCTCCGAGTTCCAGGCGTTCAAGGCCGGCGAGGTCTCGGCGATCTACCCGCAGCCCCAGGTCGATGCCGTGGAGCAGATCAACGCCGGCATCTCCGGTGTGAACAAGGAGATCTCCGCCAACACCGCCAACGTCGAGGCGATGTGGATCAACAACGCAGCTGCGCCGTTCGACGACATCGCGGTGCGCGAGGCGGCCTGCTACGCCGTGGATCGCAACGCCGTGGTGAAGGCGCTCTTCGGTGGCCTCGGTGTCACCGAGGCATGGAACTCCTTCGATCCGCCGGTGCTCACCCCGTACACCGACACCAAGGCCTTCGCCGGCTGCACCAAGGACCTCGCCAAGGTCTCCAGCGTGCTCACCGCCGCCGGTTGGGCCAAGGGTTCCGACGGCATCTGGGCCAAGGACGGCAAGAAGCTGGAGTTCACCTTCAGGACCACCGCCGGCAACGCCCGCCGCAAGCTCACCGCCGAGACGCTCCAGACGCAGTTCGCCGATGCCGGCATGTCGATGAGCATCGACACCCAGAAGGCCGGAACGCTCTTCGGCGAACTCCTGCCCAGCGGTGACTTCCAGATGGCCCTCTACGCACAGGTCGCCACCACGTTCGATCCGGGCAACTGCACCATGTTCTGCTCGGAGAACATCCCGTCGGAGGCCAACGACAACTCGGGACAGAACTGGACCCACACGAACATCCCGGCGGCCGATCCGCTGCTCGCCGAGGTCGACACGGCACTCGACCCGGCCGCTCGCACCAAGGCCAACCGGGCGTCGATGGCACTGCTCGCCGCCGACTTCACGTCCATCCCGCTCGATCCGCTGCCCAACATCCTGCTGTGGAGCACCAAGATCGACGGACCGGTCAGCGACAACGCGCTCGAGGGTCCGTTCTGGAACATGAACGAGTGGGGCCTCAAGAAGTGACCCGATGACGCACCCGATGATCCATCGGTCGGAGCCCCCGGCATCTCGCCGGGGGCTCCTGCGCGCCTGCCGTCCCTCCTCGTCCCGGGTGTGTCCCCGGGCCGACCGGCGACCCCGCTGAACCAGATGCTCCGGTTCATCCTGCGTCGACTCGTCTATTCGTTCCTCGTCCTGCTCGTCGCGTCCGCGGTCACGTTCATCGGCATCAGCGTCGTCGCCGATCCCACGGCCCGGCTGGCGCAGAACCGCGATCCCCAGGCCCGGGCCCGGATGCGCACCGAACTGGGGCTCGACCGGCCGGTGATCTCCAGATACTGCAGCTGGTTGGCCTCCGCGGCCACCGGGGACTTCGGCCGAAGCTGGCAGAAGAAGGACTCGGTGATCGACATCCTCATGAACGCCATGAAATACACCGCATGGCTGGTCATCCCCGGATTCATCATCGCCGCCATCCTCGCCTTCGCCATCGGCACCTACTCGGCGATCCGACAATATTCAGCGGGCGACTACTTCTTCACCGGTGCCTCGTTCGTGGGCATCTCCATGCCGCAGTTCTGGTTCGCACTGATCCTCATCGAGATCTTCGTCTTCACCGTCCCCAACATGTTCGGCATGGACCCGTACTTCCGGTTCATCGGCATCGGCGACACGGTCGGCGATCGCTTCAAGTACCTGTTCCTGCCGGTGTGCGTGCTGGTGGTGCAGATCGTCGCCGAGTGGTCGCGCTACCACCGGGCGTCACTGCTCGACATCATGCCGTCGGACTACATCCGGTCGGCGTACGCCCGCGGGATCCCCAAGCGCACGGTCGTGCTCAAGCACGCCACCAAGAATGCGCTGGTGCCCCTCGTGGTCATCATGGCGATCGATGCCGGTCTGATCGTCGGCGGGCTCGTCGTCACCGAGCAGGTGTTCTCGATCCCGGGCATGGGTCGGGTGTTCATCGAAGCGCTCGAGTACGGCGATGCCCCGATGCTCACAGCCTGGGTGGTGCTCACCGCGTCGGCGGTCGTGGCCTTCAACCTCGTGGCCGACATCATCAACGCAGCACTCGATCCCCGGGTGCGGTTGGCATGACGCTCGGTCGCGACTTCGACGACATGCCCGGCGAGGAGCGCCTCGGGGCGATCGACCCCCTCGCCGCCGGTGCTCCGGCCCGACCGGTCATGGCCTCCGCCGATGGCCCGGATGGGCCCGAGGGCCCGCATCACGAGCCGATCGAACTCGCCGGCACCCCTCGTAGCCAGTGGTACCTGTTCCGCCGACGGTTCCTGCGCCATCGTCTCGCCATCGTCTCGATCGTCGTGCTGGTGCTTCTCATCCTGCTGTGCTTCGGCGCCGGGCTCCTCCAGAGGTTCACCCCGTTCGTCGCCCCGGCGGGTCGACAGAACCTCGAACTGGGCCCGGTCGGTCCGAGCGGTGCGCACTGGTTCGGCACCGATCAGCTCGGTCGCGACTACTTCTCCGAGATGCTCTACGCCGGTCGCACCTCGTTGCTCATCGGTCTGGTGGTGGCGTTCCTCTCCACCGTGATCGGCACCACGATCGGTGCGATCGCCGGCTACTTCGGGGGGATCTCCGATCAGCTCCTCATGCGACTCACCGATCTGTTCCTCGTGCTCCCGTCGCTGATCGTCCTGGCGCTCGCCCTGCGCTACTTCGGCGGTCAGGTCTTCGTGATCGAACTCGTGCTGGCGGCGCTGTTCTGGATGGGCCTGGCGCGCATAGTGCGTTCGCAGGTGCGGTCGATCAAGGAGAAGGAGTTCATCGAGGCGGCCCGTGCCGGCGGTGCGTCCTCCCGACAGATCATCATCAGGCATGTGCTGCCCAACTGCATCGGGCCGATCGTGGTGGCCGCGACCCTCGCGGTGGTGCAGGCCATCCTCGTGGAGTCGGCGCTGTCGTACCTCGGCTACGGCGTCAAGCCTCCGGCCACGAGCTGGGGGAGCATGCTGTCGGACTCCAAGGGCTACTTCGGCACCGATCAGGCCTATCTCATCTGGTTCCCCGGTCTGGCCATCCTCATCACGGTGCTGTGCGTGAACTTCATCGGTGACGGCCTGCGCGACGCCTTCGACCCGAAGAGTCGACTGTGACCTCCGGCGATCCCATCCTCGAGGTCCGCGACCTCACCGTCACCTTCGCCACCGATGATGGGCCGCTCCGGGCGGTCGACCATCTCAGCTACACGTTGCATCGCGGCCGATCCCTCGCGGTGGTGGGGGAGTCCGGTTCGGGCAAGTCGGTGAGCTCGCTCGCCGTGCTCGGTCTCGTCGGCGAGCGCAACGCCACGATCACCGGCTCGGTCCGACTCGACGGGGTCGAGCTCATCGGGGCCCCCGAACGACAGCTCCGGGAGGTGCGGGGCAAGGGCATCGCCATGGTCTTCCAGGACGCCCTCACCTCGCTCAATCCGGTGCTGCGCGTGGGCAACCAGATCGCTGAGGCGATCAGCGTGCATCTCCCCCGTGCAGGTCGCGACCGCGACGCGATCTCCCGGCGTGTCGTCGAGTTGCTCGATCTGGTCGGGATCCCCGATCCCGCGAGTCGGGCCGAGCTCTATCCCCATGAGCTCTCCGGCGGGCAGCGCCAGCGCGCCATGATCGCCATGGCCCTGGCCAACGATCCCGCCGTGCTGCTCGCCGACGAACCGACGACCGCGCTGGACGTCACCATCCAGGCGCAGGTGCTCGACGTCTTCGAGCGGATCCAGCAGCGCACCGACACCGCCCTGCTGCTCATCACCCACGATCTCGGCGTCGTGGCCGGCGTGGCCGATGAGGTGCTGGTGATGTACGCCGGCCGCCGTGTGGAGCAGGCGGAGGCCGAGGCCCTGTACGCCCATCCGGGCCATCCGTACACACGGGGCCTCATGGACTCCCTGCCTCGTCTCGACCGCCCGAGGGGATCGAAGCTCGGACGCATCCCGGGCCAGCCGCCGGCGCTCACCCATCTGCCCGTCGGATGCTCGTTCGCGCCGCGCTGCTCCGCGTTCGTCCCCGGTCGCTGCGATCAGGGCGAGATCCCGACCCTCGAACCGACTCCGGGTCATCTCGTCGCATGTGTGCGCGTCGGGGAACTCCCCACGGCGACCGCCACCGGCTCGGACGCACCTGCTCCGTCGAGCGACGACCCCGCCGCTCGTTCCACCACCCGCGCCCTCGACGCCGCCCCTCTCGTGCGGGTCCGCGAACTGGTGAAGCAGTTCCCCGTCCGGGGATCCCGCGATGTCGTCCACGCCGTCTCCGGGGTCAGCTTCGAGGTGGGGGAGGGCACCACGCTCGGCGTGGTCGGGGAGAGCGGCTGCGGGAAGTCCACGGTCGCCCGTCTGCTGCTGCGACTCATCGAGGCCACCGACGGCGGGATCGAGATCGACGGGATGGACGTCCGCACGCTCTCGGCCCGCGATCTCCGACGGTTCCGCGGGGTGGCCCAGATCGTGTTCCAGGACCCGTACGCATCGCTCAATCCCCGGCTCACCGTGCATTCCATCGTCGGTGAACCGCTCATGCTGGCCGGTGAGCACCGGCGCGCGATCGACACCCGGGTCTCTGAACTGCTCGACATGGTCGGTCTCGATCCGCGGTTCGCCAATCGCTATCCCCACGAGTTCTCCGGTGGGCAGCGTCAGCGCATCGGCATCGCCAGGGCGCTGGCCCGTTCGCCGCGCCTGCTGGTGCTCGACGAGCCGGTGTCGGCACTCGACGTCTCCATCCAGGCCGGTGTGGTCAACCTGCTCACCGATCTCCAGGAGCAGCTCGGGCTCACCTATGTCTTCATCGCCCATGATCTCGCCGTGGTGCGCCACATCTCCGATGCGGTCGCCGTGATGTACCTCGGGCACATCGTCGAACATGCGCCCGCCGAGGCCCTCTACGAGGAACCCGCCCATCCCTACACGCAGGCGCTGCTGTCGGCGAACAACATCCCGGACCCGACGATCGAACGGACCCGGCGACGGATCCTCCTCGACGGCGACGTCCCCAGCCCGATCAACCCGCCGAGCGGGTGCGTCTTCCACACCCGCTGCCCGATCGCCGAACCGCGCTGCGCCACCGAGGTGCCGGCGCTGATCGAGCACACCCCGGGCCATCGGGTGGCCTGTCATCATCCGGGCCCGCTCCCGCTCACCATCTCCCGGAGGTGAGTCCGCCACCGGGCGGCAGTATCCTGCCCCCGGCCAGCGGAATCCCCCCTCCCCCCGAAAGAGCCCCATGAGCGTCTCCGAGCACGATGTCATCGAAGCCCTGCGTCCCGTCGAGGACCCGGAACTCCATCGCAGCATCGTCGATCTCGGCATGGTGCGCGGCGTAGCGATCGACGGTGGCGTCGTGGCGGTTCGCATCGCCCTCACCGTGGCCGGCTGTCCGTTGCGCAACGAGATCCAGAACCGGGTGAGCGACGCCGTCGTGGCGCTCGATGGCATCGACCGCGTCGATCTCGACTTCACCGTGATGACCGATGAGGAGCGCGCTGCGGTGCGCGAGCTGCTCATCGGCGATCCGGCCGCCACCGCTGGCTCCAATCCCAGCCATGGGCATTCGGAGGGTCGCACCATCCCCTTCGCCGATCCCATGAGCCGCACCCGGGTGCTGCTCATCGCCTCGGGCAAGGGTGGTGTGGGCAAGTCCTCGGTCTCGGCCAACCTCGCCATCGCGCTCGCCCAGCGGGGCAAGAAGGTCGCCATCGTCGACGCAGATGTCTGGGGCTTCTCGATCCCGCGCATGCTCGGCGTCGAGCACACGCCGGTCGTGATCGACGAGATGCTCGTCCCGCCGCAGACCCACGGCGTGAGCTGCATCTCGATGGGGTTCTTCGTCGAGGAGGACCAGCCGGTCATGTGGCGCGGTCCCATGCTCCACAAGGCCCTCGAGCAGTTCCTCACCGATGTGTTCTGGGATGAACCCGATTTCCTCGTCGTCGATCTCCCGCCCGGCACCGGCGATGTCGCACTCTCGATCGCCCAGTACCTCCCGCGCTCGGAGATGTACGTGGTCACCACACCGCAGGAAGCGGCGCAGAAGGTCGCTCAGCGGGCTGCCTACATGGCCAAGAAGGTGCAGATCGATGTGAAGGGCATCATCGAGAACATGTCCTGGTTCACCGGCGACGACGGCACCCGCTACGAACTGTTCGGCGAGGGTGGCGGCGCCCGACTGGCCGCCGAGCTCGACGTGCCCCTCGTGGGCCAGATCCCGCTGTCCATCGCCCTGCGCAAGGGTTCCGACACCGGCGATCCCATCGTGGCGGTCGACCCCGACAGTGAGGCCGGCGCCGCCGTGCGGGCCATGGCCGAGTACATCGATGTCACGCTGGCGCCGACCCGCCGGGCCAACCCCGGTCTGAAACTGATCGGCTGATCGCCCGCAGCATCGACCCGCCCACTGGTGAACGATCCGGTGGTTCGCACGTAGCATGACCCTCGGCCATCGGGCCGACATGATTCCCAGGAGGATCCCGTGGACGTTCGCATCGGAGTGCTGCACACCCCGAAGGAGATCGACATCGAACTGCCGGCCGACGCCGACCGTGCGGCGGTGCGCGCCTCGATCGACGCAGCGCTGGCCTCGGCCGACGGCGTGCTGTGGCTCACCGATCGCTCCGGTCGTGACATCGGCGTGCCCTCGGCGAAGATCGCCTACATCGAACTCGGTCGCTCCGACAGCGAGCGCCGTATCGGCTTCAGCGCCGGCTGATCCCGGGCGAGCGGGGCGTCATCGCATGGCCGGCCTCACCGAACTCGCCCGAGCACATACGCATCTCACCGATCCGCAGATCGAGCATCTGCAGCGCCTCACCATGGCGTGGGGTCTGCTCGCCGATCTCAGCTTCTCGGACCTCATGCTGTTCGCAGCCACATCGGACGGCATCGTCGTGCTCGGGCAGGTGCGGCCCTCCACGAGTCAGACCCTCTATCGACGCGACTGGGTCGGGCGGCTGCTCGAACCTGCTGAGCGGCCCACGGTGATGCGGGCGCTCGCCGGCGCCGTCCCTGTCGAGGGGGAGGCCACCAGCGATTCGGGCCCGACCATCGTGCGCGAGACCTGTATCCCCGTCGTCCACCGGCGCCGGGTCATCGCCGTGCTGGCCAAGGAGACCGCCGAGCGCGACATGCGCGAACCCGGCGAACTCGAGCGCACCTACCTCGAAGTCTTCGATCGGTTCGCCACCATGATCGCGGCAGGGGTGTTCCCGTTCGCCGGGGAGGACGACACCACCGATGATGCGCCACGGGTGGGCGATGGCGCGATCGTCCTCGGCGATGACATGCGCGTCGTCTACGCCTCGCCCAACGCCGTCTCCGCGCTCAACAGGATCGGTGTGCGCTCGAACTCCGAGGGGCGGACCTTCGCCGAGCTCGGTCTGCCCGAGACCGCCGTGCACGCCATGTTCTCCACGAAGCGGCCGACCACCGAGGAGCTCGAGGTGGGCCCGGCGGTCACGGTGCTCATGCGGTTCACGCCGCTCATCGCCGACGGCGCCGTCACCGGCGCACTGATCCTGCTGCGCGACATCTCCGAGCTGCGCCGCCGAGATCGTCTGCTGCTGTCCAAGGACGCCACCATCCGCGAGATCCACCATCGGGTGAAGAACAACCTGCAGACCATCTCGGCCCTGCTGCGCCTCCAGGGCCGTCGCCTCTCGACCGATGAGGCGAAGGGGGCGATCGAGGAGTCGGTCCGACGCATCCGCTCGATCGCCCTCGTGCATGAGACCCTCTCCCGGGCCGCCGGGGATGATGTGCCGTTCCTCGAGATCGTCCGGCCCCTCGTGCGCATGGTGGAGGAGGGGCTCGTGTCGAGCGAGCGTCCGATCCGCTTCGTCGTCACCGGTGACGGCGGGATCCTGCCCTCACCGATCGCCACGTCCATGGCGGTGGTGCTCGCCGAGCTGCTCCAGAACGTCGTCGATCATGCCTTCCCCACGACCCCGCCCCATGAGGCCGTGGTCAGGGTGTCGATGTCCGATGTCGACGACCGACTCACCGTGGTGGTCAGTGACACCGGCGTCGGTCCGCCCCCGGGGTTCACCGTGCAGTCGAGCACCGGACTCGGGCTCTCGATCGTGCGCACACTCGTCACGACCGAACTGCGGGGATCGATCGCGTTCGCCGCAGCCTCGGGAACGGCGTCGTACCCGGGCACCGAGGTCCGGATCTCGGTCCCCGTGGTGCGCTGACCGACTGGGCTCAGACGCTGTGACCGACTGCGCTCAGACGCTGTGACCGACTGCGCTCAGACGCTGTGACCGACTGCGCTCAGACGCGACGACGACCCCCCGGATGGGAGGTCGTCGGTGCAGCGGGAGGTGCGGGCACCTCCGGTGGGATGGTTCAGGAGGCGCGGCGGCGGGCGGCGAGCCACTGACGACGGATCTTGCGGCGCTCCTCCTCGGAGGTGCCACCCCAGATGCCGGAGTCCTGGTTGGTGGTGAGAGCGAAGTCGAGGCACATGGCCTTCACGTCGCAGGTGTCGCAGACGGCCTTGGCCGATTCGATCTGCTCGATGGCCGGACCGGTGGTCCCGATGGGGAAGAAGAGATCGGGGTCGGTGTCGCGGCAGGCCGAGGTGGCGCGCCAGGCATCGGGAGCAGCGGACAGCGTCAGGGCACTGGACGTGGTGAGAGCCACGGTTCCTCCAAGGATTCGGTCCACGGCGGGGACGGGGGTTCCCGGTGTGGAGGTTTCGCATGCCACCGAACCTGTTCGAGGTCTCGTGCGGCTGGGAGACGAAAAATAGTTTCGGGCCGATTCCCGCGCAAGGGTCTTCTGCGAGATGGTCGTCCCGCAGCTGCGGTATCCAAGGGAGAGCAGGGATCGCTCGGGGTTGACGTGACGGATGTCACAGCAATTCAGTCGGTTCTCCGGGCCCGGATTGGCGCTGACCTACCCTTCTGGCCTATGGCTCTCGTCGTCGCACACCGTGGTGCATCCGCCCTCCATCCCCCCGGCAACACCGTCGAGGCGTTCTCGGCGGCCACCCCGCTCGGATCGGACTGGGTCGAACTCGACGTGCACGCCATCGCCGATGGTGCCCTCGTGGTGCATCACGATCCCACGCTGCCCGACGGTCGATCGCTCGACGACCTCGTGTCGGCGGATCTCCCGCACTGGGTGCCCAGCCTGTCGGTGGCCATCGACGCCTGTGCCCGTCTCGGGGTCAATGTCGAGATCAAGGGCGATGGTGCCCCCGAACTCCGGCCTGCGCTCATCGCCGACACCATCGCGCTGCTCCGAGCCCTCGGTGCGCCGGAGCGGTTCCTGATCACCTCGTTCGAATGGGAGATCATCGGCGCTGTCCAGGAGCTCGCACCCGAGCTCCCCACGGGATTCCTCACCATGGCTGATCCCCTGGCCGATGACCTCCTCGACCGCATCGCCGCAGCCGGACATGTCGCCATCAACCCGTGGAACCCGATGGTGCGCGAGCCGGTGGTCCGAGCCGCACATGATCGTGGACTCGCCGTCAACGTCTGGACGGTCGACGATCCCGATCGCATGGCGGAGCTCATCGCCATGGGGGTCGACGCGATCATCACCAACCAGCCCGATCGCTGCCGGCAGGTGCTCGGCGGGGAATGATCAGCAGGGGATGACCAGCGACAGGATCTCCGGCTCGTAGGAGATCTCGAGCCGTTCCACCTCGCCGAGGTAGTCGCCGTCGACCTGATGGGGGAACGGCCCGTACCCCTCGACGACCGCATGGTGCACGTCCTGATGGAGTGCGACGTTGCGACTCCGCCGCAGGCCGGCTCCCGATCCCAGCGCCGAGCCCACGAGCGCCAGCGTCGGGAGCAGATCGAGCGATCGCACCGTGACGACGCTGAGCGCGGTGTCGAGTGATGCATGCGTGTCGACGTTGAACGGTCGCGTCCCGACATAGGAGTAGGGGTTGGTGTTGAGGCACACCGTGAACACGCCATCGTCGATCGTGGGGGAGTGGTCCACCCGGACCCCGAAGCGAGCCACCCGGCGCTGGTAGCCGCGCAGCCAGGTGATGAACGCCGACCAGCCGAAGAGCACATGGTTGGCCCAGCGCTTGAGCGAGCCCCGGCTCTCGACATCGGCCACCACGGCGGCGTCGAACCCGATGCCGACATGGAACAGGAAGTGACGGCCGTTGACCGACCCGAGACCCACCCGTCGGATCGACTGTTCGGCCAGCGCCTCGAGGATCACCACGGTGGCATCGAGCGGATCATCGGGGAGTCCGAGCGTGCGGGCGAACACGTTGGTGCTGCCCCCCGGGAGCGTGGCCAGCGCAGTGGCGGAGCCGGCCAACCCGTTCGCCACCTCGTTGAGCGTGCCGTCGCCGCCGAGCACGACCACGGCGTCGTACCCCTCCGCAGCGGCCCCCTGGGCCAGCCGGGTGGCATGGCCCCGACGGGTGGTCTCGCACAGGGTGACCTGATGATCGGCGCTGAGCGCCTTGTTGATCAGGACCCTGCTCCGAGCGGTGACCGACGAGGCAGAGGGGTTGACGATGAGCATGAGTTCCACAGGACGGCCGACCGTAGCGGAGCCGGCGCCCGACCCGCCGGGGCGATGATTTGGTGGGAGCGCGTCCTGTGCTCAAGACTCTCCGACCATGAACGTTGTCGTCTGTGTCAAGCAGATCCCGGACCCGGCAGACCCGGGTGCGTTGGATCCCACCACCAAAACCCTCAAGCGCGATGGGAAGCTCATCCTCGACGAGTCCGACTCGTACGGTGTCGAGATGGCCCTCCAGCTCGTGACCGCGGCCGGCGGCGGCGAGGTCACCCTCGTCTCCATGGCTCCCAACGGAGAGGTCTCCGGTCTGCGCACCGCCCTCGCCATGGGTGCGGCCAAGGCCATCCTCGTGAGCGATGACGCCCTCGCCGGCACCGATGCCCTCGGCACCGCCAAGGTGCTGGCCAAGGCCATCGAGCGTGTCGAAGGCGCCGATCTCGTGCTCACCGCCACCGAGTCCAGCGATGGCTACACCGGCACGGTGCCCGAGCAGATCGCCGGTCTGCTCGATCTCCCGTCGGTCACCTTCGCCAAGCAGATCGAGGTCAGCGGCTCCACCCTCAAGGTGCAGCGCCAGACCGAGTCCGGCTTCGACGATGTCGAGTGCCCGCTTCCCGCCCTGGTGTCGGTCACCGCTGGCGTGGTCGAGCCCCGCTATCCCTCGTTCAAGGGGATCATGGCCGCCAAGTCCAAGCCGGTCGACACGCTCACCGTCGCCGATCTCGGCCTCGACGGTCAGGTCGGCTGGGCCGGTGGCGGTCAGCAGATCGTCGCCATCGAGGAAGCCCCCGCTCGCGAAGCCGGTGAAGTCATCGAGGATGACGGCACCGCCTTCGAGAAGATCGTTGCGTATCTCGACAATCTCAAGGTCCTGTAGGAGGAACTGACATGGCACTCTCGAAGATCTGGGTGTTGGCCGAAGCCTCCGATGGCAAGGTCGCAACCACCACACTTGAAATCCTCACCAAGGCCCGCGAGCTCGCCGGCACGGTGGAGGCCGTCTACGCCGGCGGCGACGCCGACGCCATCGCCGCCCAGCTGGGCGAGTTCGGTGCCTCGAAGGTGTACACCACCGGCGATCTCGGCGGTGCGCTGCCGGGTGTCCCGGTGGCCAACGCCATCGCTGCGCTGGTCGAGGGTGGCAACGCCCCTGACGCCATCATCGCCGCCACGAGCTATGTCGGTCGCGACATCGCCGGTCGTCTCTCGGCCAAGCTCGATCGCACCGTCATCACCAACAACGTCGACCTCGAGGTCGACGGCGACAAGCTCGTCACCACCGAGCCGGTGTTCGGTGGCTCGACCAACGTGAAGACCACCTTCACCGCCGCCGGCCCGCACATCGTGCTGGTGCGTCCGAAGTCCTTCGCCCCCGAGTCCGCTGGTGGCGCCGCTGCTGCCGTCGAGACCATCGCGGTGCCCGACTCCGGCAAGAGCGGTGGCGCAGTCATCGTGAACCGTCATGTCGAGGAGCGCGAGGGCCCGTCGCTGGACGAGGCCGCCATCGTGGTCTCCGGTGGTCGTGGTCTCGGCGAGGCCGCCAGCTACGACATGGTCGAGGAGCTCTC
>CANFHM010000046.1 GCA_947446975.1 Microthrixaceae bacterium
TAGGGCACGCCGATGGAGATGCGATCGTTGTTCAGCGCCTCGACGATGAGCGGGAACACGGTCCCGATGAGGATGACGAATGCGAAGGCGCCGAACAGCACGTTGTTGGCGAGGAACGCACCCTCCCGCGAGATCGGCGAGTCGATGCGTCCGGGTGATCGGAGGCGATCGCCGCGCCAGGCGATGAGCACCACGGTGGCGAGCACGATCACCGCGAAGAACGCCAGGAGTGAGGGGCCGATGCCCGAGGAGGTGAACGCATGCACCGACTCGAGCACACCGGATCTCGTGATGAACGTGCCGAGGATGGTGAGCGAGAACGTGGCGCACAGCAACGAGATGTTCCACACGCGCAGCATGCCGCGACGCTCCTGCACGAGTACCGAGTGGAGATACGCGGTACCGGTGAGCCAGGGCATGAACGAGGCGTTCTCCACGGGATCCCAGGCCCAGTAGCCGCCCCAGCCCAGCACCTCGTAGCTCCACCATGCGCCGAGGATGATGCCGACGGTGAGGAATCCCCACGCGATGAGGGTCCATCGACGGGTGGCCAGCAACCAGCCCTCCCCCACCCGACCGGTGATGAGTGCGGCGATGGCGAAGGCGAATGGCACGGTGAAACCGACGTACCCGAGATAGAGCATCGGAGGATGGAACGCCATGAGTGGATGGTTCTGCAGCAACGGGTTGGGACCCGGGCCGTCGAACCCCGGTGGCGGCGAGAAGTTGCGGAACGGATTGGCCGGACCGGCCATCAGATAGAAGAAGAACAGGGCCACCAGCAGCATGGTGAACAGCGCCCACCCGACGAGGGGGTCGGCGAGGCGTCGACGGAACTTGATCACCACCGCCATGAGATACCCGCCGAGGATGGTCGACCACAGGATGATCGAACCCTCCAGCGCTCCCCACAACGTGGCGAAGTTGTAGAGCGCCGGCGTGCGGGTGGAGCCGTTGTCGGCCACGAACTTCACGGTGAAGTCACGGGTGATGAGGGCCCGTTCCATGGCGATGAACGCCACCACACCACCGAGCAGCACGAGGGCCGCATAGACCCGCGACAGTCGGATGAGATCGGGGCGACGACGGATGAGTCCGTACCCCACCGTGATGGCGCCGAGGAAGGCGGCGGCCAGACCGAGCGTGACGCCGGCGCGTCCGAGCGCGACGTTCATCGGGCGCACACCGGAGCGTTGCTCACGGGCACCTTGCCGCCCTCTGCCGCCTGATCGAGTCGGGCCGCTTCGTTGGCCTTGTAGACCTCGGAGTGCTTCACGATCATGAGGTTGGAGTCGAAGGTGGTGGATCCGTCATCGGCGAAGTGCCCCTCGAGCAGGACCGCTTCGTCCTCCTTGAACATCTCCGGCGGATCGCCGACGTGATGCACGGGGATCTCGACACCGTTGAACGTGACGGCGAAGGCCACTCCGTCGCCGGTGCGCTCGATGGTGCAGGGCGCCACCGTTCCCTGCAGACGGAAGCGCTTGGTGCCGAGCGACTGCTTCTGGGCCACGGCCTCATCGACGTTGCGGTAGAAGGTCGAGGCACTGCCGAGGGCCTTGACCACGAGGAACCCACCAACCACGACCAGCGCGACGAGCACGAGATACGACGGGAGCCGCCGACGGCGTCGCCGTGTCGGTGCCTCGGAGGTGCGCGGGGTCAGCTCCATCGACGCTTCTCCGGCGGCACCTGCTTGGAGATCGAACGGCCCCGCAGGATGGTGCGGACCGAATAGGTGCCGAGTCCGCCGAACACGATGACCCACGCTGCGACGACGTAGCCCCAGTTGCCACTCATGACGGTTCTCCCTCGGATCGACGTTCGGCGATCGCCGCATCGAGTCCGGCGTCATCGAGTTGATCCTCGAGCCAGGCCAGACGGAACCGATGGATGAGCAGCCACGCAAACACGAGACCGATGGCGATGAAGCCGATGAAGAGCGAGAACAACATCAGGCCCTCGATCTTTGCCCCCACGCCGTTGGCGAGCAGCGTGGGCTTCTGATGAAGGGTGCGCCACCACTGCACTGACTGGCGCACGATGATCACGTTGGGCACCAGCAGCAGACCGATGATGGCGGACCGCTTGGTGCGCACATCGTGATCGGCGGGGAGACGCCGCACGGCGAGATACCCGAGCAGCAGCAGCAGGAGCATGGCGGTCGAGGTGAGCCGGGCGTCCCAGACCCAGAACACTCCCCACGTGGGACGGCCCCAGATCATGCCGGTGACCAGCACGATGGCGGTGAACACCGTGGCGATCTCGGCACTGGCGTAGGCCACGAGCTCCCACCAGGCGGAGCGGCGCCACAGGAACATGGCCGAACCGATCGTGGTGAGGAAGCAGCCGATGTAGGCGAAGGTGGCCGAGGGGACATGCACGTAGAGGATGCGGACGACCTCACCCTGGGAGGCGTCGGGCGGGCTCAGCACCAGACCGAACAGCGCCAGCGCCGCCAGTCCCACGATGGCCAGCACACCGAGCACCCTCGTGCCGCGGGAACCGGTCGAATCCAGACCCTCGGGTGCGGCGTCGAGCTGGGTGGTCAAGATTCCTCCAGGAGGGGACCGAAGCCGAAGATCCCGGCGACGACGTAGAGCGATGCGAAGATGCTCATCAGCCCCACCCACGGCCAGCCCTCCGACGGCGAACCGTTGAGCGCTGCCTCGAAGGCACGGGTTGATCCGATGAGGACCGGTGCGAGCACCGGCAACAGTAGGAGCGGAAGCAGGGTCTCACGCACTCGGAGACCAGCTGCCAGTACGCCGTAGAGGGTACCGGCGGCGGCGATCGAAGCCGTCGCGACGACAGACGTCACAGCGAGCAGGATCCAGCCCTCGATCCGGGAGGTGTACAGCACCGCCACACCCACGCCGAGCAGCGCCTCGAGCACGAGCAGCTGGGCCGAGACGGCCATGACCTTGCCGAGGAAGATGCCCGCAGGATCGAGTCCGGAGAGGCGCAATGCATCACGGTTGCCATCGGTGGCCTCGATGGCGAAGGAGCGCTGCAGTGCGAGAAGGGCGCTGAACAGCACGGCGATCCAGTAGAGGCCGGGGGTGGCCTGGGTGAGCACGCTCTTGTCCGGGTCGAGAGCGAAGGCGAACAGCACCAGCACGAGCAGCGCGAACGGGAGCACCTGGTTCAGGGCGACTCGGGAACGGAGCTCGAGACGGAGGTCCTTGCCGGCGATGAGCAGTGCGTCGCGGATCATCGGGCATCACCGTCGTTCGCCCCGGGCGCCGGGGACGGGTCGGGTCGGACCACACCGCCGGCGACCGTGATGACCGAATCGGCCAGCTGCAGGGAACGGTCGAGCTCATGGGAGCTGAGCACGACCGTGGCACCGGCGGCCACGGCCTCGCGCACCAGGGTGTCGACGAGATCGCGACCCTCCTGATCGAGTCCGGCATGGGGTTCGTCGAGCAGCCACAGCTCGGGACGTCTGGCGATCAGGCAGGCCAGCGAGGTGCGCCGGCGCTGTCCCGCCGAGAGTCGACCGACGGCCACGGTGCGGAGCCGACCGTCGAGGCCGAGACGGGTGAGTGCTCGTTCGACATCGGCAGGATCAGCCCCTGCGGCCCGGGCCCAGAACCGCACGTTGTCGCCGACCGTCAACTCGTCGTAGAGGCCGGTGGCGTGCCCCAGAAGTCCGACCCGATGCCGGACCGCACGCGGATCGGCGACGAGATCGACCCCCAGCACGACCGCCTCCCCACCGGCGACCGGCACCAGCCCGGCGAGGGTGCGCAGCAGGGTGGTCTTGCCGGCCCCGTTCGCGCCGCGCAGCAGCACGATGCGGCGGGCCTCGATGTCGAGGTCGACACCAGCGAGGGCCGGGAATCGGCCCAGCAGGGCCACCGCCCCACGGAGATGGACCACGGGCACCGGGGACAGGGCGGGACGTGTCTGCTCCATGGAGATCCCCACCGTACCCGTGGCCCCCCGAACGGGACCAAGCCATGGGACCGAGCCATGGGTCCGGCCCGGCCATGTGATGGTGCCCCATGACCGCCACTCGCTAGGGTCGGCGCCATGCCGTGGTGGAGAGTCGTGGGTGCAGCCGGACGCATGATGATCCGGGCGGGGGTCCTGCTGCTGCTCTTCGTCGTCTACCAACTCTGGGGCACCGGATTCGCCACTGATCGGGCCCAGAACCATCTCACCTCGCAGTTCGCCCAGCTCCAGGAGTCTGTCCCCGGGGATGGCAGCACCACTGATCCGCTGACCGCCCCCACCGATCTGCCGATCCCCCAGCCCGGCGACCCCATCGGCCGCATCGAGATCCCCCGCATCGGCGTCGATTTCATCATGGTGCAGAGCGTGGATCTCAAGTATCTGCAGAGCGGCCCCGGCCACTTCCCGCAGACCCCGCTGCCCGGCCAGCCCGGCAACTCGGCATTCGCCGGACATCGCACCACCTACAAGGCGCCGTTCAACCGGATCGACGAACTCTCCCCCGGCGACATCATCACGGTCACCACCCTGCAGGGCACCTTCACCTACAAGGTGGACGCCCATCTCGGTGAGGACGGACAAGTCGACTCCGGACACTTCATCGTGAAGCCCACCGATATCAGCATCCTCGACCAGGACGTCGGCAACCGCATCACCCTGATGGCCTGCAACCCGAAGTACAGCGCCGCCACCCGGATCGTCGTCACCGCCAGCCTGATCTCGCCAGTGGCAGCCGCCACGCCGTTGCCCCCGACCGACGGCACCGTCACCAACAACGCCTCGCTCGACACCCTCGCCGGCGGCGATCCCAGCGCCTGGCCCGCCACCATCGTGTGGGTCCTGCTCCTCATCGGCGTGTGGTTCGGAACCGCTCGGATGGCCCGACGCTGGCGTCGGATCCCCGCCTATCTCATCGGCACGCCGATCGTGCTGCTGCTGCTGTTCTTCGCCTTCCAGAACATCGCCCGGCTCCTGCCCGCCGGGATCTGACGGCATGCGAACGAAGGTTCCGCGCGCAGGGCAAGTGGTCGCTGCGTTCCTCGGGATCGCCATGATCGGCGCTGCTGTCCTCGGTGGCTGCGGGAGTTCCACCACCTCGTCGGTGACGAAGATCGATCCGACCACCACGACCACCGCAGCGCCCGATGACAGCCCCTCGACCACCACGACGCTCGAACCCGAAGCGGGAGCGGGCACGCAGTTCTACCTCTACACACCGGTCACCGGTGACTGCATCGACCGCCGCACGATCATCGACGGACGGGCGAGCACCAACCGGGCCACGCCCGAGGCCGACGCCTCGCTGAAGGCCCCGGCGCAGGTCATCGTGCGATTCGCCTGTGATCGACCCCATCAGTACGAGGTGATCCACACCGAGATGTCGTCGGTGGCCGCCTCGCCGCCGCAGAACCAGGAGGCGTTCGTCGAACTGGCGAAACGGGTGTGCCCGGCGAAGTTCCGCGAGTACATCGGACGCGACTATCAGGACTCCGAGCTCGAGGTCGGTTGGTTCTTCCCCACGCCCGACCAACAGGCCCAGCACATCGAGTTCCTCGGCTGTCTGGCGTTCGACCCGAAGGGGAAGCTCACCGGATCGGTCCGCGACTCGAACCGGTGATGGCGCCGTTCAGCGACCCTCGAACCTCGGGGTGCGCTTCTCGGCGAACGCCGCAAGTCCCTCAGCGAGATCAGCGCTCGCCCATGCCGTGGCGAACGCTTCGGCATAGGCCGGCGTGGTGTCCTCGAACGGATCAGCCTCGTCGAGTCCGAGCTTGAGCCCCTGCAGGGTCAGCGGGGCGAGCGTGGCGAGGCGGTCGGCCCAGTCGAGGCCATCGGCGAGATCGCCGATCCGGTGGACCAGCCCGAGATCGAAGGCGCGGCCACCGCTCATCACGTCGGTGCTGAGCAGGACATGTCGGGCGGTGGACTGTCCGACGAGCGCCACGAGTCGACGCACCGTCCACTGATCGACCATGAGCCCGAGCTTCGCCGCCGGGACACCGAACCCCGCCGAGGCGGTGGCGATCCGCAGATCGCAGGAGATCGCCAGCTGGGTGCCTGCCCCGAGCGCGAAACCGTCGATGATCGCCAGGGTCACGAACGGGGCACGGCGGAGTCCCTGCAGCACCTGACCGAGTGCGGCGACGAAACCCTCATCCTCGACGCCGCTGAGATCAGCCCCCGAGCAGAAGTACCCGGCGGCACCGGTGAGGGCCAGGACCCGGGAGCCGGCGCTGGTGGCGGTGCGCAACGCCTCGTCGAGACCGGCGAGCGCCTCGTGGTCGAGCGCGTTGCGACGCTCGGGTCGATCGATGGTGACGAACGTGACGAGATCGCGCTGCTCGATGTGGATCATGCGGCGAAGGTAGTGCGCCGGGGGTCAGTCCGATGCCGGAGCCGCCGGGTCAGACGGAGCAGCCGGGTCACCCGGGATGACGGCGGCGATCGCCGTCCACGACTGCGGCGCAGCACCGAGCCCGGTGCCATCGGCGGCGTCCCAGTACTCGGCCCAGCCGGATCGCTGCGCCCCGGCGACGAGGGAATCGCCGAGTGCCCGCGCATCGGAGCGACGACCGTGTCGTTGCGCCGCAGCCCAGAACAGGTAGGAGAGCTGCGGCCAGGCCGGACCGCGCCAGTAGGTGCGCGCCGAGAAGGTCGGTTCGGCCCGATGCACGCCTGCCGGCCCGCACGCTCCACCGAACGCCCCGGGATCGCGCAGCTGTGCGAACACGGCGTCGATCCGCACGGGATCGTCGATCACCAGGACCGGCAGCAGCGCATCGAGCGACCTGACCCGCCCGGAATCCCCGGCGGCATCTCCGGCATCGATCCAGGTGCCGAGTCCGTCATCCCAGCGGGCATCGAGCACCTCGACCAGCGCCTCCGCCGAAGCGATGAGCGCAGTGTCCCCCGTGACCGAGGCGAGTTCGAACGCGTTGAAGGCCACCAGTGCGTTGAACCCGCAGCTCGCAACCCGCAGCTGGGAGTTGGCGATCGGTGAACCGTGATCATCGGTGATCCCCGAGGCCACGAGTTCGCTCTTGCGCTGCCGCCAGCGATAGATGGTCCACCCTCCCTCGCACCAGTGGTCCCAGCGCGGGCAGTCATCGGCCCCGCTCTCCCATGGATGACACAGGGCGATCAACCCATCCACCCGTTCCCGCAGGTCGAACAGGAATCGGAGCCCGCGGGTGGCGGGCTCGAGCAGCGAGGTGACCTCGATGCCGCGTCGGTGCAGTTCGGCGATGGCGTGGCCGAACATCGGCGGCTGGGTGATCGTGGAGTGATCGGCCCGACCCCAGAAATCGGCATGGTGCAGGGGCGCGAACTCGTAGTCCACATGGGGCACGAACCCGGCGGCGTTCTGGGTGCGGAACAGATGACGCAGCTCATCGAGTGCCCGCTGGGGTTCGCCGAGTTCGGCCCAGGCGATCGCGTGGAAGCAGGAGTCCCACAGCCATTGGAACGGGTACACGTCGGCGTTGGGCACGGTGTAGCCCTCGGATCGCCAGTTGGCCTCGAGCACCGATCGGGCGGCGGCCCGGAGCCGGGCATCACCCGCCGGTAGCGTGATCGAGCGATCCGTCATCAGTTCCCGTCCTCCCGAACGCTGGTCCCCATGCCCACCTGCGCTGTGCTCTCGTTCCGACTCGGCCTCACCGACGGTGTCTCGATCGTGGCCGACTCCTGGATCGCCTCGCTGCAGGAACTCGGCTTCGACATCGTGACCGTGGCCGGCGAGGGCCCGGTGGATGTGATCCTGCCCGATCTGGCCATCGGACGGTGGCCCGACGGCCTCGCCGGGGTGGAGGGACCGGATGCGGCTACCGCCGAGGAGATCGACCGGGTGCACGCTGCGGTGGAGGCGGCGCTCGCCGATGCCGACCTCGTCGTGGTGGAGAACCTGGGCACCATCCCGATGAACCTACCGGCAGCCAGGGCCGTGGCCCGCGCCCGGGCCGGCCGCCCCACGATCTGGCATCACCATGACCCCGCCTGGCAGCGCGACCGCTATCCGGGTCTCGAGGAGTTGCCCGTCGACGACCCCGCCTGGCGCCATGTCACGATCAACGACCTCACCCGGACCGAACTCGCCGAGCGCGGGATCCGGTCGGTCACCATCCGCAACGGGTTCGATCCGCGTCGACTGCACGGGGATCGAACAGCGGAACGGACACGTCTCGGCTTCGGTCCCGATGAGCTCGTGATCGTGCATCCGGTGCGGGCAATCGAGCGCAAGGGTGTGCCGCAGGCCCTCGAACTCGCGCGGTCGCTCGGCGCCACCTACTGGCTCACCGGACCGGCGGAGGAGGGATACGGCGAGATCCTCGACCGTCATCTCGCCGAGGCCACCGCCGGCGGCGTGATCGTCCGCCGCGACCCGCCCGCCTCCCTCGGCGATCTCTACGCCGCCTCCGACATCGTGGCGTTCCCGTCCACCTGGGAGGGGTTCGGCAATCCCCCGGTGGAGGCCGCCCTCGCCCGACGGCCCGCTGCGGTGGGCGACTACCCGGTGGCGAGGGAACTGCGCTCGCTCGGATTCCGCTGGTTCGATCCGGCCGAGCCGACGGCGCTCGCCGACTGGCTCGCCCATCCCGATGAGGAACTCCTCGAGCACAACGCCACCGTGGCCCGGACCCATCTCTCACCGGAATCGGTCACCGCTGCACTCCGGCACCTGCTCGATGAGGCAGGCTGGTCGGCGTGACCGACTCCCCAGTGCCCCCCGTGCCCGCCGAGGATCCGGTGCGCGCCAACCGCGCCCGCATCGCCCGCCTCTCCAGCCTCGGCCAGCGGATCGGCTACGCCATGTTCGGCGTGGCGGTGGTGGCGTTCTTCATCGGGTTCTTCGCCGGATTCACCGATGCGGTCACCACGCTGATCGTCGTCATGCTCATCGCCGGCTCGGTGCTGCTGGCCCCGGCGATCGTGGCCGGCTACGCGGTGAAGGCCGCCGAGCGCGAGGACCGCGAGAACGGCATCTGAGACGTCAGCGGGCCGGCTCCGGCCATGCACTGATGTCGATCAGGATGGATCGAGGCCGCGCAGACCCGACCAGGCGAGCGCGGCGACCTGGGCGGCGAGTTCATCCACGTCGAGATCGATCTCCTTCTCGAGCCAGCGGATGCAGGTCTTCTCGTTGAGACCGACGAGTCCGTAGGCGAGGAGTCGCTGCCGTTCCCGATCCAGACCGGGCACGACGATGAGATCGGCGAGGCTGTCCACGAGCTCGCGGTGCACACGGCGGGCGACCTCGCTGAACTCGGGGTCGCGACGCACCTCGGTGTCGAACAGCACCACGAAACCATCACGGTTGGCGTCGACCCAGTGCATGTACGCGGCGGTGCCGAACTCGACCTGCTGACGGGGCGAGCTCGCCGTGTCGACCGCCTCACGGATGGTCGCACGGAGATCGCGACCCAGTTCGACGAGCAGTTCGAGGAAGAGCTCACGCTTGGATTCGAAGTGCTGGTAGAGCACCGGTTTGGTGACACCGGCCGACTCGGCGATGTCGTTCATCGAGGAGTCGTGATAGCCCAGCCGCGCGAACGTCGACAACGAGGTGTCGAGGAGTTGTCGTCGTCGTGCCTTCGCAGGCAGGCGTGTGCTCACAGTGGCTCCGTTGATGGGGGGACATCGACCGGCCGTCGGGGGCGGACCCCCCGACGGTCAGTTGATGCGATCAGAGACCGGACTTCTCGAGGATGTGAACGCCACAGGCCGAACCGAGGCCGATGACGTGGGCGAGGCCGACCTTGGCGCCCTCGATCTGACGGGCACCGGCCTCACCACGCAGGTGATGGCAGATCTCCCAGATGTTGGCGATGCCGGTGGCGGCGATGGGATGACCCTTCGACTCGAGACCGCCGGAGACGTTGACGGGGGTGGAGCCGTCACGCCAGGTGGCACCGGAGTTGAAGAAGTCCACAGCGCCACCCTCGGGGCACAGCATGAGGTTGTCGTAGTGGACGAGCTCGGCGGTGGCGAAGCAGTCGTGGAGCTCGACGAGGTCGAGATCCTCGGGACCGACACCGGCCAGTTCGTAGGCCTGCTTGGCGGCCATGCGAGTGAGCGTGTTGACGTTCGGCAGGATCTGGCAGCCCTCCTCATAGGGATCGGAGGTGAGCACCGAGGCGGAGATCTTGACGGCCCGCTTCTGCTGCTCGGCTGACAGTGTGCGCAGCTTCTCGCCCGACACGATGACCGCAGCAGCGGCGCCATCGCTGTTGGCCGAGCACATGGCCCGGGTGTTCGGGTAGGCGATCATCGGCTCGTTCATGATCTGCTCGAGCGACATGTCCTTCTGGATCGCGGCGAGCGGATTGAGCGTGGAGTTGCGGTGGTTCTTCTCCGAGATACGGGCGAACAGCTCGAAGCTGGTGCCGCCGTACTTGTGGCCGTACTCCATACCGACCTGGGCGAACACGCCCGGCATCATGTCGGTGCCGGTCTTGCCCTCGAGGGAGGACACGGCGCCGAAGCGACCGCTAGGGGTCCAGGTGTCGGAGGCGGCGACACCCATGCCGGCGCCGAGCATGCCGGCACCGGAGAGCTTCTCGACACCGACGGCGAGACCCATCTCGCACTCGCCGGCCTTGATGGCCATGATGACGGTGCGGATGGCGGTGGCGCCGGTGGCACAGGCGTTGGCCACATTGAACACCGGGATGCCGGTCTGGCCGATCTGCTTCTGCAGCTGCTGGCCGACGCCAGCGGCGGCACCCATGAGGTTGCCGGCGGCGAGCACGCCCATGTCGGCCATGGTGACGCCACCATCGGCGAGCGCCGCCATGGCGGCCTCGGCGGCGAGGTCGACGACATCCTTGTCAGGATGCTTGCCGAACTTGGTCATGTTGATCCCGAGGATCCAGAGGTCTTCGTTTGCCATGAGTGGTCTCCTCAGTTGATGGGTTCGAAGCCGTAGCCGATGGCTTCAGTTCCGGCGGTGTCAGCACCGAACGGCACGGTGGTGAGACGGACCTTCATACCGAGCGTGATGTGCTCGGCATCGGGCGTGGTGTTGACGACGTTGCCGCGCACGCTGGTGCCACCGCAGTCGACGACAGCGGGGACATAGGGCGCAGTACCGGGCATCCAGGGCGTGACGATGGTGAACGCCCGCACCTCACCCTCGGTGGCGATGTCGACCTTGGTGAACGAATCACCGAAGCAGGATGCGCACGCATTGCGGCGGTCGAAGTAGCGGGCACCACAGGCGGTGCACTCATTGGCGACGAGATGCGGTTCATCTCCGAGCACCAGGTACTCGACCAACGGGATCTGGTTGGACACGACTCCCCCTTCTTGGCGACGGTCGCCGGAACGGACCCCGTATCGTACGGCAACGCTGCGCCGGTCCCCCAATACAAGGGGGCCCCACCCCACCGTGACAGGGTGGGCGGCGACCACGGAGATGGGGGACGATGGAACCGACATCAGCACGACTGCGCGTCGCTCTCTGGGGAACCGGTGAGGTCGGCACGCACGCGCTGCGAGCCATCCTGCGACGGCCCGATCTCGAACTCGTCGGAGTGCGGGTGTACTCCCCCGCCAAGGTCGGCGTCGATGTGGGCGTGCTCGCCGGCGGCGCACCGATCGGGCTGGCCGCCACCGACGACGTCGACGCCATCCTCTCCCTGCGTCCGGACTGCATCTGTTACTGCGCGAGTGGCCCGCAGCTCGATGCCGTGGCGGTGCCCGACTACGAGACCTTCCTGCGGGCCGGGATCGACGTCGTCACCGTGTCCACGCCGGCCCTCGTGTATCCGCCCGGATATCCGGACCGTGCCCGCACCCGTCTCGAGGCCGCTGCGGCCGACGGGGGCGCCTCGCTGTACGCCTCGGGCATCGAACCCGGCTTCGCCGCCGATCAGTTCCCGCTGGCCATGCTCACCATGTCGAGCTCGATCCGCTCCGTGCGAGTGCAGGAGCTGTTCACCTACGACACCTATCCCGTCGAGTTCATGATGCGCGAGGTGTTCGGATTCGGGAAACCCATGGACAACGTGCCGATCATGGCCGGGGCGGGCGCCCAGCGCATGACCTGGGGGCCGGTGGTGCAACTGGTGGCGGCCGGTCTCGGCGTGGAGCTCGACGAGATCCGTGAGACCTGGTTCCAGGAGCCGACCCCACGGGACCTCGACACTGCATTCGGACGAGTGGAGGCCGGCACGGTCGGCGCAGTGCGGTTCGAGACCATCGGTGTCATCGATGGTCGGGACGCCATCGTCGTCGAGCATGTGAACCGACTCACGCTCGACCTCGTCCCCGAATGGCCCAGTGCGGCGCGCGACGGCACGTATCGGGTGCTGATCGAGGGCGAACCCGACATGCAGTGCGATTTCACGGTCGGCACCGGGAACGAGTTCTACGCCTCGGGCATCCTGGCCACGGCGATGCGGGTCGTGAACGCCATGCCGTTCGTGCACGCCGCACCGGCCGGTCTGCTCAGCTCGCTCGATCTCCCCCTCACCACCCCTCGCCACGCCTTCGACTGAACGGAAGCCGCCGCCCATGACCACCCGAACCACGGCGATCACGAACGCCACGATCATCACTGTCGACGCCATCGACACCGTGATCCCCGGCGGCACGGTCGTGATCACAGACGACACGATCACCGAGGTCCTGCCGGCGGGGGTCGCACCCACCACCACCGACATCGACATCCGCATCGATGCCCGCGGCGGCATCGTGCTGCCCGGCCTCATCAACGCCCACACGCATCTGGCCATGACGCTGTTCCGCGGCTACGCCGATGATCTCGATCTTCAGGCGTTCCTGGATCGCCTCATCCCCGCCGAGACCGCCGTGCTCTCGGAGGATCACGTGCGCACCGGCGCGCGCCTCGCGTTCGCCGAGTCCCTCCGGGCGGGATGCACCACGGCGCTCGACATGTACTGGTGGCCGCTCGCCAGCCTGGAGGAGGCGGAGCAGGCCGGGTTCGGGCTGCAGGCCGGTCCGATCTTCATCGGATTCGACGGCCCCGATCGCACGCCGTGGAACGATCGCCTCGAACGGGCCCGCGCCACCGCACCGCATCGCTGGCTGTTCGCCCACGGCACCTACACGATGGAACCGACGCAGCTCGCCGAGGTCGGCGCACTGGCCACCGAGCTCGGCACCCGGTTCCACATCCATGCCGCCGAGACCTCGCGCGAGGTCGACGATGTGCGCTCCCGCTTCGGGCGAACGCCCATCGAACTGCTCGACGACCACGGTCTGCTCCGACCCGGCACCGTGCTCGCCCACGCCGTGGTGCTCGACGACGATGAGATCTCCCGCATCGCCGAGACCGGCACGGCAGTGGCGCACTGTCCCGCATCGAACATGAAGCTGGCCAGCGGCTTCTGCCGGGTCCCCGAGCTGCGGGCGGCCGGTGCAGTCGTCGGGCTCGGCACCGATGGTCCGTCATCGTCGAACGATCTCGACATGTTCGCCGCCATGCGCACCGCGGCGCTGATCCACAAGGGGCACCGACTCGACCCGCTCGTGCTCGGGGCGGCCGAGGTGCTGCGGATGGCCACCATCGACGGCGCCCGAACGCTCGGGCTCGAGGACCGCATCGGCTCGATCGAGGTGGGCAGACGTGCGGACCTCGTGCTGCTCGATCCCGACTCCCCGTCGCTCAATCCGGTGTTCGATCCGATCTCCACGGTGGTCTACGCCGCCTCACGGGCTGATGTCACCGATGTGTGGGCCGGCGGTCGACGGGTCGTCGAGCACCGCAGCTGTACCACCATCGACATGGAACGCACGCTCGCCGAAGCCCGGGCAGAGGCGGAGATCATCCGGGGCTGAACGCGATGGTGACCGGCCGTGGGGCCGGTCACCATCGACGACAGGGATGCGACGAGCGCTACTCGATGCGCAGACCCGAGATGTTGCGGGCGATGACGAGGCGCTGGATCTCCGAGGTGCCCTCGAAGATCGTGTAGATCTTGGCATCGCGGTGCCAGCGCTCCACCGGGTACTCACGGGTGTAGCCGTAGCCACCGAGGATCTGGATCGCCTGCTCGGTGACCCACACCGCGACCTCGCCGGCCTTCAGCTTCGACATCGAACCCTCACCTGCCACGAAGGGCTTCTTGTTCGAGGCCATCCAGGCGGCACGATGCACGAGCAGACGGGCGGCGTCGATCTCCATCTTCATGTCGGCCAGCTTGAAGGCGATCGACTGGTTCATGATGATCGGACGGCCGAACGCCACGCGCTCCTTGGCGTACTCCAACGAGTACTCGTACGCGGCCCGGGCGATGCCCACCGCCATGGCGGCGACCGACGGGCGGGTGGCCTCGAAGGTGGCCATGGCCGGCTGCTTCTCACCGGATCGGCCGGCCTCGCGGGCACGGGCCAGCTTGGCGTCGAGCTTCTCCTTGCCACCGAGCAGGCAGTGCCCCGGGACACGGACATCGTCGAGCACGACCTCGGAGGTGTGCGAGGCCTTGATGCCGTGCTTCTTGTACTTCTGGCCCATGGAGAGACCCTTGGTGCCCGGCGGGATCACGAAGCTGGCCTGACCGCGACCCTTGAGCTCGGGATCGACCGCCGCGACCACGACGTGGATGTCCGCGATGCCACCGTTGGTGATCCAGGCCTTGGTGCCGTTGAGCACCCATTCATCGTTGGCCTCGTCGTAGACCGCACGGGTGCGCAGCGAGGACACATCCGAGCCGGCGTCGGGCTCGCTCACGCAGAACGCACCGAGCATCACGTTGTCGGCCGTGCCGTAGCACTGCGGCACCCATTCCATGACCTGCTCCGGCGTGCCGTTGCCCATGATGCCAGCGGCGGCCAGACCGGAGCCGAAGATGGACAGGCCGATGCCGGCGTCGCCCCAGAAGAGCTCCTCGAGCGCGATGGGCATCGTGAGGCCTGTGGGGTCAGCCATGTTGCTGGCCATGAACTCCCAGCCGTAGAGCCCCACCTTGGCGGCCTCCTGCACGATCGGCATGGGGAACTCCTCACGCTCGTCCCATTCCTCGGCGGCGGGACGGACCACGTTGACGGAGAAATCGTGGACCCAGTCCTTGATGGTCTGCTGGTCCTCGTTGAGATCGAGACTGAAATCGGCCATGGGGCAACCTCGGGGATCGGCCGACGACGACGCCGTCGGAGCGGGGGATGCGACAAGTTACCCCGCGGTAACAGTGCATGTCGCACGCAGTGGGAAGGCGGTCGCAGCGGTGGCGACCCGCCTAGAGTCGCACGCACGTAGCCACCATGGGAGGTCCACCAATGAGTGCAACAACTGCTACCCGGATCAGTCCTGCCTATGACGACGTCGATGCAGTTCTCTCCGTCGTGCGCTCCACCGGCCCCTACTGGCCACTGGCCAATTACGCCGGCAACGACGCCGAGATGGCTGCACTCGGATCACGCCCCGCAGTGTTCGTGCCGCCGTGGTTCCGCCAGGACATCGGAGCTGGGGGCCTCCCACTCGTCGATGGCGCCGAAGTCATTGTCGATAACCCACACTTCATCGCCGCGGCTCACGCGGTGTACGGCGCCGGGTGCATCGTGCGACCCACCAACGCCTACGTGAACATCATGGGACCGACCCCGTTCCCGTTCATGCCCCATCTCGACGTGCCCGCGTTCCGCGGATTCACGCGTGCTGACCATCCCATCTGGTTGCTCAAGGTCATGCAGAACTCGGGCATGTTCGAACACTGGCGAATCCATATCGCCACCGCCGTGTCCTGGTTCTATGAGGGCGAGGGTGGCGACTTCAACTACTGGCCCGACGGCCCCGATGGTCCGCAGTTCACCGAATCACCGCCGATGCGCAATGTCAGCATCGTGGCCGACAATGAAGCCACGTTCCATGGTGTGGCCCCGGTGGGGCCTGCCGACGCGAAGATGCCTCGCGGCATCGACAGCCACAGCCGCATGGTGCACGGCGATGCAGGGTGGGATGTGCTCGACGCCGACGGTGCAGTCATCACCAGTTTCACCGACGCCGAAGTCCGCATCACCGTGTCATGGAAGGCCGACGTCTTCCTCGATGCCGAAGAAGCCCGCCGTGCCGATGCCGGCGAGGACACGCTCGATCTCGACACCGTCGTCTCGATGTTCCAGACCGATCTCCACGCTCGCGGCATCGGCATCGACCGTCCCGACGATCCCGTGCACGACGAGGAATGGGTGGCGTTGATCGCCGCCACCTATCCCGAGCACCCGCCGCGGATGCGGTGACCGGCAGCCGATGAACCTCCGGGAACGGGTCCGGGTGCGAAGCCGGCTCAGGTCGGTGCGTGCCCGCTGGATCAACCGACACAATGCTCTGCCGGATTTCCTGATCCTCGGCACGCAGAAGGGCGGGACCACCTCACTCTTCGCCTATCTCGCCTCACTTCCCGGTGTCATCGCTCCCGACACGAAGGAACTCCAGTACTTCTCCGAGATGATCAGGCCGAACTCCTACAAGGTGCTCGGGCCCGGTTGGTACCGCTCCAACTTCCCCCTGGAGCGCGAGCTCCGGGCCGCCGGTGCGATCACCGGCGAGGCGTCCCCCCGCTACATGAGCGAGCAGTTGGCCATGACCCGCATCACACGCGATCTCCCCGACTCGCGATGGATCATCGTCCTTCGCGACCCCATCGAGCGGGCACTCTCGCAGTACGCGATGTTCCTCTCCTCAGGACACGAGCAGCGATCGGCCTCCGAGGCACTCGACCACAATCTCCGGTTGATCACCGGCGAGGTCGATGCGGATGAGCCTCTGTCGAGCCTCACGAGGATCCGTCACGATTACGCGCAGCGCGGCCACTACGTCGAACAGTTGACGTTCATCGCAGGACTCCGCCCTGAGCGCCCCACACTCGTGCTGTTCAGCGAGAACCTCTTCGCCAGCGATGCCGCATCGATCTCACTCCTCCACTCATTCCTCGGACTCGAGGAGCCGGGCGGGCACGAGTTCACGTGGCTCAACAAGGGGCTGGAGCGCACGACACTCGAACCTGCGATCCACACGAGACTCTCCGAGCACCTCTCGGAGGCGAACGCTGGTCTCGCCGAACTGCTGCGATCCGACCGGTTCGTCACCATCGACCCAGCCGGCTGGCCGGCGTGGGTGGATGGTGAGCGTTCGGGGTCATGAGGGAGGGGCGGGCGCTACTCGATGCGCAGACCCGAGATGGCCCGGCTGATGACGAGGCGCTGGATCTCCGAGGTGCCCTCGAAGATCGTGAAGATCTTGGAGTCGCGGTGCCAGCGCTCCACCGGGTACTCACGGGTGTAGCCGTAGCCACCGAGGATCTGGATGGCCTGTTCGGTGACCCACACGGCGACCTCGCCGGCCTTGAGCTTCGACATCGAACCCTCACCAGCCACGAACTGCTTGCCGGAGGCGGCCATCCACGA
>CANFHM010000047.1 GCA_947446975.1 Microthrixaceae bacterium
AACGCATCGCTGTTGTGATCGAGCGCCAACTGACACAGCGCACGGGACAGTGTGGCGCCGGCACCGCGGAACATCGTGAACATGGCGCCCGACATCTTCACGGCCCGTTCGAGATCGAGGATGCCGAGTTCGGTGCCGATCTCCCAGTGCGGCACGCGCTGATGTTCGGCCCAGACGGCGGGGTCGTCACCGGGACCCACCCGCTTGATCTCGACGTTGTCATCGGCATGCGCGCCATCGGGGGCATCAACCGATGGGAGGTTCGGGATATGCAGCAGGAGGTCACGGGTGCGAGCGGCGATCTCGTCGGCGGCATCGGCAAGCTGCTTCTCCCGCTCGCCGAGGGTCCGGCTCTCCGCCTGCTTGGCCTCGGCTTCGTCACTACGACCATCGCGGCGCAGCGTGCCGACCTCCTTGGAGATGGCATTGACCTCGGAGCGGATCTGATCGCGCTCTGCCGTGAGTTCACGCAACTGGGCATCGAGCTCGCGCACCTGCTCGAGCTCCTCGAGCGCGCCGCCACGGCGAGCAAGGGCATCGCGGACGGTGTCGTAGTCGGTTCTGATCCTGCGGACGTCGATCACGGTTCAGAACCGTAGTCGTCGGCCCGATAGCGTCCGATCGTGAGTTTCCCGAAGGGCGACACCCCCGCCATCGAGGTCGACGACCTCACCATCCGCTACGGCGATCATGTTGCAGTTGCCGGTCTGAGTTTCCGCGCCGAGCCGGGCCGCATCACTGCGCTGCTCGGCCCGAACGGCGCCGGCAAGACCTCCACCGTCGAGACCCTCGAGGGGTACCGGACCCCCACCAGTGGAGCCGTGCGCGTGCTCGGTCTCGACCCACACCGTGACCACGCCGCACTGGTCGGCCGCATCGGTGTGATGCTGCAGTCCGGCGGTGTGTACTCCGGGATCCGCCCGCTCGAGATGCTGCGACTGTTCGCCAGCTACTACGAGGCCCCTGCCGATCCCGTCGAGCTGCTCGATCTCGTGGGGCTCACAGATCGGCAGCGATCCACCTGGCGTTCGCTGTCGGGCGGGGAGCAGCAGCGCCTCTCGCTGGCCCTCGCCCTCATCGGGCGTCCCGAGGTGGCGTTCCTCGACGAACCGACCGCCGGCATCGACCCGTCCGGTCGTCAGCTCATCCGCCGGGTCATCGCCGATCTCCGCTCCGAGGGTGTGGCCGTGCTGCTCACCACCCATGATCTCGACGAGGCGGAGAAACTCGCCGATCAGGTCGTCATCATCGACCACGGTCGTCTCCTCGCCGACGCCCCGCCTGCCGAACTCATGCGCAGCGCCGAGACCGATGAGGTCCGGTTCGGGGCCCCGGCCGATCTCGACATCGCCGCCCTCGCCGATCGTCTCGCCGCTCCCGTGGCCGAGGTGAGCCCCGGCGAGTACCGGGTGGCCGCCGCCGGCACACCGGCCATGGTCGCCGCGCTCACGGCGTGGTTGGCCGAACAGGATCTTCCCCTCGGAGATCTCCGTGTCGGACGGCAGACCCTCGAGGATGTCTTCCTCCGCCTCACGGAATCCGCCGCCGTGAGCACCGAGGCGGCTGCGAACGGTGCCACCAGTCGCCGTGCCCGACGGAGCCGACGATGAGAGCCCTCCTCGCGCAGACCCGCACGGAGCTGATGCTCAGCCTGCGCAACGGCGAACAGCTGCTGGTCAGCATCGCCATCCCCCTGCTGCTGCTGGTGTTCTTCTCCTCCGTCGATGTGCTGCCCCTCCCCGACGGCGTGGACAAGGGCGTGCAGTTCCTCGCACCCGGCATCCTCGCCCTCGCCGTGATGTCGAGCGCCATGGTGTCGCTCGGCATCGGCACCGGCTTCGAGCGGCAGTACAAGGTGCTCAAGCGTCTCGGCACCACACCGCTCGGTCGCCCGCGATGGGTGGGCGCCAAGATCGCCATGGTCCTGTGCCTGCTCGTGATCCAGACCTCGGTGCTGATCGCTGCGTCCTTCGCCCTCGGCTGGTCGCCCGGTGGCACCCCCGTGCTCGCCCCACTGGCCATCCTGCTCGGCGCATCGGCCTTCGGTGGGATCGGTCTGCTCATGGCGGGCACGTTGCGCGGCACGCTCACGCTCGCCCTGGCCAATGGTCTCTATCTGGTGATGCTGCTGCTCGGGGGCATGATCATCCCCTTCGATCAGATGCCCGGGCCGATCGGCACGCTCGGGCGGACGCTGCCCTCCGGTGCCCTCAGCCAGGTGATGCAGTCCTGCCTGCGCGATGGCGCCCCCAGCGCAGGATCGGCGTGGATCATCCTCGCCCTCTGGGCGGTGCTGGCTCCGGCCGCCGCAGCCCGATTCTTCCGCTGGGAGTAGACGCCGCTTCGACGGGCCCTCAGGTCGACGCTCCGAGGATCCAGGGTTCGCCGGCGCTCCGACGCCGTCGATCAGAGGTCCGGGCGTTGCGTGGTGGGCCGGGCCACCGGCGAGGCACTGAGCCCGCCGCCGTCGCCGCCCTCCCATTCGAGGATCTGGCGTTCGGTGAGGTCGAGGCCGTGGCGATCGGCCTCCTGATGCCGTGACGCCCAGCGGAAGAACAGGGTGATGATGATCCCCCAGAGGTACGCCACCTCCACCAGCTTCATCACCAGTCCCGAGGCGATCTGATCGTCGAGGGCACTGATGCCCCAGAGCCGGATCGGCTGGTCATAGGAGGAGTAGACCACGGTCTCGGAGTTGGCCAGCCAGGCGGCAGGGAGGGTGGGCACCACCGACTGCAGGAACAGATACACCATCTGCCCGGGAAGGGAGAGCCGCAGTTCGGGCCACGGCCCGCACACCGGGATCCACATGATGAGCGCGGTGAGCACGAAGATCACATGCACCGAGAAGTGGAACGGCCCGTTGGTGACCGCGGCGTTGACGAACGGGGCCCAATGGCTGAAGAGGTTGAAGGCGTTGAAGATGCCCCATGCCGCCACCGGTCGACCCACCCATCGCACGGTCCGCCAGAGCCATCCGTCGGTCCCCACGAGCAGCTGCGCCAGCCACTGCGGACACGACAACCAGAACAGGGGCGGGACCACCAGGGTGAGCACCAGATGCTGGAACATATGCGCCGAATAGAGCCGCTGCTCGGCGATGTCGTGCATCGGCCAGATGGCCATCAGCGTCATCAGCGCCACCGCCGACCAGAACGACAGGACCTGCCGGCGGGACACCACCGGCGCACCGACGGGCACGACCTTGGGGCCGATCACCCTGGCGATGTACACACCGCTGAGGCCGATGGCCAACGACAGCACCCACACCTCGAGATGCAGGGTGAACGCCGGGATCACCCCTGCGAACACTGCGGCAGCGGTGGTGTGGATGCTCATGGGGTCACCACCGGGTGATCACCATGTGGCGAGGACTCAGCCGTGGGAGCCCGGCCAGAAGATGCGGAACGTGCACATGACGACGAAGTAGACGCCAGCGGCGAGACCGAGACCGGCCCAGAAGATCCAGCTGAGGATCGGCTTGTCGAAGCGCAGGTGCATGAAGATGTAGACCACCGTGAAGAACTTGATGGCCATGAGGATCATCAGCACGGCGATGACCAGATTGCCCGACCAGGCCGGGAAGTCCGGGAACGCATAGGTGAGCACCTCGACCACGGTGAGGACACCGAGGAACAGGGCGGTCAGCACATAGACCTTGTCGCGCGAGTAGTCCTTGACGGCACCGTCGAGCTGACTGGTCGGGATGGGATCGTGCGAGGTGATGGCCATCGGGACTCCTAGGGGATCAGATAGACGACGGCGAAGATGAAGATCCACACCACGTCGACGAAGTGCCAGTACAGACCGATGATCTCGACGGTCTCGGAACGATGCTCGGGGAGCTTCCCTCGCAGCGAGAGCAGCACGAGCGACATCAGCATGATGATGCCGACGGTGACGTGCACGCCGTGGAACCCGGTGAGCGTGTAGAACGCCGAGCTGAAGCGGCTGGTGGTGAAGCCGAGGCCCTCACGCACGAAGACCGTGAACTCGTAGATCTGGCCGGAGATGAAGGTGGCGCCGAGCAGGGCGGTGGCCCCGAGCCAGATGCGCAGACGCTGGTGGTCGCCACGCTCGATGGCCGACACGGCCAGCACCATGGTGAGCGAGCTCATCAGCAGCACGAACGAGGAGGTCGAGGTGAAGGGGATGTCGAAGATCTCCTTCGGCGTCGGCCCCTCGAGCGGGTGCTTGTAGAGCAGGTACGTGGTGATCAGACCACCGAACAGCAGGCACTCCGAGGCGAGGAAGAGCCACATGCCCAACTTGGTGTTGGAGATGCCTGTGTTGGTGTCGTGATCGATATGCGCATGCGGGGCATGCGCGTCGGCCTGGGCGACCGACTCGTGGGCTTGGACTGCGTTAGCCAACGGTCTCGGGCTCCTTCTCGGTGGCGACATCGCCGGCGTCGGCACCCTCGGTGATGGCAGCGGCGGCGGAACCGTCGTCGGAGCCATGATCGGCGGGATCGTGATCATCATGCGCGGCGTCCGGGTCGTCGGCCGGCTCGAGCGCCCAGCCGTACAGACCACCGACGACGATGATGCCGCCGATGAGGCACAGCCAGAGGTTGAAGATGAGGCCGTAGCCGATGATCGGCATGCCGAAGGCGGACACGATCGGCCAGTAGGAGGGCGAGGGCAGGTGGATGTGCTTGCCGTCGGAGCGCTTCTGGACGACATCGTCGGTCTCGGCGATGCGAACGAGCTTGCCGTCGGTGGTCTCGCCGTACTTGCGATACCAGAAGTCGTCGACCCGGGTGATGGTGGGGATCGGGTCGAAGTTGTACTCCGGCGTGGGCGACGGGATCATCCACTCGATGGTGCGGGCGTCCCACGGATCGGCACCGACCGGCGGCAGCGACTTGGCCTTCGAGCGGCTGTAGAAGATGTTGAAGATGAACAGGAACACACTGCTGGCCAGGATGAACGCACCGATGGTGGCCACCTTGTTCCAGAGGTCGAACCCGTAGCCGGCGTCGTAGGTGTAGATACGGCGGCTCATGCCCTGCAGACCGAGGATGTGCATCGGAGCGAAGGTGAGGTTGAAGCCGAGCAGCATCAGCCAGAAGTTGGCCTTGCCGAGCTTCTCGTTGAGCATGTATCCGAACACCTTGGGCCAGTAGAAGTAGAAGCCACCGATGAACCCGAAGAACGCACCACCGAACAGCACGTAGTGGAAGTGGGCGACGATGTAGTAGGTGTCGGTCTGCTGGGTGTCAGCCGGGGCGACCGAGTGCGTGACACCCGAGAGGCCACCGATGGTGAACATGGTGACCAGGCCGATCGAGAACAGCATCGGTGCGGTGAACCGCAACTTGCCGCCCCACATGGTGGCGGTCCAGTTGAGGATCTTCACGCCGGTGGGCACGGCGATGAACATCGTGGTGAGCGAGAAGGCCGTGACCGAGATCGGGCCGATGCCGGACACGAACATGTGGTGGGCCCACACGCCCCAGCCCATGAACCCGATTGCCACACCGGAGAACACGATGAAGGGGTAGCCGAAGATCGGCTTGCGGGCGAACACCGGCAGCATGTCGGAGACCAGACCGAAGGCCGGGAGGATCATGAGGTACACCTCGGGGTGACCGAAGATCCAGAACAGGTGCTCCCACAGCAGCGGGTTGGCGCCCTTGGCCACGTTGAAGAAGTTGGCGCCGAAGGTGCGGTCCATCATGAGCAGGACCTGCGCCACCGTGAGCACGGGGATGGCGAACAGCAGCAGGAACTGGGTGACGAGGGTCATCCAGGTGAAGATCGGCATGCGCATGAGGCTCATGCCCGGCGCCCGCATGTTGAGCACGGTGACGATGAGGTTCACGGCACCGGCCAGCGAAGCGATACCGGTGATGAGCAGACCCATGTTCCAGAAGTCGATGCCATGGCTGGGGGAGTAGAGGATGCCGTTGTTGGGGGCGTAGTTGAACCAGCCACCATCAGCACCACCGCCGAGCAGCCAGCTGGTGTTCAGGAAGATGCCGCCGAACAGGTACATCCAGTAGGAGTAGCCGTTGATACGCGGGTAGGCGACGTCGCGAGCACCGATCTGCAACGGCATGAGGTAGTTGGCGAACGCTGCACCGATGGGCATGACCACGAGGAACACCATGGTGGTGCCGTGCATGGTGAACACCTGGTTGTAGGTGTTGGCGCTCAGCAGGGTGCCGCGGGGCGACCACAGCTGCACGCGGATGAGGATGGCCTCGAACCCGCCGATGAGCAGGAACACCAGCGCCGTGGCGCCGTACATGATGCCGATCTTCTTGTGATCGACGGTGGTGAGCCAGGACTTCCATCCCGTGGAGCCCGACTTGGGCCGCGTGAACACACCGGCTGGCTTGAACTCGGTGTCGACCTCGCCGGAGGGCAGGGCCAACTGATCGGGTGCGGGGGCTTCAATGATTGCCATGACGTGCTCCGTTGATGGCGAGGGACATGCGTGAGATGGTCATCGAGGGGACCTAGTTGAGGGTCTCGAGGTAGGCGACGAGTTCGTCGATCTGCACTTCGGTGAGGCCGAGGTTGGGCATGCCGCGCCCGCCCTGTGCGTAGTTCGGCTTGATGGCCGCCGGATTGCGCAGCCAGGCCTCGAGTGAGACCCGGTTGACCCGGGAGGTGTCGACGGTGCCGCCGGTGAGGGCTGCTCCGGGATCGCCGGCGGCGGCGACATCGGATGCGGGGAGCGTGACCGACGGATCGTTCGGATCGACGGGGTCGTAGAGATTCAGGATCGAACCGGCGAAGGTGCCGCGGGTCATGAGATGGGTGAGATCAGGAGCGACACCGGAGGTGAGCGGCACGGTGGCGGTCTTCATCTTCTCGTCGTTGACGCCCTTGATCACATGACACTGGGCGCACAGCGACTTCCAGGTGGTCTTGCCGGCGAGTGCCTTGGCGTCGGTGGGATCGGCGGCATGACCCTTGAGCTGGTTGGCCACCCATGACTCGTACTCGGACGGGGTGACCGCACGGACGAGCATGCGCATGTTGGCGTGCGAGAGACCGCAGTACTCGGTGCACTGACCACGGTAGACACCGGGATCGTTCGCCTCGAGCTTCAGCGGGCTGCGCAGACCGGGCACGGCGTCCTTCTTGCCGTTGAGGCCCGGGATCCAGAACGAGTGGATGACGTCGTTGGAGGTCGTGGTGACCTGGATGGCCCGACCGGCCGGGACGACCATCTCGGTGGCGGTGGTGATGTCCTCAGGACCGTCGAAGTTGCCGTCGCCGTTGAGGTCGTACTTGTACTGCCACCACCACTGCTGACCGGCGACCTGCACCTCGATGGCGCCGTCGACCTTCTTGTTGAGGTTGATGATGGTGGCGACGGTGCCGACGGCCACGCCGGCGAGGATGAGGGCGGGGAGGATGGTCCAGCCGATCTCGAGGCCGGTGCGGCCGTGGATCTGCTCCGGGAAGGCCTCAGGGTCATCGGAGGTCTTCGTGCGGAACTTCCAGGTGATGAGCAGCACCGCACCCATGACGCCGACGAACACGACGCCGGCGATCGCGAACACCGGGATCACCAGGTTCTGGATCTCCTGGGAGGACGGGCCGTTGGGCACGAAGGTGTCGAGCGGCTTGCCGTTGTTCTGGAAGGCGCCATAGATGAGCGCCGCGAACAGGGCGACGATGATGGCGAAGACAGCGGCACCGAAGATGCGTAGACCAAGAGAACGACGAGACATTTACTCTCCTCCGGAGGTCGGGGTGGACCCGCCTCGGAACGACGGAACCGGTGCGGGTGAGGAACTCGCTCCGACGAAGCTGCGACTGCTCTGGACGACTGATGAGAAGTGTCCACCACTGTGCGCGTGTCGCGCCATTCGGAGCGACAGCTGGTTGGAGGTCACAGCGGAGGACTCGGGGATCATGCCTGGAGCGCTCCGGGCAGGACGGCCGACACGATGATGGAACCACCGCTGGCCGGAGCGTTCGACTGGAGCGCCTGACCCTCCTCGGCGTTGTGCTCCTCGAACTTGCGCTCGCCGTGCACCGCTCCGAGGACACCGGCGATGATGACGGCGATGGCGCCGAGGATGACCAGCACGGTGGTGACGGATCGGGCCGAGCTGGGGCGGATGGCGAGCACGGTGGCCACGATGAAGAACAGGGCGGCGACCACACCGAACACGATGACCGAGTTGGACTTCGACACGGCGAGCAGCACCCGTGAGAGACCGATGGCCACCACGCCGATGGACAGCAGGGCGATGACCGGGGTGCGCAGCGGGTCGATGAGTCGGTGGTAGAGCTCGGTGTTGGCGGTCTCGTCACCGGTGGCCCGCTCGGCCCAGGTGCGGAGGGTCCAGACGAAGCCGGCGATGATGGACACCACGAGTCCGACGGTGGCGTAGAGCGGCGTGCGGGTGGCGAGTCCCACCAGCATCACGACGAACGCGAAGGCGGCCAGCGCCGGCATGAAGTTGGGGCCGACCGGCGCACGCGTGAGCGGCACGCTCGCGGTGTGGACGACCTGCGCCTCGGCCTCGGGATCGGCGTCGCGGAAGGCCACGAGGATCCCGGCGAGACCGGCGGAGAGCCCGAACAGACCGACGAAGAAGATGTATCCGAGATGGTTGCCGATGCCACCCTTCCAGCCGAGGGTGAGCGGGCCGAGGACACGGTCGATGGGATCCTGGACGGCGCTGGAGAAACCGACGACGAAGGCCGCCACCAGGGCGAAGACGGCGAGGCCGGCGAAGAACCGGAATGCCGGCGTGAAGGCGCGGGATTGGAGCATGGAGACCTACTTCGTCACGTAGATGGTGATCCAGATAAGGACGTAGATGGCGACCAGGGCGTACCAGAACAGCGCAGCCGCAGTGATGCCATCGTGCTGCCGGGCGTCGAAGCTCCCGGCGAAGGCCCGGAAGGCCATGAGGGCGATGAAGAGCATCGCCACGACCAGCAGCAGCAGATGCAGCCCGGTGATCGTGTAGATGAGAACCGCCTGGGAGCTGCTCGAGATGTCGAGGCCCATGAGCGTGTAGAGGTACCAGGTCATCACGACGGTGGCGAAGCCGAACACGAGGGTCATGGAGAGCGCCAGATACGTGTTGAGACGATCGTTGTTGGCGATCGAGTGCACGGCCCACTGCATGGTGACCACGGACATGAGCAGCGTGAACAGCATCGTGTTGGGCTGCTGCAGCGGGATCGAGACACCCTTCGGCAGCCAGGTGTCGCCGGCGCCGATGATGGCGGCCCGCTGCGTGAGGTAGATCCCGATGAGACCGACGAAGGTCATGATCGTGGCGGCCGAGATGAAGGCCGTGCCGACGACGAGCACACGGGGGCGCTGGACCGGCGCGGCCGAGGGGAGGGCGTGGGTGGCTGCCATGATCAGGCCTCCTGTGAGCCGGCGGCCGCATCGAGCAGCGGCTCGGCGGACGTGACGGTGACGAGTTCGGCGGAGTCGCCGGAGGTGGAGGTGCTCATCCACTCGAGGGTCTGACCAGTGCCCCAGGGGTCGGCGGGCGCTTCCTCACCACGGAAGGAGGCCAGGAGCGCGAGCAGGGCGAGGACCGAACCCAGGGCCAGCAGGGCAGCACCGGCGATGGACAGGTACTGCAGGAGGTCGGAGGCATCGGCGAGCCCGGTGAACTTCGTGGAGAAGCCGAGCACGATGAGCGGCAGGCCGGCGAGAGCCCCACCGCCGAGCAGCACGAGCACACCGAGCAGACCGAGGGGCTCGGGGGCCCGACGACCGCCGAGGCGAGCGGCCCAGTGGATGACACCGGCGGTGCCGGAGGTGACTGCAGCGGCGATGATCAGGGCGAGCTGTCCGACGGCCACGTAGGGGGTCTCGCGCAGCTGCAGCGGCGTGAGGGCTCCGAGCGCACCGGCGAGCACGGCGAGCAGCACGAGCACCACCGAGACGAGGGCCAGTGGCAGCGGGCTGCGCAGGGTCGGCTTCCCGCCCTTGAGCAGTGCACCCCACCCACCGAGGATGGCCAGGACCGGCAGGATGATGAGCACGCCCATGGCGGCCCACACGATCTGATCGCGGACCTCGGGGAAGAAGTACGGCTGGGCGTAGGCACCGACGCTGAGGGCGCCGAAGGCGCCGATGGCCACGAGCATGGCGCCCCGGTTGGGCTGACGACGCCCGCTGAGCGTGGCGATGATGTCGGCGGCGATGCCGAACACCGGGATGACATAGGCGTAGATCTGCGGCTGCGAGATGGCCCAGCCGATCTGGAGACCCTGCACGCTGCTGACACCGAACTCGCTGGGACGGCCGTAGTGATGGTCGACGTAGATGAGCACCACGTTGGCCACCAGCACCGGAAGGGTGAGCATCCAGACCGAACCGGCCACGAACATCGACCAACTGAACATGGGCACCCGGTCGAGGCTCATGCCCGGCGTGCGCAGGGCGATCACGGTGGTGACGACGCAGGTGGTGGCCAGCAGGAGGGCGAGGATGAGCCCGACGATGGCGAGGAGGCCGAGATCGACGGCACGATCACGACCGCCACCGATGCCGCCGTCGATGGAGTTGGCGATGATGAAGAGGCCGCTCGACAGGACCCAGGTCCACAGGGCCATCGCCGCAGCCCGGGGGAAGGCGATGGTGGCCGAACCGACCTGCAGCGGGATGATGCAGGTGGCGAGTCCGATGAACAGCGGCACGGCCACGAGCAGCACGAAGCCCAGCTCGGAGGCGTTCAGCAGGGCGTCGGAGGCGCTGTTGGAGAGGAAGCTGGTCTGCACGAGATGCAGCTGCCCGAGCAGGAACGCCACGAACGCCGCAGCGCCGAACAGCAGCGACAGGACCACGTACACGAGGCCGATCGCCCTGTGATCACCGGATCCGAGAAGTGAGCCGGAGCCAGCAGCGGGCGCTGTGGACGCCGAGGCGGCGTCGGTGGCGGACTGTGGTCTCGCGTCGGTTATCGACATGACAGTTGGGACCTCGTTCGAGCGAATGCACTCGGGCCGGCACAGGCCGAGCCGGACCATGGAAGAGACGACCCTCGCGGGGCGCCAGTACGGGTTTGGACTCTACACAGCGGCGGTCGGCCGATCGAAAACCCTACGCGAAGTTCGATCACAGCCCGGACCTCACGAGCTGGTCGAGGGCCATGGCACCGAACAGCAGCGTGATGTAGGTGATCGACCAGGTGAACAGACGCATGGCCCGTTTCGCGGTCTGATCGCGCAGCAGTTGCATGGCGAATCCGGTGAACACCGCACCGAGCACGATGGCGGCGATCCAGTAGATGATTCCCATGTGCCCGACCGGGGCGAACACGAGCGTGAGGAACCACAGCCAGACGGTGTAGACGAGGATCCGGATGGAGGTCTCCCGCAGCGTGACCACCGACGGCAGCATCGGGACATCAGCGGCGGCGTAATCGTCCTTGTACCGGATGGCCAGCGCCCAGAAATGGGGCGGGGTCCAGTAGAAGATGATGGCGAACAGCAGCACCGGGGCCCAGGCGATGGAGTTGGTGACCGCTGACCAGCCGATGAGCACCGGGGCGGCCCCGGCGGCCCCGCCGATGACGATGTTGCTCTTCGAGGTGCGCTTGAGCCACAGGGTGTAGATGAAGACGTAGAACAGGCAGGCGGCCACGGCGAGGGCGGCGCTGAGCAGGTTCACGAAGGCCCACAGCCAGACGAACGCCACACATTCGAGCCCGATGGCGAAGATCAGGGCGTTGCGGGGGGCGATGAGCCCGGTGACCAGGGGGCGGTTGCGGGTCCGCTTCATGATGGCGTCGATGTCGCGGTCGACGTACATGTTGATGGCGTTGGCGCCGCCGGCGGCCATCGTGCCGCCGAGCACGGTGGCGATGATCAGCCACAGGGAGGGGAGGCCCCGCTCGGCCACGACCATGGTGGGAACCGTGGTGATGAGCAGCAGTTCGATGATCCGGGGCTTGGTGAGGGCCACATAGCCCTTGAGCCGCGCCATGGGGGAGGGATGCGCGGCGGTGTCCATCGGGGGCGATGCTAGAGGCGAGTCGCCGACCCCAGACAATCCTGTGATCCGACGAATTGGGAACCGCCCCGGCCTCCCGTACCATCGCCGTGTGCGATCGCGCCGCCTCTCCCCTCGGGCCTATCAGCGCATCACGCTGCTCGCGCTGCTGGCCCTGGTGTTCATCATCGTCACCGGCGCGGCCGTGCGCCTCACGGGGTCCGGACTCGGTTGCTCGGACTGGCCCACCTGCGAATCGAACCGACTCATCGCCCCGGCCGAGTACCACGCCATGGTCGAGTTCATCAATCGGACGATCACCGGGCTGGTCTCGGTGGTGGTCATCGTCGCCGTGCTCGGGTCACTCGTGCGCACGCCCCGACGTCGTGACCTCACCTGGCTGTCGCTCGGTCTCGTGGCCGGTGTGGTCGGACAGATCGTGCTCGGTGGTCTCACCGTGCTGTTCGAGCTGCGGCCGCCGTTCGTGATCGGCCATTTCGTGCTCTCGATGGTCCTGGTGTGGAACGCCTTCGTCCTGCACCACCGGGCCGGGCACGACGGTCGCCCCGGACTCCCCCTCGTGCCACCCCGCATCAGGCAGCTCGGTCGGGCCCTCGTGGTGCTGGCCTCCATCGCCGTCATCACCGGCACGGTGGTCACCGGCACCGGCCCCCATGGCGGTGACGAGAAGGTCAGTCGCCTCCCCTATGACATCACGATCGTGGCCCGCATCCACAGCGGCACGGTGTGGCTGTTCCTGGCGCTCTCGGTGGTCACCCTGGTGTCGCTGCGCCGCAACGGCACGGCCGCGATCGTCGATCGGCGGGCCAAACTGCTCGTGGCGGCCATCGTGATGCAGGGTGCCATCGGATACATCCAGTACTTCACCGGGGTGCCGCCGCTGCTGGTGCTGCTGCATGTGGCAGGCAGCGTCGTGGTGTGGCTGGCCGTGCTGGCCTTCGACCTCGACCTCACCGCCCATTCGGTGGAGCGGGCCGAGGATCCGGTGCTGGTTCCATGAACTCCCGCCTCGTCGGCACTCCCGCCGGGAGGACCACGACCCGACTCGCCGACGCACCCGTCGAGGTGCGCGATCCAGACATCGACGAGACCCTCGATGTCGATCGGCCCTGGATCGTGCTGGTCTGGAACGACCCGATCAATCTCATGAGCTACGTGACCTTCGTGCTCCAGAAGGTGTTCGGCTACAGCCACGAGAAGGCCGAGGCCATGATGCTCGAAGTCCACAACAACGGTCGCTCGGTGGTCTCGAACGGCACCAGGGAGAAGGCGGAACTCGACGTCTTCCGCCTCCATGAACATGGCCTGTGGGCCACGATGCAGCAGGACTGACATGGCCTTCGGACTCCGTCGTCCCTTCCAGCCGAAGGGTGCTGATCGGTTCACCGTGAACCTCGGGACCCGGGAGCGGGCCGTGGTGAAGGCGGTGTGCGAGGACCTCGTCGGCGCACTCGAGGATCCGGCGGCCGAACCTCTGCTGCGTCGGGTGTACCCCGTGGCCCACACCACCGATGCGTCCATCGATGCGGCCTATCAGGAGATGGTGCACAGCGATCTGGTGACATCCAGGCGTCAGGCGCTCGAGCGGATCATCGCCAGCACCGACGAGAAGGACCTCGATCGTTCGCAGCTCGAGGCGTGGATGATCGGTCTCAACACGGTGCGTCTCGTGCTCGGCACCCGCCTCGACGTGAGCGAGGACATGCCCCCCGAACTCGAGCCCGACGATCCCGACATCCCGGCCTGGGCGGTCTATGAGTTCCTCGGCGGCGTGCTCGATGCGATCGTGCGCTCCTCCGCGGAGACGCTCTCGTCCTGACCCGGAGCAGATCAGCATTGGCGCTGCAGGTGGGTGCTGCTGCTATGGTTCACAGGCCCTCGCGGCAGGAGAGCCCCCATCGTCCAGCGGCCTAGGACGCCTGCCTTTCACGCAGGTAACACGGGTTCGAATCCCGTTGGGGGTGCGCAGTTCAGTTCTGGTCCCGTGGTGCAGTTTGGAGTGCACGCCGGCCTGTCAAGCCGGAGGTCGCGGGTTCAAATCCCGTCGGGACCGCCACTCACCTCCCCCTCCGGGGGGCGGTGGGCCTGACCAGAACGCTGTTCCGGTCCCACGGTCGGGTAGCTCAGTAGGCAGAGCGATCGCCTGAAAAGCGATAGGTCACCGGATCGACGCCGGTCCCGACCACCACAGCAGCTCGAGCGGCCCGGACCTCCGTCCGGGCCCTTCGCTGTTCAGCGGGGTCGCACACCTGCGAGGAACGACCAGATCGCCCGACTGGCGTCGAAGCCGGCGTAGGGCTCACCCACGAGGTCCTTCGCCGAGGTCGGATGTCCCATCCAGGCATGGCTCGCCCCGGCGACGGTGACGAACCGCACCTCTGCGCCCTGTGCACACCGGGACCAGAGCTGGCTCACCACAGCAGGATCGCCCGGGTCGAGCTGCTCGACGGGGCCGCTGCGACACCCGTCGAGCTCAGCGAGCGCAGCCGGTGCCTCACGGGGTGATGGGAACTCGACGCCGGACGGCCCGGACCCCCGACCGCCGTCGATGGGGATGTTGGCGTCGGCCAGTCCGTGCAGATGGAACACGCTCACGGGTCGCGTCGGATGACAGGGCACACCGACCACTCCTGACTGCACGCCGATGGCAAGGATGCGATCACCGAGCTCGCAGGCCACCCGATAGGCGAGGATCGCCCCGTTCGAATGGCCGGCGACGAACACGCGGGTCGGATCGACAGGCTGCTCGGTCTCGAGGCGATCGATGAGGAGTCGGAGGAACCCGACATCATCGACCTGCTGCTCCGAGGCCGGACGACAGCAGATCCCTCCGTTCCACGTGAGCAGCCTGGTGTCACCGGGTCGGTTGTTCGTGCCGTCGGGGTAGGCGACGATGAACCTGTTCGCCTCCGCCAGACCATCGAACCCACTGTTCGCCGCGAACTGCGCTCCCCAACCGAGGCCGCCGTGCAGGGCGACCAGCAACGGCAGCCGCGCACCCGATGCTGCGGAGGCCGGCACGTAGAGGCGGTAGGTGCGGACACGACCATCGGGCGTGGCGATCGATCCGGTCTGCACCTGACCGCCCGGATCAGCGGCGGGCAGCGTGCCGGCGTAGGGGTCGTAGGTCGGCGGTGACGCGTCCGTGGGGTCGGTCGTCCCGTCGATGGTCGAATCGGATGGGGTCGGCGAAGCCGACGACCCGCTCCCCGACGGCCCGGAGCACGCAGCGAGCAGGAGTGCACACGCTCCGAGAAGGAGCCATGCGCCGCGCTTCATCAGCGGGCGAACGCGGCCTTCAACGACGCTGCCACCGCATCCTGGGCTTCGGCGGCCACATCGATGGCGGCGTCCATCGTGAAGAAGCCGTGGAACATGGTGTCGTAGTTGATGTGATCGACCTCGACTCCGGCGGCACCGAGCGCCTCGGCGTAGGCGATGCCCTGATCGCGCAATGGGTCGTAGCCAGCGGTGATGACGATGGCCGGTGCAGCACCGGCGAGATCGTCGAACAGCGGCGAGTAGCGGGGGTCGGCGAAGTCGTCGGGACTGTTGGCGTAGTGACCGTGGAACCAGGTCATGCCATCTGCGGTGAGCATGTACCCCTCGGCGTTCTCCGTCATCGAGGGGCGATCGCAGGTGGCATCGGTGACGGGGTAGATCAGCGCCTGATGGATGACCTCGACATGATCCACATCGCGGGCGCGGTTGGTGACCACGGCGGCGAGGTTCCCACCGGCGCTGTCGCCGGCCACAGCCAATCGAGTGGGGTCGACCCCGAGCTCCTCGGCGTGCGTGGCCACCCATTCGGTTGCGGCCCAGCAATCATCGACCGCCGCCGGGAACCTGTGCTCCGGGGCGAGGCGATAGTCGACCGCCACCACGACGCAGTCGGCCTTCGCGGCGATGGCCCGGGCCCCATGATCGTGGGACTCGAGGTCGCCGACCACCCAGCCGCCACCATGGAAGAACACCACCACCGGCAGACCCGGCTCGAGGCTGGGCCGGTAGATGCGCACCGGGATCTCACCGCCGGGACCGGGGATGGTGCGGTCGGTGATCTCGGCGAGTTCGATGGGACTCGGCGTGTTGCCGGCCGCCATGCTCTCGCGCAACGTGGCGGGGTCTGCCCCACCGAACGTGAAACCGACGGCTGCGAGCAGATCGAGCACGACCTGGGCCTGCGGATCGATGGCCATGTTCCCCCCTGTGTTGATCGAGACGGCAACTGTTGCACACCGGCTGCGGTGAGCGCTGAGTACCGGGCGACCGGGACTCGTCTGCCGCTCGAGGCGCACCCCTGAGCGCGAAGGGGCCCGGGCGAATTGCCCGGGCCCCTCACACACAGCTACGTCAGCCGGTCAGCCGTCCGATGGAATGATCACGGCAGGGTCGACACCCGCACCGGCGCGCTGTACAGCGACCAGAACACCTGATGCGGTGCGATCTGCACCCGGGCCCGCACAACCACGTCGTAGTCAGTCGCCGCGGTGAGCTTGCCGGCACCCTTGACCACACAGCTCACATCAGTCCTCGAACCCTTGCACGACGCAACCTTGGTGGATGTGCCTGCTGTGTACACATAGGCCCGATATCTGGTGACCGAACCCTGAGCCGGGCTCAGCGCATTCCAACAGATCTGGATCTGATGGCGGCCCAACGCAGTCGCCGAACACTGTGTCGGACCAGCCATAGCCGGAGTGACCGACACCGACGACGACGCAGCACCATCACCGGCGCTGTTCACCGCCCGCAACGAGATGTTGTATGTCGTGAAGTCGGTGAGACCAAGAATCGTGACCGGCGACGACATCACCATCTGCGGGAACGCAAGCCACGTCGCTCCACCATCAATCGAATACCGGTAGTTCATGATCATCGCACCACCATCAGCACCCGGTGTGAACGAGATCGACGCAGAACCATCACCCGGTGTTGCCACCAGATCAGTCGGAGCCGACGGCACCGTACGCGGCGTGAACGAACCCGACGCATCAGAGGCCGCACCCGAACCAGCCACGTTCACCGCACGCAACTTCACCGTGTACGCCAAACCATTGGTGACACCGATGCTCGCCGGCGACGAAGTCGTACCAAGAGAGAACCAGGAGCCAGAACCGTTCAACTGATACTCATAATCAGTGATCAATGAACCGCCGGTCACACCAGCAGTGAACGCCACCGAAACCGTCGAGTCACCGG
>CANFHM010000048.1 GCA_947446975.1 Microthrixaceae bacterium
GATCGATGTGTCGCCATGCGTCGGCGCTGGCCGGTTCGGGCGGTGAGCTCATCACCATCACGCTGCGGGCGCTCACGAACGCGCCCCTCGGTGATGCCGGCATCCATCTCTCGGCCACGACCGATGACGGTCGCCTCCGCGCCGACAAGCACGTCGCCATCACCATCGGCGAGCCCTCGCAGCCGACGACGCCGACGGCGACGGGCTCATCATCCTCGACCGGCTCGTCTTCCACGACCGGCTCGCCGAGCGAGCCCACCTCGGTGACATCGCCGGCGACGATGAGTGCTGGATCAACGACGGACACGCCGGTCTCGACATCATCGTGGCCGGGCGACCCCGCGACCCATGTGCCGCTCGACATCAGGGAATGTGCGAGCACCCGCACGCTGTCGGAGCAGCATCAGTTCGAGGCGATGCAGAACTGGGACAACTACACGAGCACCTGTACGGCCCCCGGCATCGCCCGGAACGTGTTCCACACCTTCGTCCGGGGAGCGACATCGGACTCGGCCACGATCACCTGGGATGCGCCGGTCTCCAATGGCGGAGCGCCGATCATCCGCTACGAGGTCGACATGTACTGGAACGCCGATTCGAGCGGTTCCTCCCCGGTCGTCGATCCGACGTTGCCGCGTGACTCGTGGGTCCCGGCGACCGCATGGTGCATCGTCGGCGATGAGAACGGCGGCGTCTGGGACTCCACGCCCGCACCCCGGACCTGCACCATCACCGATCTTCCGCACGGTGTCGACGGGTATTTCATCGTCTCGGCCTCCAACTGGTCGGCCAACGGCGACGCCTCCGGTCCCTCCTCGGAGATCGCCGTCCCCGGCGCACCGACCGACGTCGTCGGTGTGTCCGGCGCGAGTTCGGTGCAGGTCAGCTGGACGGCGCCGGCGACCACCGGTGGGAAGCCGATCACGCGCTACGTCGTGACCTCGTCGACCGGGCCATCCGGCGTGCGGACCTGCACGGCGACGACGGGCACGACCTGCACCGTCACGGGACTCACCAACGGCACCTCGTACACGTTCACGGTCGTTGCGCACAACGCCACCGGGGACTCCCTCGCTTCTGCGCCCTCCGCCGCTGTGGTGCCGTCGCGCGCCCCCACGGCGCCGCTCCGGGTGACCGCCGGTGATGGCGCCACCCCCGCCACCGGCACCGCAGTGGTCTCGTGGTCGCCGCCGACCTTCCTCGGTGACGGCACCGTCACCTATACGGTGAGCTCCTCAGCCGGCCCGTCCGGCGTGCGCACCTGCACGACGACGAGCACCACCTGTTCGGTGACGGGGCTGAGCGACGGATCGACCTACTCCTTCACCGTCCGAGCCACGAATGCGTCGGGCACGGGTGTGGCCTCCGCAGCGTCGGCCTCCTTCATCCCCGGACTGCCGGGTGCGCCGGCCGCTCCCACGGTCTCGCTCTCGGACTTCGAGGACTCGTTCGTGGCCGGTGTGAAGGTCGCATGGAACCCGCCGGCGTACGAAGGGGCCGGCGCCGTGACGTCCTACACGGTGCAGGCCTATCAGCACGGCGTCGCCGTCCAGGGTGGCAGCTGCGTCACCGCGACCACCTCGTGTGTCGTCCGTGGGCTCGACGGTGGGACGACCTACACCTTCACGGTCACGGCGATGAATCCGATCGGGTCCGGCCTGGCCTCGGCGCAGTCGCCGGCGATCATGTTCATCGACTATCCGGGCTGGGTGGGCAATGTCGTCGGCACGCCCGGTCCGAACTCCGTGAAGGTCACCTGGACCGCACCGACGAGCACCGGTGGCGGTCCGATCACCGGGTACCGCGTCATCGGCTACACGTTCACGGTGGTTGGCGGCACCGTCTACACACCCGGATGTTCGGCGGGAGCTGGTGTGCTGACCTGCACCGTCCACGGACTCCCGAACGGCGTGCCGTACGACTTCTTCGTCTACGCGACCAACAGCAATCCGTACATCACGTCGCTCGACCACCGTTTCGGGGCCACCCCCGGATTCGTGCCGACCCCGATCGGTCTCCCGTCAGCTCCGACGACGGTGTCCATCCTGCAGCAGGGTGAGGGCATCCACGTCGACTGGCACGCCGCCGACCCCGCCGAGGCGGTCATCTCCCATCTGGTGACCATCACCGACACCAGCACCGGTCGATCGGTGAGTCACGACACGACGAGCGGCATGCCCTACTGGTCGCTCTACGGTGAACTGACACCCGGCACGACCTATCGGATGACCATCGCCGCACGCAATGCCGCCGGGTACGGCCCAGCATCGGCAGCAGTGATCTTCCGACCCGTGACGACCGCGCCGGCACCGACCGCCGTCGTCGGCACCTTCGGCGATCACTCCGTCCTCGTCTCGTGGACCGCACCGACCAACATCGCGTCCTATTACTCGGCCGATTCGTACTACCTCGTCAGCACGAATCCTGATGGTCCGAGCTGCGTCAGCGAGCGGGTGACGAGTTGCCGTGTCGAGGGACTCGAGAACGGCGTCACCTACACCTTCACCGTCCGGTTCGTGAACAACGCCGGCGATGGCACGGCCTCCTCGGCCTCCGCCGGAGTCTCGCCGGGCACGATCCCGACCGCCCCGCAGGGTGTCGCTGTCACCGCTGCGAACGCATCGATCAGGGTGGCCTGGGCATCGCCCGCGGATCCGGGCGGGCGGCCGATCCTCGGCTACATCGCCACCACCTCGGTGGGTTCCACCGGCGCCCGCAGCTGTCGCACCACCGGCGCCACGTCCTGCACGATCACCGGCCTCGTCGGCGAGGAGACCTACACCGTCACCGTCGTCGCCCGGACGGCGCTCGGGACCAGTCCGGGTACGACCTCCGCCGAGGTCGTACCGCTCGGATCGAGTCGATCCCCGGTCGACGTCGTCGGCGTCTCCGGTCCGGGCTCGGTCACGGTGTCCTGGTCGGCGCCCCCGCCCATCGCCGGGATCTCCATCACCGGCTACACGGTCAGATCCACGCCGGGTGATCTCACCTGCTCCACGACCGGGGAGCTCACCTGTGTGGTCTCCGGTCTCACGAACGGCGTCGCCCACACGTTCGTGGTCACGGCGACGACCTCCGATTCACGCCAGACCGCCTCGTTCCCGTCGGCAGCAGTCATCCCTGCCCGGGCTCCGGATGCGCCCTCCGACGCGTCCGGCACCGTGAGCGGTTCCTCGGTGCTCGTGCAGTGGAGCGCACCGACCGACACCGGCGGCAGCCCGGTCACGTCCTACATCGTCACGTCATCGCCGGGATCGCGGTCCTGCTCCACTGCGGCGCTCAACTGCGTCATCACCGGGCTCACGCTGGGGACCCACTACACCTTCACCATCGTGGCGGTGTCCGCTGCCGGACGCAGTGTGTCCTCCTCGCCGACCGGTGATGTGGTGCCGATGACGGCGCCCAGCACACCCACTGCAGTCCGCGGCATCTCGGGCAACCGCTCGGTCACGGTCCTGTGGGCCCCGGCATATGCGAACGGTTCACCGATCACTGGGTACATCGTCGACTCCTCGCCGGCCTCGGCCGGGTGCGTCGGCGGGGCCAGTGCGACGATGTGCGTGGTCAACGGACTCGCCAACGGGGTGTCCTACACGTTCACCGTGCGGGCCACGAACGCCGTGGGCGACAGCCGACCCGGTTCGGGCGCCGGTGCGATCGTCCCGGCCTCGGTGCCCGATGTCCCCACCTCGGTGGTGGGCTCGATCGCTGGCGCCGGTGCGGTGTCGGTGAGCTGGGATGCACCGTCCGATGACGGCGGCGCGCCCATCATCCGCTCCTCGGTGGTCGCATCCCCCGGCGGTCGCGGATGCACCGCAGTCGGCACCCTCCATTGCACCGTCACGGGACTCCTGAGTTCGGTGAGCTACACCTTCACGGTCACGGCGACGACCCGGGTCGGCAGCGGCGCACCGAGCGTGCACTCCGATCCGATCACCGCCGTGGCGGCGGCGGGCCCACCGCTCCGGGTCACTGCAGTGTTCTCGCGGTCCTCGGCCACGGTGTCCTGGCTCGCCCCCGTCTCCACCGGCGGTGCGCCGATCACCCGGTACACCGTCACCTCCAACATCGGAGGTCTCCACTGCACCAGCGGGACCACCTCCTGTGTCGTCACCGATCTCCTGCCCGGCGTCGTCTACTCCTTCATCGTCGTGGCCACCACGGCAGCAGGTGACGGGGCGATCTCGGCGAGCTCGAACTCGGGAACGGCGATCCCCGCGGCCGGCGCGCCGGTGTCCATCAACACCACCGCAGGACCCGGCGCGGTCACCATCTCCTGGTCGCGTCCCGCCGACGGAACCACCATCCTCTCCTACACGGTCACTGCCTCCCCGAGCGGCCGGACCTGCACCATCGCCGTTCGCGCTGATGCCACCGGAGCCAGCTGCACCATCGGCGGGCTCACCCCGGGAGTCAGCTCCACGTTCTCAGTGACCGCCACCGACGCCGGAGGGCCCGGTGTCGCCTCCGCAGCCTCCGCCCCGGTGGTGCCCTTCACCTCCGCCGGAGCGGTCAGCGGTGTCGTCGCCACGGCCGGTTCCGAGCGGGTGACGGTCTCCTGGTCCGCTCTCGTCGAAGGCGCAGCGTCGGGCTGGAGCAGCGTCGTCACCTACACCGTGGTCTCGACCTCCGGCGGGTTCACCTGCACCACGACGACCACCAGCTGCGATGTGCTGGGACTCGTCCCCGGAACCGCGTACTCGTTCCGGGTCCATGCCACCACCGCCGCCGGAGCCGGTGCTGACTCGGCGGCCACCAGTCCGGTCACGCCGTTCACCGTCCCGGGTTCGCCGACCGCGGTCGCCATCGATCTCCAGGGGGATTCGGCGATCGTGTCCTGGACCGCTCCGGTCACCGATGGCGGGAGCACCATCGTCTCCTACACCGTCACGGCGAGCACCGGTGAGACCTGCACGACGAGCTCACCCTCGGAACGCACCTGCACCATCGCCGGGATCGATCCCGGCTTCACCGATGTCACCGTCGTCGCCACGAATGCGGCCGGCGACTCACTCGGCGCCGTCGCCAGCGAGACGGGAACGGTTCCCGAGTCGCTCGACCTCGGTGGTGTGGACTTCCACATCACCACCGCCACGATCCGCCCGGGCGGACTGCTCGTGGGAGCGGGCACGCTGACCATCGGTTCGACGACCATCGTGCTGGCGTTCCAGTTCAACGTCGTCTCGCGGGCGTTCTCGGCCACGGGATCAGTGGCCATCGGACCGAACACCACCATCACGGGCTCGTTCTCCTATGACGACGCCGATGGCTGGTCGGCCTCGTTCTCCCATGTCCCGGCCGAATGCCAGGCCATCGGTGCCGGTCTCTCGATCTGTGCCCTCGCCGTCTCGATGTCCTCCACCCCGGGTGACACCGCCCCGATGCTGCATCTCGAGGTCTCGGGTGAGCTCGTGATCTCCGGTGTGAATCGTGTGGCCACGACCTTCGAGTACACCGACGCAGCGAACTGGTCACTGACCCTCGCCGGAACCGTGGGACTCGGATTCGGGTCGGTCGACCTCGCCGGCACGGTGTCCTATGACGACGGAGTCCTCACCGGTGCACTGTGCGTCGCCTCGGTGGACTGCACGACAGCCGGCACCGGCTCGGTGGCGCTGCGTCTGGGTCGCGTGTCGATGTCGGGAGTGACCTTCACCGGCCTCGCCCTCATCTGGACGCCCACCGCCGAGACCCGTTTCACCATCTCCGCATCGATCTCGTTCTCCGAGGGATCGAACGTGACCGTGACCGGGACCTACGCCGACGCCACGCACTGGCAGCTGACCGCGTCGAACGTCACCTTCAGGATCGCCAGTGGCATCTCGCTCTCGGCGAGCGCGCTCACGATCGGACGGGCCGGGGGAGCGATGCAGGCCTCGGGTGCCGCGACCCTCGCTGTCGCCGGCACCTCCGTGGCCGTGACCTTCACCTATGTGAACGGCACCAACTGGAAGGTCGCCGTCACGCTCACCGCATCGCTCACCCTGTTCGGCTCCTCGGCCGTCGTCTCCGGTTCCATCGAACAGCATGATGCGACGCTCACCCAGTCCATCCGCGCCGTGTTCGCCCCGATCCGGGCCAGCGGTCTCACCGTCTCCAACCTGACCGTGTCCTGGACCTCCACGGCCGGTCTCACCGGCACCGGCACCATCGACCTCGGCGCCGGTGTCGTGCTGTCGGTGGATGTCGCCTACACGGATTCGAACAACTGGAGCCTCACTGCACGCACGAGCCCGGGCACGCTGACGATCGCCCCCGGGTTCACCCTCGCCGGAGCTGCGCTCGTCGGCGCCATCACGAACACCTCCGGCTCGGTGGTGTGGGGGATCTCGGCGACGGTGTCTCGGGTCGCACTCATCTCTGATGTTCTGACCCTCAAGGACATCACGGTGTCGGTCGGGTCGGCCTGCCCGCAGATCTCGGGCACCGCCTTCTGCCCGTCGGGCACGAACAGCACCTATCTCTCCCTCACCGGTTCGGTGGTGGTGAGCCTCGGCAGTGGCCTCGGCACCCAGACGATCGATGTCGTCGGCGTGTACGGCACCCAGTCGAAGGGGTTCAGGCTGCAGGCATCGATGACGAAGATCACGATCGTGCCGGGATTCCTCGAGATCACCGCTCCCACGCTCTCGGTCGCCTACTCGAGCGGTGCCGCCAGCGCATCGACCGGCTCGGTCGGACTCGGCGTCGGCGCCGGCTCGAAGGGCGGCTACAGCTTCGCCGCCACCGGCACGGCGAACGTCCTCGGCGCATCGTTGCCCGTCACGTTCACGTACACCGCGACCGGGTACGCCGTGGTGGGTTCCTTCCCGTCAGCCGGCCTCACGCTGGGCACCGCGCGACTCACGTCACTGGCCTACACCGATGTCGCCTCGACCGTCACCCTCGACGGTTCAGGTCCGCAGCTGCTGCCGGCCCGGACGCTCGCGTTCGGTGGCGCACAGGCGCTGCCCACCTGGGTCGCGACCCTGATCGGTCGGACCCTCGATGATGCGAAGGTCTTCGTCACCTACTCCGGCGCCACCGACTACATGATCCGGGCCTCCTTCCCGACATCGGTCTCGGTGCCCACCGGATCCTCGAGCTACCGGTTCTCGTTCGGGAACTTCACGATCATGACCGGGTTCAACTCGGGACAGCCCGTCCAGAGTCTCAGCCAGTCGGGAACCTTCACCATCAGCGCCGCCGGGAGCAGCACCAAGGTCATCGACGTCGCGATGGGGGTCACGTATCTGGCGAGCTCGCAGACGGTGAACGGCTTCATCAGCGCCGCCGGAGCCAATGGCGGCTCGCTCTGGGACAACGCCTTCGGCCTCACCGGCTTCAGTCTCCGGTCCATCACCATCCAGGTCGGGATCCAGATCGCGGCCGCCCCGTTCCCGCTCCCGACGCTCGGGCTGCAGGCCACGGTGACGCTCCCGGGCAACCTCCTCACCGCCCTGGGGATGCGACCCACCGACCCCGTGCCGGTCTCGGTGCTCATGCAGCTCTCCGAGGCGAATCCCTGCATGGACATCGCAGTGGGCACCTCGGGCGGACCCGACATCGTCAACATCGCCGGCGTCCTCAAGGCCAAGTACTTCCACCTGGTCATCGCCCCGACCGGTTGCGTGGTCGGCACGACCGTCGTCCCGGCCGGATTCGCGGTGCAGTTCGAGGGCAGCCTGCTCGATGTCCCGCTCGGCGTCAGCGCCGTGATCACCACGACCCCGACCTTCCGGTTCCTCGGTTCGGCCAGCGTGGGTGCGTTCCGGACCGGTCCCGTCACCTTCGACGGGGCCACGATCTCCGTCGGATTCGATTCGGCGCAGGGCACCTCCACCGTGCAGTTCGCCGGGTCGTTGAAGGTGCTCGATGTGGCGGTCTCGCTGTCGGGCCTGTTCAGTTGGACCTCCTCCACCCAGACCTCGGTCGTCCGGCTCACCGGCTCCGTGGGCAACATCAGCGCCGGTCCGTTCTCGCTCACGAACCTCCAGTTCGCCGGTGAGCTCTCGACCTCGCCGTCCGCCCAGTCGTTCTCGCTGCAGGCCACGGGACGCATCACGATCCTGGGGAGCGTCCTCGATGTGCGGCAGGTGGCGTTCACCTATGTCGGTGGCCGGGTCACCGCACTCCACATCGATGTGGCCGCGACCATCGTGGTCTCGTCCGTCACGATCTCGGGCACATTCGTGCTCGACACCGACAGGACCAGCGGTGTCACCTCGCTCACGGCCACGGGGACGGCGAACGTCTCGGGCTTCAACGTGGGTTCGGTGGCGCTGACGATCGACGACCGCGGGTTCGCGTTCACGGGGACCCTCACCGTCCCGGGCGTGTTCTCGACCTCGATCGCCGGTGCGATGTACTGGCAGACCCCGCTGTGCCCGAACTCCGTGTGCCCGAACATCACACTGCCGAACGGATCGGTGGTACGGGCCGTCGCCGGTGACTTCGCCTTCAGTGCATCGGGCATCGGTTTCACGATCGGCGGGTTCTCGGCGACGGCATCGGTGTCGCTCGCCAGGGCGGGCGGCACCTTCGGGGCCAGCTTCAGCGGATCCTTCGCCGTCGACAACCGTGGCTCGGGGGTCACCGTGCAGGGGTCGTTCACCTCCTCGGGTGATTTCAGCGCCCGGGGCACGGCGACCGCACTGGCCGGCTTCAACCTGACGCTCGACGTCAGCGCATCGAAGATCGGCTCCGCCGTGAGCGTGAGCGCCACTGCGAATGTTTCGATCTCCGGGTTCACGGTGAGGCTGAGCGGCTCCTTCGCACGGTCGGCGGCCGGCGTCACCAGCACGCTGGCGGTCACCACTGCTGCGACCATCGGCGGGTTCAACCTCGGGACGAGCACCTTCCGGCTCTCGATCGCTCCGGGGGTGGAGACCTTCACGTTCTCCTCGTCGGTGTCGGCCGGGCCGTTCGCCGGTTCGATGAGCGGCACCTTCGGGCGCAGCTCGGGTGCGGTGACCTTCGACTTCACGGCATGGATGAGCATGAACTCCGGTGGCGTCTCCGGTTCGGGAACCTTCCGGATCCAGAACACCTCGGGGTCGGTCGTGGCGTCGATCTCCGGCGTGTCGCTCTCGATCAGCGGCGCCACGTACTCGTTCCCGTCGATCACGTTCAGTGCCGGGTTCTCGTTCTCGGCGAGCGCCTCGAACTCGTTCAGCGGCAGTTCCTCCGACGGCTGGTCGAAGGATCTGCCCTGGCCGGCGGGATCGATCGGTTACACGATCAAGGCCTCGTTCAGCGGCTCGTACAGCGCCTCGATCTCCTGGTCGGCATCGACGGGCTTCAGGTCCTCGGTCAGCGCCTCGGCCACGGCTCGTGCGGAGTACCGCACCTCGGTGGACTGCAGGAACTACTGCTCGCTCGGTTCCTACAGTGCCTCACTCAGCGCCAGCGGTGCCTTCTCCTGGTCGATCAGCAAGTGGGGTCACACGTTCAGGCTGTAGTTCCGCTCCCGGGGGGTCCGCTCCCGGGTCGATCGCAGCATGCCGGTGAGAGGGTGAGTGAGCCGCCGCCCTCTCACCACACGATCGGGCGGGTGGCGGCGGTTGCGCCGCCCTCGCTGCGCACGCCCTTGGCCACCATGTCCTCGGCGATGTCCTGCCACAGCGCCGGGAGGCGGTAGTGGGGGACTCGGGGGAACAGATGGTGCACGGCGTGGTGGTCATGCCCGCGGATGATGAGCCGGGAACCGGGGAACACCGCCACCCGCGTGTCGACGTAGCGGCCGACGGCGTCAGCCGGATGGTGCGGGTACCAGGCGAAGATGAACAGCAGCCACAGGGCCTGCAGTCGTGAGGGCAGGTACCACAGCAGCAGCGCCGGCCAGCCGAAGCCGAACACGAACGCCAGTACGAGCGCCATGGTGGTGAGGACCCAGAACCGCAGCTGCCGCAGGCCGTCGGTGCGCCCGCCGCCGGCGGCCATCGAGATCTGCATCCGCCGGGGGATGAGGCGACGAGCCGGCGGCACGAACGCGAACAGCGGGAGCAGGGTGATGAGCATGACCTGTCCGAGCCAGGCCGTGAGGACCCCGGAGAGGGGTCCGTCGGTGAAGTGATCGGGATCCCGCAGCGGGTCGTTGGTATGGGCGTGATGGCGCATATGCGAGGATCGATGCGGCTTGTACGCGAACCCGAGCGGGATGCTGGACAGCGAGCCGATGAGCTCCTCGAGGAACTTCGAGCCGGGGCGGCGCCCCATGATGTTGCCGTGGGCGGCCTCATGCATCGGCATGTAGAAGGTGGTGGCCACGACGGTGTTCACGATGAGCCCGAGCCACAGCGGGATCACCCCTGTGGTGCCCAGCGCGATCACTCCGACCCACACGGCGGCGGAGATGACGAACTCGATGACGATGCGCGGTTCCATCCCGCCCCAGTACCTCGCAGCGGCAGCCCGCTCGGCTCTCAGGACCTCACGACGATCGGTGTTCACGGGCGCATTGTGTCAGTTCACCCGTTCGATCTCCTCGATCGCAGGGTCCCGGTCCTCGGCGGATCGGAGTCTGGTGTTGGCCTCGACCGCTGCCCGCAGCACCTGCAGCTCGACACCGATGGCTCCGGCGAGGTGGAGCAGCGCCGAGGTGTCCTTCGGGAAGCATCTCCCCGCGAACCCCCGCTCCTCGGTGACCACGGTGTGGGACTCGCCGATACGGGGGTCGAGCAGCAGTCCCGCTCGCACACGGTCCCAGTCAGCACCCACCGCTCGGGCGAGGTCATGGAACTCGTTGAAGACGACCACCTTCGTCGCCAGGAAGCAGTTCTCGAGGTACTTGATCGTCTCGGCGTCACGAGCGCTGCACGGGAAGAAGTTGTGGGGAGCATCCTCGAGTCGTTCCAGCAGTGCGATGGCCGCGGCGACCACGTCGTCGCTGCCACCGAGGATCGTGAACCTGATGCCGTCGCGATCGTTCCAGAAGGGACTGGACATGGCGCCTTCGCCCACGAACTCGGGGGAGAACGCCATCCGAACGCCGTGACGTCCGATCAGTTCGTCGGTGGTGCTCGGCGGAACGGTGGACTTGAGCACGATCAGGGGTGCCGTGCTCTGTGCGACCGCCGCCTCGACCTTTGAGGTGTCGCACGCCCCGTCGCTCCCCGCCGGGGTGCCGACGCAGATGAATTCGAGATCCACCGTTCGCATCTCCTCGGCGGGGTACGCGACGCCATCGGCGATGTCGAAGGTCACGAGCTCGGCCCGATCGGCGTAGTCCTCGGCGATGCTCCGGCCGACGAATCCCATGCCGGTGATTCCGATTCTCATTCCAGATCCATTCGGGAGCGGTGGGGTGCGGTCGATCCGGGCACGGATGGCTGGGACGGTCGCGGCAGCCGGGGTCGGGTGATGAACTTACCGGCGGGCCGGGGGCTCATGGTCCATCCACAACTCAGCCGGGGTGCGAGTCCGGGGCCCGGTGAACGGGAGGGATGCCGGGTGACCCTCACGGGCCGCCGAGCTGTACGCCGCACAGATGATCTCCAGCACCCGCCGACCGAACTCGGCGTCCATCGCGGGGCCGATCATGTGGGCCGACAGAGAACCGGGTGCGGCGGCCGCTCGGCGGATCTCCTCGAACTGGGCGATGTAGCCGAGGTCGTGCACGAAGTCGTCGACCTTCTCTGGGGCCGACGGGACCCGGATCGGCTCGCCGTCGTGCTCGAGCCCGATGGTGGGCAGCAGGTCGCAGCGCACCACGCCGGTGGCGCTCGAGGCCTGCAGGTCCCAGGTGGTGCTGGTGTCCCTCCAGCTCACCTCGAGATGGGCCCGGAGCCCCGAGGAGAACTCGAGGTCCACGATCGCATGATCGTCGACAGCGCGGTCGTCGGCGATGAGGTCGGGGGCGGGGGAGAGCTGCGCCCGCACGGCGACGGGCGTGTCCTCGCCAGCCGCCAGCAGGGCCAGCGCGATCGGATGCGCCCCCAGATCGAACAGGCAGCCGCCGCCCCATGAGGGTTCGAGGAAGTCACCCCAGGTGGGTCGCGGGGAGAGCGCGCGCAGGTCGAGGTATTCGAGGGGGCCGAGGCCGTCGATGAGACGCAGCGCCTCCTGCACCACCGGGGCGAAGCGCTGGTTCTCGGCGTAGACCACCTGCCCGTCGGACGCCGAGGCCACCTCCACGATCTCGTCCGCCTCGGCCAGCGTGGTGGCCAGCGGCTTCTCGACGAGCACATGGGCTCCGGCGCGGAGTGCGGCGATCGTGTTTCGGGCATGGAGCGCCGGGGGAGTGGCCACCACCACGATGTCGGCGCCGGCGGGGAGGTCCTCGTACTCCACGCTCGGGCAACCGATCTGCCCGGCTCGCTCGGCGGCTCGTTCGGCAGTGCGTGACGCCACGGCGACGATGGGGACCCCGGCCGCCTCGGCGGCGATGGCGTGGATCATCGAGATCATGCCGGCGCCGGCCAGCGCCGCGGTGGGGCCGTCGGCCCGGGACGGAGTCGGAGGGGTGTCCGGGCGGTCCCGGCGTCGGCGCAGCACGTCCCGGACCGTACCCGTCGGGCGCTACGGTCGCGTGCGCCGGGGAGCAGGGGGGAGCATCGTGAGCGTCGAAGGGTTCGGGGAGCTGCAGGACATGGTCGTGGTCGACCTGTCGGTCGGCATCCCCGGCGCGTACTGCGCCAAGTTGTTCGCCGACGCCGGTGCCGTCGTCACCCGGATCGAGCCCGACGGTGGCGATCCCATGCGCCGATGGTGCTGGCCCACTGACACGGGCCACGCCAGTGACGTTTCCACCGACAGCCCGATGTTCCGGTACCTGCGCCATGGTCAGCGATCGGTGGTGCTCGATCCGAACTCCGACGCCGACCGCCTCGCCAGCATCTGTGCCGACGCCGATCTCGTGATCACCTCCGGCACCGCTGTGGCACGGACCGAGGGCACTGTCATCGTGTCGATCACGCCGTACGGCACAGAGGGTCCGTGCGTGGATCGTCCGGCCACCGAGTTCACCATCCAGGCCGAGAGCGGGGCGCTCACCATCCGGGGCACGGTCGAGTTCCCACCGGTGCAGATGGGTGGCCGCAGCGTGGAGTGGGTCGGCGGTGCCTATGCCGCCGTCGGCGCCCTCGCCGCGGTCCGTGGGGCCCGGGCCACCGGCCATGGCGAGTTCGTGGATGTCTCGCTGCTCGAGGTGGCCAACCTCACCGCCACGACCTTCGCCGATCTCTTCAACTCGCTGCTCGGTCGTCCCGAGGCCGATCCCACCGTGCCCAGTCGGTCCGTCGAGATCCCGTCCATCGAACCCACGCTCGACGGATGGGTCGGGTTCAACACCAACACCCGCGAGCAGTGGGAGAACTTCTGCATCCTGATCGAGCGACCGGATCTCCTCGAGTCCGCGGAGTTCGCCCTCCTGGGTGCACGGGTGGCGCGGGCCGCCGAGTGGAACGCACTGGTCAGGGAATGGACCAGCCAGCACACCACCGCCGAGATCGTCGAGCGCGCCGCCGCACTTCGCATCCCGGTCGCCCCCGTCGCCGACGGACGGTCGGTGGTCGAACTCGAACATGCCCGGGTGCGCGGTGTGTTCATCCCCGATCCGCTCGACGAGTTCGTGATGCCGCATCGTCCCTTCACCATCGACGGTGAACCCACGCCGCGTCCGGCACCGGCACCGGCGATCGGCGCCGACGATCACACCCCACCGGTGATGCGTCGACCGCGTCCCGCGCCCACCGGTCCGATGACCCTCCCGCTCGATGGTCTGATGGTGGTGGACCTCACCGCCTGGTGGGCCGGTCCGTCGGCAGCCGCCACGTTCGCCGCACTCGGCGCAGATGTCATCCATGTCGAGAGCACCCGTCGGATGGATGCCATGCGAACCGCCGGCGGCATGTTCTATGGCCGCGATCAGTGGTGGGAGTACAGCGCCTTCTTCCTCTCGGCCAACACCAACAAGCGCGGGATCACGCTCGACCTCGATCGCCCAGAGGGCCGAGCGATGCTGCTCGAGCTCGTCGAGCGGGCCGACATCGTGATCGAGAACTTCACCCCCCGGGTGCTCGAGAACTTCGGTCTCGACTGGGAGGTCATCCACGCCACCAATCCGAACGCGATCATGGTCCGGATGCCGGCGTTCGGACTCTCGGGCCCGTGGCGCGATCGTCCCGGGTTCGCCCAGACCATGGAGCAGATCACCGGACTCGCGTGGATGACCGGACATGTCGAGGACCAGCCGCGCATCCAGCGGGGCCCGTGTGATCCCAACGGAGGGCTGCATGCGGTGTTCGCCGCCCTCGTGGCACTCGAGCGTCGCGACCGCACTGGCGTCGGCTGCTTCGTCGAGGCCCCCATGTTCGACGCCGCCCTCGCCATCGCCGCCGAACCTGTGCTCGAGTGGAGTGCCCATCGGGTGATGGTCGAGCGCATGGGCAACCGTGGTCCCACCGCCGCCCCGCAGAACCTGTACGCCGGTCCGATCACCGAACAGTGGGTGGCCATCGCCTGCGAGACCGACGATCAGTGGCGTGCGCTGTGCGGGGTCATGGATCTCGGGGCCGAACTGGCTGATCCCTCCCTCGCCACGATCGACGGTCGTCGGCACCAGCAGGACCGTCTCGACGCGGTGATCGGCGCCCATGTCGCCTCTCGCGATGCACAGGAACTGGTGCGCCGTCTTCGCGCCGCCGGTGTCCCGGCAGCGTTGGCCGCCGACCATCGTCGGGCCTCGTTCCATGAGCAGATGATCTCCCGGGGGTTCTTCGAGACCATCGACCATCCCGTGGTCGGTGCCCACCCCACGCCCACGATGCCGTTCCGATACGCGGGGGTCGCGCACTGGCTCCGCTGTCCGGCACCCACCATCGGTCAGCACAACCATGAGATCCTCGGTGACCTCCTCGGTCACCCCGACGAGGAACTCGCCGCCCTCGAATCCGCCGGCATCATCGGCAACCGACCACAAGGAGTCTGAACCATGACCGATCTGTTCGATCAGTACCGGGTCATCGATGTCGACACGCATCTCACGGAACCGCCCGACACATGGACCCGGTCGTTCCCGGCGAGCAAGCACGACATCGTCCCGCATGTCGAGCGCATCGACGGCGTGGATGTCTGGATGGCCGATGGGGAGCGACTCGGTGCTCCCGGCTACTACTCGATGGCCGGCTGGGACGGCATCATGCCGCAGTCCACGCCGCGCACCTTCGACGAGATCGCCCCGGCGATGTACGACCCGACGGCCCGACTCGCGTTCATGGACGCCGAGGGCATCGA
>CANFHM010000049.1 GCA_947446975.1 Microthrixaceae bacterium
CCGAACCTGCTGCTGCACACCGGCTACACCCCGCCACCGGTCACCGAACCCCCGGCGGCTCCGGGTTCGGTGAGCGCCTCCACTCCGAGCGGCGGCTCCACCACCGTGTCCTGGACCCCCACGACCTCGCCCTCGGTGATCGATCAGACGGTCAACGCCTACAGCAACGGCACGCTGGCGAAGGCCACGGTCGTGTCGGCATCGGCCAGTTCCCTCACCTTCGGGCCGCTCACCCCGGGCGCCTCGTACACCTTCACGGTGCAGGCCCGGAACAGCATCGGCAGCAGCACCGCCTCGGTCGCTTCCAGCGCCGTGGTGTGGCGCACGACCCCGTCGATGCCCACCTCGGTCACCGCCACGCTGAACCCTGACGCCACTGCATCGGTCTCGTGGAGCGTGGCGTCCGACGGGGGTTCGGCCCTCACCGAGCAGGTGGTGCGGACCTACAAGGGATCCGATCTGGTGGCCACCACCTCGGTGTCCGGTTCGGCCACCGGATACACCACGCCGGCACCACTCGTACTCGGTGCCACGTACCGATTCACGGTGCAGGCGCGCAACAGCATCGGGCTGGGCACGGTCTCGGGCTACTCGAACTCGTTGGTGATCGCCAGAGCCCCGGGTGCCGCCACCTCGGTGGTCGCCGCGCTCAGGGCCACGAGCAACGCGAAGATCACCTGGACCCCCGGCTCGAACGGCGGTTCAGCGCTCACCCGACAGGTCGTGCGGGCCTACGCCGACGGCGTGTACCTGAAGTCCTTCGATGTGACCGGCACTGCGAAGTCGCTCACATTCACCGTCGTGAGCATCGGGGTCAGCTACACGTTCACGGTGCAGGCCGTGAACCTCATCGGGATCGGGGCGGAATCCACGGCCTCGAACGCCATCCTCCGGGTGCGCTGATCAGGCGGGGCCGGCCACCCGGACCTGCTCGCCGTCGAACTCCACGACATCGCCATCCCGCAGCTGTCGACCCCGGCGGATCTCGATCTCGCCGTTGACCAGCACCTCGCCACCGGCGAGGAGCAGCTTGGCATCGGAACCCGAATCCACGAGGTTGGCCAGCTTGAGGAGCTGACCGAGGCGGATCGTGTCGGTGGAGATCTCGATGTCGTGCACGAGGACAGCATGGCGGCGATCGGGCGGCGATGCCATCGGCGGCGGTCGCCTACGCTGCGCCCACGAGTCCAGCGGGCCGATCCGGTGGATCACATCGTCGGTGGCGAGGCCACCTCAGGGGGAGTCATGGACAGTTCCGAAGCACGCAACCGCGAACTGGTCGAGCGGTACTGGGATGCGCATTTCCGGCGCGACTGGGAGCTCATGGCCACCTTCTTCACCGAGGATGCGCACTACACCGATGTCGGCATGGACGCCGTGGGCGCCACCGGTGGGGCCGACATCATCCGTCGCCTCAAGATCGGGATCGAACCGCTGTCGGGCTACTACCACTTCCCCAAGCACATCGTCGCCCAGGGCGATCTCGTGATCTGGGAGCACATGGAGCGCTGGATGTTCCACACCGGCGAGGTCGTGGATCATCCGTTCGTGAGCGTGATGCAGGTGCGCGACGGCAGGATCTGCCGCTGGCACGACTACTCCCATATCGGCAACATCATCGACAACGCCCCGCAGTGGTGGCTCGAGCACATCATGAGCGGGGGCACGAACCCGATCCCCGAGGCCTGATCAGCAGGCGCTGCCCACAGGACCGCTGATCCCCGGGGGCCCAGAGCCCGAGAGCCCGCAGCCGGCGGGCCGGGACGCCGACGAGTGATCAGCGCAGGTGGAGGGTCATGACGGTGACGCTGAACTCATGTCCGTCGAGGATGCGGGTGTGGGGCCGCTCGTGGCGGAACCCGAAGGATTCGAAGGCGAGCCGGGCACAATCGGAGACGGTGGCCTGCAGCTGCCGGACGCCCACTGTGCGGGCATGCTGCTCGACCACGGCGGCCAGCGCCCGCCCGACGCCCTGCTGCACGGCATCGGGGTCGACGTAGAGCATGTCGAAGACGTCGGGTTCGGCGAAGGTGGCGAACCCGACGACATGGGCACCAGCAACATCGGTGCGTACGGCCACGTAGGTGGTGTGGTCGGTGATGAGTGCGAGGGCCCGCTCGGCGGTGAGCGCCGACGCCCAGGCGGTGACCTGCGGTGGTGCGTAGAACGGCGGCGCCAGCTCGGTGATGGAACGGATGAAGACGGCGAGCAGGGCGGGCGCATCGGCGACCGTGGCGGGGCGGATGGCGATGGGCTGCGCTGCGGTCATGTCAGATCTCCGGGTGACAGCGCAGGGTGGAGCCCCTGCCATCGGGCAGGCGGTCGACCCGGATGCCCAGCTGGAGGTCCTCCTTCATGGCTTCGACGTGGGTGATGACGCCCACCGTACGACCGGTGGCATGGATCTGATGGAGAGCATCGACGGCCTGCCCGAGTGATTCGGGGTCGAGGGAACCGAAGCCCTCGTCGACGAACAGGGCCTCGAAGACCCGACCGGAGGCCGAGCCGCCCTGACTGACGACATCGGCCAGACCGAGGGCGAGGGCGAGGGAGGCCTGGAACTGCTCGCCGCCGCTGAGCGAGGCGGGCCGGCGGGCGACACCGGTGTGGGCATCGAGGACACGCAGCTCGAGCCCCGCCTGGGAGCTGCCGTGGGCGGCGGCATCGGTGCGCTCGAGGCGATAGCGACCGGCGGTCATGCGATCGAGGTGGATGCTGGCGGCGAGGACCACCCGATCGAGCTCGCCGGCGAGCACCCAGGTCTCGAGCGAGACCTTCCGGGGGCCCTGGCCATCGCAGGTGCGGGCGAGGGCGGTGAGCTGCTCGGATCGGGCGAGGGCATCGGCGGAGGTGGCGGCGATGGCCCGCGCTGCGGCGAGATCGCCACGGGCGCCGCGGGTGTCGTCCTCGCCGAGACGCTCATCGATGCGCGAGACATCGTCGGCCAGCGCAGCGGCGATGGCGCGCTTCTCGGCGGCATCGCTCTGCAGGGTGGAGATGTCGGGACACTCGACAGGGAGCTCGAGGGCCTCGAGCTCGGGGAGGCGGGCGTCGACCCGGGCGCGCTCGGTGTCGTGGGCGGCGACCTCGGCGGCGAGCGCAGCCCGGACCTCGGGGGCGAGAATCGCGGCTTCGGCGGCGGAGCGATCGGCGAGACCCGAGGCGGTGATCGCCCCGGCGAGGAGGGACTCGGCCCCGCTGCGGGCGCCGAGACGACCCTCGAGCTCGGACAGCGCCGTACCCCAGTCCGTGGTGGCGCGCTCGAGGTGGTCGAGCGCCCGCCCACGGAGTTCGAGTGCGGAGACGAGCGCTGCGCCCTCGGTGTCGAAGCGGGTGGCGAGTGCACCGAGCCCGGCCCGGGCGGTGGCGAGTTCGGTGGCGGCGGCACCCTGCTCGGCGCCGAGACGGGCGAGATCGATATCGAGCTGTGCGGCCCGGGCCGCCAGCCGCTCCCGATCGAGCCGGATGGCGTCGATGGCAGTGGCGAGGACATCGCGCTCGCCCACTGCGGTCTCGGCGGCGATGCATGCTGCTCGTGCTGCGGCGAGTGACTCCTCGAACTGCTCGATGGGTCGGTCGGCGTGCTCGCCCAGCGAGGACCGGCGGAGGCCGAGTTCGGTGTCGAGGGCCTCGACCGCGGCGGCCGCCTTCGAGATGACCCCGGCGGCCCGATCGAGCTCCGCGGCATCGACGGCATCGCCGGTGTCGGTGCTGGCCGGCGCCGGATGCTCGACGGAACCGCAGACGGGACAGGGATGATCGGGCTGGAGCCGGGCGGCGAGCCGTGGTGCGGCGTCGGCGATGAACCGAGCGGTGAGGGTCTGCTGCTGCTCGGTGGCCGCCACCAGCGCGGCAGCGGCATCGGCCCTGCTGACGACCAGTTCGGCGACTCGGGCGGCGGTGTCGAGAGCCTCGGCGGCCTCGGTGACCGCCACCTGCTGGAGCGCCAGATGCGCGGCCACCGGTTCGAGTTCGGCGAGACGAGCGGCACGCACGACGAGATCAGCGTCGATCTCACCGAGCCGGTCGGTGATGCCGGCGCGTTCGGCGGTGGCATCCTGCAGTTCCCCTGACAGACGCTGGGAGGTCCCCGTTGCGGCGATGACTGCGTCGAGCGCCCGGCGCTGGGTGGCGAGCGCACTGCGGGTCTCGGCGATGGCGGTGACCAGCGACTCGACGGAAGCAGATGCCTCGAGGCCGGCATCGGCGCAGGCCTCGACGACCGCCTGCCGAACGGTGTCGAGCCGACCAGTGGCGTCGTCGACCTGGCGAGCGGCGGTGGCGAGCGCGGCGATGGCCGCGGCCACCGGCTGGGCGGCGGCATCGGCCACCAGCTGCGACCGGGTGCGCTCGATCTGGGCACCACGCGACTCGAGGGCTGCGGCAGCGGACCGGAGCTCTCGACGGGTGGTCCAGTCGGTGACGACCCGCGTGGCGGTGGCCTCGAGCTCGGAGGCGAGCCGGGCGGTGTCGGCTGCAGCCCCGGCGGCGCTGCGGCGACCGACCGCCGCTCGATCGAGTTCGGCCCGGAGCGCGTCGAGCGCATCGAGCGATGCGGCGGCGGCGCTCTCGTCGTCGGCGAGGAGCGGGATGTCGTGGCCGAGATGCTCGGCGGCCTGGCGGAGATTGCCGATGAGACTGTGGCGATGGTTGCCGAGCTGCGCGTCGATGGCCGCCACCTCGGCCTTCGCCGCCACCATGCGCTCCTTGAGCCGCTCGGTGACGGTGAGCCAGCGGCCGGTGTCGAAGAGCTGGCGCAGCAGGGGCTGGCGCTCCTTGGTATCGGCGAGGAGGAACTGCTGGAACCGACCCTGGGGCAGCAGCACGACCCGCTCGAACTGGTCGGCGTTGAGCCCGACCAGCGCGGCGCAGGCCTCCGAGGCCGCAGACGCACGGGAGGCCAGGGTGACATCGTCGGATTCGCGGACCAGCACCGCTTTCGCCGACTGCTTGACGAGATCGGCGCCCTTCCGCTTGCCGGCCCGGAACTGCTCCGGGGACCGCTCCACCCAGTAGACCTCGCCGTCGACCTCGAACCGGAGGGTGACAGAGCACAGGACGCTCGGATCGGCGTGATGCGATCGGATGTCACCGGCATCACGCACACCGGGGACCCTCCCGTAGAGCGCGTAGGCCATGGCGTCGAACACGGTGGTCTTGCCCGAGCCGGTGGGGCCGGTGACGACATAGAGACCCAGGCCGGACAGCGCGGAGAAATCGACGACCTCGGTGCCCGGATAGGAACCGAACGCCGAGAGGGTGAGCGACAGCGGCTTCATGCCCCACCCTCCGGACCGGCGAGGACCGCGTCGAGCACCGCGGTGAGCGCCTCGAGCTGCAGGGGGGTGAGATCGGTCTCGACCACGGCCGACCAGAACCCGGTGGCCTCCTCGAGCGGGGATCGACGCTCCTGCACCGACGGATCATCGCCACCCAGCGCCACGGTGCTGCCCGACAGCGCCATCACGACGTCGATGATGTGCGGGTAGCGAACGGACAGGCGCGACTTGGCGTCGGTGACATAGGTGGCGTCGGTGAGCGTGGCCCGCACATAGCAACCGATGGCCTCGGGATGGGCGTCGGGGGCGAGCAGTTCCTCGATGGTGCCGGTGATGGACGCCACCCGGCGACCGACGGGCACGGGCTCGGTGACGACCGAACAGCTGCCATCGGGGGCCATGTCGATGATGACCACGGACTTCGGGGCGGTCTCGGAGAAGGAGTACGGCAGCGGCGTGCCCGAGTAGCGGATGGTGGCGGTGTCGCCGATGACCTGCGGGGTGTGCAGATGCCCGAGCGCCACATAGGAGAAGCCGTCGAGCAGCTCGGCCCCGACGCGATCGGTGCCACCCACCGTGAGCTGTCGTTCGGAGTCGGAGACCGACGAGCCGGCGACGAAGGCATGCACGATGGCGAGCGAGCGGACGCTGCCGACCTCGGCGAGTGCGGCCCGGGCGGTGTCGAGGGCGGCACCGAGCACCGAGGCGTGGGTGCGGGCCTCATCACGCTCCTCGAAGGCAGCCTTCCATTCGGGCAGTGCCGCCTGCGGATCGAGGAACGGCACGGCCACCACATCGAGCGGCCCATCGGCGAACTCGAGCCGGATGACTTCACCGGCTCGTTCGTACCCGCCGCGCACATAGATGCGAGCGGCATCGGTGAGACCATCATGGGCGGCCACGCGGTCGGCGCCGTCGTGGTTGCCGGCGATGGCCACCACCGCGACCCCCCGGGCAGCCGCCGCCTGCAGCACCCGACGCCACAGCGCCACGGACTCGGTGGGTGGGATGGAGCGGTCGTAGAGATCGCCGGCCACGACCAGCAGCTCGATCCCGTGGGTGTCGATGGTGGCCAGGAGCCACTCGACGAAGGCCTCCTGATGCGCATGGAGCGACACGGAACCGAGACTGCGCCCCAGGTGCAGGTCGCTGGTGTGGAGGATCTTCATGAGTGGTCCGATCGTAGGAGGGCCGGCAGCGCCGGGAGCTGCAACCGCCCGCACGCCGGACATGAACGTACGAACCCGCTGTGACAGTGCCCCGGACCACCCATCGGGGTGTTTCTCGACCCCGATGTGCGCGGAGCGGCCCGGAGGCGATAGGAAGGGGGTCGCAAGGAGAGGAGGTCGGCGGCGCTGGTCCGCAGCGACGATCCGACAGCATCACCCCCCTTCTCCGGTGTCCTGCAACGCAGCCCGCACGGCTGGATCTCCCCGGAGCCTCCGACCATGCGATCCAGATGAGGGTCCCCGACCCGTCACCCCTCCGGAGTCATCACCATGACCACCACCGCCCCCGAGACCGATCTCCTCGGCGTCGTGCTCACCCCTCGTCAGATCTGGGAACTCCTCGATCTGGTCAACGATGCCGAGGGCGATGCTGATGAGGATGTCCTCGATGCCGTCGCGGGCAAGCTGCGTGCACCTCGGGTGTTCACCCGGGTCAGCGCCGCCCGCTACCAGGGCCGGCTGCTCGCGCTCGAACCCGATGAGCACGAGGCGCTCGTGGCACTCGTCGAGGACGACATCACCCCGAGCGACGCCGTCATCGAATCCGTGAGCGCAGCACTCATCGCCCTCGTGCCCGACCGCGGTCGCGGCTCGGGCCGCCCCAACAAGGGCTGAACCCCCGCATGACTGATGCGTCGGCGGCCGCCGAGACCCGCGCCCGCAACCTCGCCACCGTGCGCTCGGCCTTCGCCGCCATCGCCGCCGGCGACGCCGAGGGACAGCTCTCGCACTACACCGACGACGTCATCTTCGAACTGCCCTACACCGATCCGCCCAAGCGATCGACCACACGGGCCGAGGCCCTGGCCAACATCGCCGCCGCCTTCACCGTGTTCCGCTTCGAACTCACCATCACCGAGGTGCATGAATGCCTCGATCCCGATGAGCTCATCGTGGAGTTCACCGGGGGCGGCAGCTATCTGCCCACCGGCGCCCCGTACGCCAACGTGTACATCGCCGTGTTCCGCTTCCGTGAGGGTCGCATCTGCTTCCAGCGGGAGTTCTTCAACCCCGCCACCACGGCGAAGGTCATCGCCGGCGCCTGAACCGGCCACCACCGCAGTGATCGAGCGGTGGCTCAACCCTCGCGACGGGACTCTCGCCACCGGGTGTACCGACCGGGCTTCGGCCAGCTCACCAGTTCCGGGGTGAGCGGATCGAGCGTGCCGGCCCGCAGCGCCCCGACCCACACGCCGGTGCCGTAGGCGACATCGTCGGCCACCCGGCAGGCCAGGAACGACAGCGGATCGAGATCGGGTCGTTGTCGCACCCAGTCGATGATCCCGGGGGCGAGCGCCGCGGCCACCAGCGTGCACCGGAACCGCCGGTTCGGCACCAGCACGGCCAGCACCACGGTGAGCGGCCAGAAGGGTCGCAGCAGCGCCTGCGCGAAGGATCGTCCCACCGACAGATGACCGAGACCGGCCAGCTGCGCCGCCACCGGCGACGGATGGTCGAGCGACTCCAGCTTCTTCGAGAGCACGGCCGCCGTGGCCCCCACGACACCCGCCGCACCGATGGGATGACCACTCGCGACGAGCCCCCAGGTGGCGAGACTCCAGCCGGAGGTCTCGACCGGGGCCAGCGCCCCCGGATGGCGCAGCGCCAACGGCCCCGCCGAGGTGCCGTAGTCGAACCGACGGCGGGCCCATGGGAGCGGTCGGGTGCGGTGCCGATGCGCCACCCGGGCGGTGGGCTGGTACCGCACCGACCAGTCGGCCTCGTCGAGCCGCCACACCAGATCCACGTCCTCACCGACCTGCAGCTCGTCGTCGAACCCACCGAGTGATCGCAGGACATCGGTGCGGGCCACGATGGCCGCGGACGGCACATAGGACACGCGGGTGCGGGCCCGGACCCGCGCTGCGTCATCGCCCAGATCGAGCGCGCTGCGATGGTGCTCGAATCGGGCCAGCACCCCCTGGGGACCCACCGGTTCGGTGGGGACGATGCGCGGCGCCACCAGCGCCACCCGATCGTCGGCGAACAACGGCAGCAACGCGTCGAGCCAGTCCGGATCCGGTTCGCAGTCGGCATCGATGAACGCCACGAGCGCGGTGCGCACGGCGTCGAGTCCGGTGTTGCGGGCCGCCCCCGGGCCGCCGCGGACCTCGCGGCGATGCAGGGTGATGGGCACACCATCGTCAGTGCGCGTCGGGGTGTCGATGGGCACCGGACTCTCGTCGTCGATGACGATGACACGGGCCACCCGCCCGACCGAGTGCACCAGTCGTGGAGGCAGCTCGCCGCGCACCGGGATGACCACGGTGACATCAGCCAGCGTGAACGGTCCGGCGATCGGGATCGGATGCACCAGACCACCATCGAGCAATCGCCGGGCGAGCGTCGTCGCCGCTGCGCTGTCGGGAACCGCATCGCCGGCCAGCAGGCGATCCACGAGGCGCGCCCCGTTCTCGGTCACCCGCATCACCCGCAGGGGCGAACCACCCATGAGCACCGTGCCGGCACCATGACGCCGCAGCGAACCATCGGCCACGACCCGCATACCCACCAACGACGGATCGGTCATCGGTCGAACGCATCCGTGAGGCGGGCGAGGAGGTCGGCGACGAGAGAGGCGAACAGCTCGGCACCCTCGGCGGCCGAGGCGCCGGTGGGATCGCCGAGCACCCCGTTCGCCGACACGGCCCGCACCCCTCCGGTTCGCATGGCGGGCAGGAGTTCGGTGAGCGGCTCGGTGGCACCGGGCTCGGCCAGTGCCACCCGCACCACCGACGGTTCGAGATGCAGCAGCAGGGAGGTCTCGGTGCGACCGGCATGCGCGTCGCCGCCGGGGACCGACGGCGAGTGCGCGAGCACCGAATGACCCTCGGCCACCAGCTGTGCGGTGGCCCGGTGCAGCGCCTCCAGATTCCCGCCGTGTCCGTTGACGAACACGACATGGGCGAACCCGCGGGTCGATCGCACCAGCTCCACCAGCACCAGGTGGAGCACATCGGTGCCGATGGAGAGCGTGCCGGCGAAGCCCTCATGCTCACCGGAGGAACCGATGGCGATCGCCGGTGCCACCAGTGCATCAGCGCGCTGTTCGGCCGCGGCGCCCGCCAGCGCGACCGCGATGCGCGTGTCGGTGTCGAGCGGGAGATGGGGTCCGTGCTGTTCGAGACTGCCCACCGGCACGAGCAGGATCCGCGCCCCGGACGCCCCCACCTCGGGCGAGGTCAGGTCGGCGAGTTCGCTCGGGCGCATCTCCGTATCGTCGCATCTCCCGCCCACCACCGCAGCAGGGGACCGACCCACTCAGCCCTGCAGCGCCTCGGCGATCGCCTCGGGGATGGAGGACGGACCGGCGAGGCTCACGCAGCGCGCCCCCACACCCGTCGCCAGCTCCTCGGCATCGGCGCTGTCGCCGGCGGGAGCCAGGATCACCAGTTCGTCGAGAGCGGCGGCGGCCACGGCTGGATCGCCACCCATGGTGGGTCGGGCATCGGAGAGCAGGATCGTGATGCGGCGGGTGGCCCGCGACCGCTCGAGCTGCTCCCGGGCGGTGCGGAGCCCGAGCGCGAGGTCGGTGGGGCCATGACCGCGCAGTCGCAGCAGCGCATCGACGACCTGTTCGGGTTCGCGCCCCGAACCCTGCGAGGCGATCACCACCGACTCCTCGGCGAAGGCCACCACGCTGGTGTCGATGGGCGCTCGCCAGAGGCAGGCGGCCGCCGCCACCGCCGCCGTGGCCAGTCGCTCACCGGTCATCGAACCGCTGCGATCGATCAGCAGGCACAGCGCCAGCGAGGGCTTCGACCATTCGCGGGCGTGCAGCTCCTCGAGTGAGGGCGCCTCGTCGTGGGCTCGGGCGATGGCGAGGGTCTCGATGCCGCGGTCGAGATCGAGCTCCCCGTCGGAGCGATCCGCCCGCGCATGCCGGAGCCTTCCGATGCCACGGCGACGCGGCACCCCCGATCGCACCACATCGACCACCACCCGGCCGGCCAGTTCGCGCGCCGATCGACGCAGCTTCTCGTCGGTGGCGCCGCTCAACGCGGCCAGCAGCGCCAGGGCCGCGTCGGGGTCGTCGCGCAGCAGATCGTCGAAGGCCGCCTCATCGAGTTCGCCGACCTCGGGGGACACCTCGTCGAAGCCGGGCTGCCGACTGAGACTGTGGCGGGACGTGGTGCGGCGGGCCGCTTCGGCCAGCGCCTCCTCCGCCTCATCCCCCTCGAGCGTGCGCTCCTCATCGGAGGGCTGGGGGCCGGGCCGGCCCCCGGGCTGGGGGCTCAGGCTTTTCCCGCGCCCGCCTCCGCCGGCGAACCGTCGGCTCCTGGGTCGGTGCCGTCGCCGGCATCCTCGTCGGTCTCGGCCGGATTGGCGGCCCACAGCTCGCGCACGACGTCCTCGGGGTTGCGGCCCCCACCCTCACGGACCCGCAGACGACCGGACAGCGCGGCGAGCGCCGCATCGAGCCCGAGTGCGTCGTCGTCGATCGAACCATCACGCAAGGTCGCGAGCTGTTCGGCGAGGAGCACGAGATCGATGGCCCCGCGCACCGAGGATCCGATGCGCACATCGCCGTGCTCCCGGCTGGCGCGCACCACACGGACTGCTCGACGACCGATCCGGCTGTCGCCGACCGCCCCGGTGCCGCGGGCCACGATGCGGTTCTCGTCGGCGAGTTCCTGGTACCCCATGACCACACGACACACCCGGTCGTACACGGCCGAGGAGATGCGGGCGGTGCCGATGGCGTCGAAGGGGTTCATGGCCGCGACCACACGGAACCCCGGTGCCGCCACCACCCGACCGAGCCGCGGCACGGTGAGCTCGCGTTCGCTCATGGCGGTGATGATGACGTTGAGGGTCTCTTCGGGAACGCGGTTGATCTCCTCGATGTAGAGCAGCGACCCGGTCCGCAGCGCCTCGACGAGCGGTCCGTCGAGGAACACCTCGGGCGAATACCCCTCGGCCAGCACGCGGGCGGGATCGAAGGTGCCGATGAGCCGGGCCGGGGTGAGCTCGGCGTTGCCCTCGACGAACACGAGGTCGACCCCGGCCGCCGAGGCCAGGGCCCGCAGCAGGGTGGACTTGCCGGTGCCCGGCGGCCCCTCGAGCAGCACATGACGATCAGCGGCCAGAGCGGCGACCACGACTTCGATCTCGGAACGACGACCGACCACCACGGCATCGAGGGCGTCGACGACGCTGCGGGAGAAGCCGCTCATGCGCGGAACCCGCCGTTGACATCGATGACCGCGCCAGTGAGCGAACCGGGCGCATCGACGCACAGCCATTCGACCGTGGCGGCGATCTCATCGGGTTCGATCAAGCGGCCGATCCGTGCCTGATCGACGAACTCATCCACCGATCCGAGCCCGTAGATGGCCGCACTGGCCCGCAGCATCTCGGTGTCGGTGGAGCCGGGAGCGACGGCGTTGGCCGTGACCCCCGTGGCGCCGAGCTCGGCGGCGAGCGCACGCACCAGTCCGGCCACACCGTGCTTGGCGGCGGAGTAGGCCGCCATCTGGGGAAGCCCGTGATGGGCGGCGGCCGAGGCGATGGCCACGAACCGACCGGCACGGGGCTCGGGCGCACCCACCATCGCCGGGAGCGCGGCCCGGGCGAGGTTGAACACACCCGTGAGATTGATGTCGATCATGGCCCGCCAGGTGTCGTCGTCGGTCTCCCACACCGGTGCGCCACCAGCGACCGCACCGGCGGCAGCGACCACCGCATCGATGCGACCGTGACGTTCGAGCACCGCTGCCACCACCTGATCGATCTCCGCCGCGATGCGGACATCGGCGCTGTGGGCCTCGCCGTGTCCACCGCAGCCCGCGGTGGCGATGTCGAGCTCGGCCCCGGTGGCGTGACGATAGGGCCCGGGGATGGAGTGCAGCCGGGCGGGATCGGTGGGCAGATCGACGAGCGCCACGGTGAACCCACGGGCGGCGAGACGATGCGCCGATGCCGCTCCGATGCCGCGCGCCGCGCCGCTGACGATGGCGACCGGACGATCAGAGGACATGGGCGCAGATCCTACGACGACCGACCGCGCACCGACAGACGTCACCGACGCATGTGCGAGGCTCTGGAGATGGCCGATCCCGCCCCGACACCCGGTGCCGAACCGATGTCGCTCGACCTCGCCGATTTCGATGCCGTGGGGCTCCTCACCGAGGCGATCGTGTCACTGCGCGCCCATGTGCTCATCAACGAGCTCGAGGCGGCAGCCACCATCGGTGCGCCGTCGGGATGGCACCGGCTGGTGCTGAACGCGAAGAACGGCGGCAGCAGCGTGCTGGTCGTGCGCTTCAACGACCTCTCGGTATCACGCACGAAGAATGTGGCCACTGCACTGCACAGGCGGGGATGGCAGCTCGACGAGGACCACGAAGGTGCCACGCTGCGTCAGGCACCGGGGACACCGGCCACCGATGTCGCCTTCGAGGTGCTGGCCGCCCTCACCGTGGGTGGGGCCCCGCATGATGTGCGCGAGCTGCAGGCCACCGACGCCACCGGCGCACCGGTCGAACTGCGCAGCTAGGACTCGTCGCGCAGAGACTCCGGACACCCTCCTCGTTCAGGATCTCGCAGATCCGAACCGGGTCGTACATCAGTCCGAGCTCGCCGATCCGTGGAGACCGGCGACGTCCACTCCCCGATCGTCCTCGGCACCGACCGCTCGACCCATGCCGGCGAGTCTACGAGCCTCGCCGCCCGGACCTCCTGAGCGCTGGTAACGGCCACCGATGTCGCCTATGAACCGCGCAGCTCGTCCCTCTCGACCACGCGCACCATGCCACTTCTGGCGATCGTGTCGAAATCGGAATCCGAGTGCAGCAGTGGCAGATCGAGTCGTCGACCTGCAGCTGCGATCAGGCAATCGACCATCCTTCGCACGGTACGACCCTCGCGTCGGCAGGTGCGGTAGATCATCGCAGCGTCGCTGAAGTCGCTCGGCACTGTTTCGATGAGCATCGCCCGAGCGAGCAACCGCCGCAGGTTGAGCAGATGTACCTCGTCTCGTGCGCCCGCGAGGATCTCCATCTCGATGGCACCGGTGATCGCCACTGCCTCGTCAGTCGAGAGAAGTCGCTCGAGTTGTTCAGCCGCGGGCGAGCCCGTGTCGCGCAGGAAGTCGATCCAGGCGGAGGAATCGACGAGGATCATCCGAACCGGGATCCGCGCAGCTCGTCGAGGTCGCCCTCCCACCCTGAGCCGCGCTGTGCGAGGGCTTCATCGACGGTCATGGGCTCGACAGCGAGAGACCGAAGAGCGAAATTGACAGCGTCTCGCTTCGTCGTGAGACGGAAGCGTTCCATCACGGCCTGACATGCCGATTCGTCGATGTCGATGTTTGTACGTGCCATACACCAACAATACACCTCGGCCCGAGAACGCTCCTGAGCGCGTCGACCTAGAGCGAGCCGAGATCGAACTCCGGCAGGGGGAACACGATCTGCTCGTGCTCGGGCCCGGGCACCTGGGTGCGCGAGAACGAGCCGTACCGACGACGGGCCAACCACCATCTGCCGTCATGCCGCTCGAAACGGTCGTGGTACACGCCGTAGGCGTTGGTGCGTCGGCCGTCGGACACGTTCTGGCGCAGCTCCTGCATGTACATGCGCGCCCCGGCCACACCGGCGGCCACATCCACCTCGATCACCGTGTTCAGGATCACGAACTCGAAGAACTCGAACTGGGTCAGTGATTCGCCGATGAAGCCGCCGATGGCGTCGGGGCCGTCGAAGCGCATCTCCTGATCGCCGAGGTTCAGCTCGAGCGAACAGGTGGGTCGCATGATCTCGTGCAGCTCGGCCCAGGCCCGACGGGTCACGATGTCGGCGTACCGGTTCTGCGTGCGACGGATGTCGAGATAGTCGAGCGCCTCGGCGAGACGTTCCTCGGTCGAGCGTGCGTCGGTGCTGGCCATGCTGTTCCCCCTGATCGTCGACCGCCGCGCCGAGATGTGCTCCCGAGGCGCTGACCGGTGCTGGTGCGTCGGCAACGTAGCCCGTGGTCGGGTCATCGTCTGGACATCGTGGGGACATCGCGTGCAGGGACCATCGCGGTTTGGGAGGATGGACGTTCATCGTTCTCGAGGGGGAGACATGAGCGAACTCGAATCGCGCACGAAGTTCAACGAACTGCTCAGCACACTGCAGCAGGCCGCCGACGAATGGGTGGTGCCCGGCGTGGCCATGAGCGACGACGACGTCGCCGAGGGGTTCCGCATCCTCACCCACATCCTGCAGAGCGCCCTGTACTCCCATCAGGAGTTCGACCCCGACCGTCCCGTGTTCCACCGCATCGTGTCGCCCACCCGGTCGTTCACCGGCGACAACTCCGATGCGCTGTACTTCGAGACACCAGTGGCCAAGGGGCGGGAGTACATCGTGCGGGGCAACCTCGCCGGCGCCGTGTACACCTCCTTCACGATGGAGGCCGGTGCCGCCGACGGCTCGTACTCCTCGCACACCTCCGGCGTGCTGCGCGACGACGACATGGATGTCGACGCGGACGGCAACTACCAGATCCGACTCGGTGGTGCACCGGCGGAGCGCAACTGGTTGGGCATCCCCGACGACGGCGGCCGCATCACGACCCGTCACTACTTCGAGTTCCCGTGGTCGGCCTCGGCGTCCCAGAC
>CANFHM010000050.1 GCA_947446975.1 Microthrixaceae bacterium
AGAACTTCGCGAACGGCGTGGACACCGGATGGACGAGCGAGAGGATCACGGCGAGCGTGAGCAGATCGAGGACGACGAACCCGCCCTGGTAGATGAACGGGTCGAACTCGTTCACGCGAACGATCATGTAGGCGATCCCGGCGAGACCCAGCGCCCCGATGCCGATGATGATCCAGCGACCCCCGGCCTTCACCCGAGCGTGCATCTCCCATGGGGGGACGACGATGGCGAGCACGGCGCCGAGCAGGACGCCAGCCGCCCGTGTGTCGGTGCCGTAGTACACGCGGGACGGATCGACACCCGGCGTGAACAGGATGATCGCCCACACCGACGAGGCGATCGCCAGGCCGCCGGTGATGAGTGCCAGCCGGCCGCGATGGCCCCGGGTGACCCGACTGAGCACCGCGAGCGTGACCGGCCAGACCAGGTAGAACTGCTCCTCCACCGCGAGCGACCAGAGATGCCGCAGCGGGGAGGGCCGACCGATGGCTTCGAAGTACGACTGGTGGACGAGGATCTGGTACCAGTTCGTGACATAGGTGAGCGAGGCCACGAAATCGCCCCGGATACGGGCGAGTTCACCGGGCACGAACAGCACCCAGACCAGACCGACCACCCCAGCGAGCGCGAACAGTGCGGGCAGGAGTCGGCGGGCCCGACGGGCCCAGAACGCCAGATAGGCCACGCCGCCGGTGCGCTGGCGCTCCGAGATGAGCAGTGCGGTGATCAGGTAGCCGCTGATGACGAAGAAGATCTCGACCCCGAGGAACCCTCCCGGGAGGCCGCTCACCTCACCGTGGTAGAGCACGACCGCCATCACCGCGAGCGCCCGCAGACCGTCGAGCGCGGGCATGTAGCCGACGCTGCCGGAGGGCCTGACTGGCGATGGTGAGGGAGGTTGTTCTGGAGTGGGTGCGCGCATCGACGATCCGCAGGTGTTCGACCGCCCGCCGGACCTGACCGCCCCATCCTAGGGACTGCGAGCCGGCCCGGAGGTTCAACATCCCGGGCGATCGGAACGCCGGAGTCGTCGGAGAGTCCACTCGCGGGCGGCGGCTATCGTGACCGTCTCACGCTGATCAAGGGGGAAGACGTGGCTGCTGCAGAGAAGGACTACCCGATCAAGGTCGGAACATTCCTGTTCACGATGGTCGAACCGCATCCGGGACATGAGGTCCCGTACAACCGCTGGTACGAGCACGATCACTTCTACTCGGGCTGCCTGGTCGGACCGAACGTCTTCGCCGGCGATCGGTTCGTGGCCACGCGTCGCCTCAAGGACCTCCGTTCCACCACGCCCAACGACATGACCAGCGACCCGCTGCGGGGGTCATACCTGGCGGTCTACTGGTGGCTCGTCGGCACCGACGAGGAGACCAACCGCTGGAACGTCGACAACGTGAACTGGCTGCATCAGCAGGGCCGCATGTACGCCGAGCGCGACCACGTCCACACGCTGCTCTACGACATGAAGTGGAACGTCCAGAAGGACCCCACCGGCTGCACGATCGATCTCGCCCTCGATCATGGCTATCCCGGGCTGGTCGTCGTGGCCGGCGATGTCAACGAGGGTCATACCCATGAGGAGGTCGAGGCCTGGTTCCGCGAGACCTACCTTCCGGAGGCCATGGCCCAGCCGTGGGGCCCCGAGCTCGTGGGCAGTGGCACGGTCATCCCGCTCGCCGATGATGCACCCGCCGATGTCGTGCGCGCAGCTGCCGGGCCCCGCCGGTTCCTGCAGCTGCACTTCCTCGATCACGATTCGGCCGAGGGCTGGGAGGAGGGCTACGCGAAGATCGCCGACGCCATCAACGCCAGTGGTCTCGCCACCCATGTCTGGACCGCCCCCTGGCAGCAGACCAACTTCGGCACCGACGACTTCACGGATCAGCTCCGATGACCCCGGCGCCGCTCACCGGCCAGCGCATCCTGCTCACCGGTGTCACCGGCCAGGTCGCCGGTCCCCTCTCACGGGCGCTCGTCGAGTCCGGCAACACCGTGTACGGCACCTCACGGTTCTCGAAGCCGGAGGACCGCGCGGCGGTCGAGGCCACCGGGGTCATCCCCGTGGCCATCGATCTCGAGACCGGATCCTTCGATGAGATCCCCGACGGCCTCGACTACGTCATCAACATGGCGGTCGCCAAGACCAACGACTTCGACCGCGATCTGCGCGCCAACGCCGAGGGCGTGGCACTGCTCATGGAGCGCGTGGCCGGGGTGAAGGCGTTCTTCCACTGCTCCTCATGCGCCGTGTACGAACCCAATGGTCATGTGAGCCATGTGGAGACCGATCCGCTGGGCGACAACCACCGCAGGATGGGTTTCATGCCCACCTACTCCATCTCCAAGATCGCCGCTGAGTCCTCGGTGAAGTACGCGTCGCGCCGCTTCGGCGTCCCTGCGGTGATCGCCCGACTCGACGTCCCCTACGGCCCCGAGCACGGCTGGCCGCAGATGATGGTCCGGCTCGCCCAGATGGGGATCCCCACGCCCATCAGCCCCGACGCCCCCAACACGCACTGCTTCCTCCACGACCGCGACATCCTCTCGAGCCTCCCGTACCTGCTCGAGGTCGCCGATGTCCCCCCGCCGATCTTCAACTGGTGCGCTCCGGAACTCGTCAGCATCGAGGACTGGACCGCCGAGATGACCCGCCTCACCGGCGTCGAGATCCCGCTCGTGGTCACCGATGCCTGCGTGCCGCCCAATCCGGTGGATCCCTCGAAGCTCCTCGACCTCGGCTGGACCCCCTCGGTGGAATGGCGCGAGGCCTTCAGCGAGACCGCCCGGACCTGCTTCCCCGACCTCTTCAGGGGCTGAGCATGTTCAGCGACAAGAAGATCCTCATCACCGGGCCCGCCGGTCAGATCGCCTTCCCGATGGCCCGCGACATGGCCGTCGACAACGAGGTGTGGGGCATCGCCCGGTTCAGCGATGCCGAGAGTCGTGCCAAGGTCGAGGCGGTCGGCGTGAAGACCCTCGCCATCGATCTGGGAGCTCCCGACTTCAGCGAACTCCCCGACGACTTCGACTACGTGCTGCATCTCGCCGTGGCCCAGGTGCCGGGATGGGATTTCGACGCCTCCTTCCGCACCAACGCCGAGGGCACCGGACTGCTGCTGCACCACTGCCGCAGTGCGAAGGCCGCGCTCGTCATGTCCACGCACTCGGTGTACCGGCCCCCGGCCGACGGCGACCCGTGGCATGTGTTCCACGAGACCGATCCGCTCGGCGAGGTCAACGCTGCGCACGCGCCCACCTACTCGATGTCGAAGATCGCCCAGGAGGCGGTCACCCGCACCTGTGCCCGCCTGTTCGACCTGCCCGTCACCATCGCCCGCATGAACGCCAGCTACGGCCCCGACGGCACCGGCGGTCTCCCGGTGATGCAGATGGATGCGCTCATGGCGGGCAACCCCGTGACCACCCGCTGGGATCCATGCATGTACATGCCGATCCACACCGATGACATCACCGCCCAGGCCGAGGCGCTGCTCGATGCCGCATCGGTGGACACCACCATCGTCAACTGGGCCGGCGATGAGCCGGCCAGCGTGCAGGAATGGTGTGCGTACATCGGTGAACTGGCCGGCATCACGCCGGTGGTCAACGCCGTCGAGCAACCCGGCACCCTGCGCGGTTCGGTCACCGACAACACCCGGCGCGCATCCTTCACCGGTCCCTGCATGGTGGGCTGGCGCGAGGGCATCCGATCGGTGTTCGAGGCCCGCCACGGCACCTCGGCCTGACATGGGCACCTGGAACGGCTCGGGCCGTCGCGTCGTCGTCACCGGCGCCTCCTCGGGGATCGGTGCCGCCGCTGCGGTCGAGGCCGCCAGGGCCGGTGCCATCGTGGCGCTCGTGGCCCGACGAGCCGACCGTCTCGCCGACGTGCTCGCCGAATGTCGTCAGCATTCCCCCGCCTCGCAGATGGTCGTCGCCGACCTCAGCGATCTCGACGGCATCGAGGGCGTCGCCGCCGAACTCGTCGACGCACTCGGGGCGGTCGATGTGCTCATCAACAACGCCGGTGTGCCCAAGCGGCGCGGCGTGGCTGATCTCACCCCCGACGACGTCGAGGGCGTGATGCACATCAACTACTTCTCGCCGGTCCGCCTCACCCTCGCCCTGCTGCCGGGCATGATCGAGCGCAACGACGGCGACATCGTCAACGTCTCCTCGATGGGCGTGCATATGGCGGCGTTCCGGGTGAGCGCCTATTCGGCCACGAAGGCGGCGCTCGAGATGTTCAGCGAGGGCCTGCACCTCGAACTGGCCGGCACGGGCGTGCGCTCGCATCTGTTCATCCCGGGAAGCACGGATTCGGAGTTCTCCTCGAAGAAGGACGGGAACGACGATCCCATGCCTCGCGACCCGAAGAGCGTGGCCACCTCGGCAGAGGTCGGGGCAGCCCTCATCGCCTCATTGGCCGATGAACGCTTCATCACCTACGCCACCGAACGCGATGCTGCGTCCTCGGCACGCCGCAACGCCGACCCCGAGGTCTGGCTCGCGAACCTCCGGTCGGTGTTCAGCGGGATGTGATCGACACGGCTGATCGACACGGCGGTCCGGTGAGCGGACCGCCGATGCCGGGCCGGTGTCACATCGTCCAGCGGGTGGGGAAGTCGTCGGCCCGCAGCAGTGCGTCGGTGCCACCGTCGCAGAACAGGATCGAGCCGCAGAAGAAGCCCCCGTCGGCGCTGAGCAGCAGCCGGATCACGGCGGCGATCTCCTCGGGCTTCCCGGCCCGACCGAGGGCGATGGTCTGCTTGAACATCTCCAGCTGCTTGGCGATGAACTCATCCGAGTTGCCCTCGTCGATCATGGGTGTGGCGATCATGCCCGGAGCCACGGCGTTGAGGCGGATGCCCGCGCCCGCCCAGGTGGGCGACACCGCTGAACGGCGGACCCAGCGGGCCACGGCGAGCTTCGTCGGGGCGTAGACCACCAACGAGTCGATGGTGTCGGCGATGGCACCTGCCGCCGCTTCATCACCGGTGAGCAGCGCCTCGACCAGCTCCATCGAGTAGTTCGGCGCCGTGGTGGTGGAGTTGGAGCTGATGGCGACCGCCGAGGGGCCGTTCGTGCTGCGGGCGAGTGCGGGCTGCAGACCCTCCATGACCTCGACGGTGCCGAAGTAGTTCAGTGAGGACAGCAGCGAACCGGGACGACCGGGATAGCCGGAGAGCCCGGCACAGGTGACGAGGCCGTCGAGCACACCGCCGCAGGCATCGAGCACGCCCGACACCGCTGACGCCCGACCCTCGGCCGTGGAGAGATCGGCGATGACCTCGGTGTCGCGGAGGTCGACGCCGATGACGGTGTGGCCCTCATCACGCAGACGTGCGGTGGTGGCGGCGCCGATGCCCGATGCGGCTCCGGTGATTGCGATCGTGCTCATGGGGGTTCCTTCGGTTGCGAGTGATTCGGGAGTGACGGCGCGATGGCGCGGTTCAGTTGACCTGACGGGCGGCATCGCCCCAGTAGGTGGCGCGCAGCGCCTTCTTGTCGGGCTTGCCGAGCGCGCTGAGCGGGATGGCGTCGACGAAGTCGACGCTCTTGGGGGCCTGCACCGATCCCTTCGCCTCCTTCACCATCTCGATGAGTTCGGCGGGGTCGAGGTCGACGCCGGGACGGGCGACGACGACGGCCTTGACCGACTCACCCCAGCGCTCATCGGGCACCCCGATGACCGCGACGGCCGAGACGCCCGGATGGGAGGAGATGACATCCTCGACCTCACGGGGATACACGTTGAACCCGCCGGTGATGATGAGGTCCTTCTTGCGGTCGACGATGTAGAGGAACCCCTCATCATCGGCACGGGCGACATCGCCGGTGTGCAGCCAGCCGTGGGCGAAGGCCTCAGCGGTGAGCTCCGACTTGCCGAGGTACCCCTTCATGTTGAGCGGCCCGCGCACGCAGATCTCGCCGGGTTCGCCATGCGGGACCGGGTTGCCGTCGTCGTCGAGCAGCGCCACATGCACCCAGGGCACCGGACGTCCGCAGCTGGCCAGACGGGCGAGGTTGTCGGGGTCGTGATCCTCCTTGCGCAGCACGGTGATCGTCATCGGACACTCGGCCTGGCCGTAGAACTGGAAGAAGATCGGCCCCATGCGTCGGATGGCCTCCGACAGTCGGGTGGGCGAGATGGCCGCCGCGCCGTAGAAGATCGTCTGCAGGCTCGAGAGGTCGTACTGGTCGAACCTCGGATGATCGAGCAGCACGTAGAGCATCGTGGGCACGAGCATCGTCGAGGTGATGCGATTGGTCTCGACGGTCTGCATGAACTTCTCGGGATCGAACCCGGGGAGCACGGTGAGCGAACCGCCCTTGAGCAGGGTGGGCGTGAAGAACGCCGCGCCGGCATGCGACAGCGGGGTGCAGATGAGGAACCGCACTTCATCGGGCCACTGCCATTCGGCCATCTGGATGGTGGTCATGGTGGCACCGCTGCGATAGGTGCTCATGATGCCCTTGGGCTTGCCGGTGGTGCCGCCGGAGTAGGCGATCCCGGCGAGATCCTCGGCGTTGACCAGCGGGGCCACGAGCGGCTGCGGGGTGAACGTCGCGGCCAGCGCATGGAGATCCTCACCGAACTCGCAGGGGCCCAGCGACAGGAAGTGCTTGATGGTGGGCACGAGCTCGGCGAGCGCCCGGGCGCGATCGGTGAAGTTGTCGGGATCGAACACCAGCGCCTCGGCGCCGCAGTCGCCGAGCACATAGGCCTGATCCTCGAGCGAGCCCATCGGGTGCAACGGCGTGGATCGGGTGGCGTTGACCTGGTTGGCGGCCATGTTGAACAGCACCTCGGGCCGGTTGAGCGCCAGCACGGAGATCTGGCTCCCCTGACCGATGCCCTTGGACCGGAGCGCCTGGGAGTAGCAGCTGACCTGATCGCGCATCTCACGGGCGGTCATGGTGCGGTCGCCGATGAACACCGCCGGCGAGTCGAGGTTCTTGTTGAGCGCATCGATGATCAGATCCGCCGGGAAGACCGGGCGGTAGAGCTGATCGAGTTCGTCGGTGATGTCGGACATGACGGTGTGGTGTGCCTCTCTGCGGGTTGGGATCAGGACCAGTAGGTGCCGTCGAGCATCTGCTCGAGCAGCGGGCGGAACATGATGAGATCGTCGAGATCGTCGGGCTGTTCCATCTGCCCGTACATGATCGAGCGGAGGCTCGTGCGGGTGGAGATGGTGGCGAACCGGAGTGCGGCGAACACCTCGAACCACTCGAGCGCCTCCACGGGTCGACCGGTGAGGTCGCTGTACTGCGCGGCGATGGACTCCCGGGTCATGAAATCGGGAAGACCCGGGAACCCGTAGGTCACCGCCATGTTCTGGAAGAACGCATGCAGGAAGATCATCCAGGCGAGATCGACCTCGGCGGGACCCACCGATGCCATCTCCCAGTCGAGGACCGCCGTGGGGGTGGGACCCTCGAACATCATGTTGCCGAGACGGGCGTCGCCCCAGTTGAGCACCGTGGGTCCGGTGAGGGTGGGGCGGTTGGCCTCGAGCCACGCGAACGTGCGCTCGATGAGCGGGAAGGTCTTCCCGTCGCGGGCCCACTCGTAGTAGTGGCGCTCATGGCCGAGATGCTGATCGAGCGCATCGGTGCCGTACGCCCGGCGCTCGAGGAAGGAGAGATCGGCGTTGTCGACGGTGATGGTGTGCAGTTCCGCCAGCGTGCGTACGGCGTTGCGCTGCATCTCGGCTCGCTCGTCGTCGGACATGGCCAGGATCGGGCCGTCGAAGACATAGGGCGGCACATCGCTCGGTGCATCGCCGGGCAGACGACGCATCACGAGGAACGGCACATCGAGCACCGAGGGATCGAGCTCGACAGCGGCGACGACGGGCACGGGAACCGAGGTGCGCTCCCCCACCAGCCGCATGACCTTCGCCTGCATGTCGATGTCGTAGGTCTCGAACACCGGGATGAACTGCGGCTGCGGTGCGAGGCGCGCCACGAACTGCTCGGTGACACCGTCGAGCGTGGCGTCGAACAGCATGCTCTCGCTCGACATGCCGTTGCCGGGCTGACTGAGATTGCTGACGGTGGCACCGGGCATGAGCACCCGGCTCACCCATGCGCCGAGGCTGGCGCCCAGCTCCTCGGGGCTGCGACGCCATGGTGTGTCGATGGCCTCATAGGTGTCGTTGGTGTCGGACATGACTGCGTTCTCCTGCGTGGTGGTGAATGGGGTTCAGGGTGTGAGGATCCGGCGCAGCAGTGCATCGAGTCCGTACTCGAACACCGTGGCGTAATCGGCGGGATCGTTGAGCGAGGCGACCAGTTCGCGGTCGGGATGGTCGATGGGCCAGAGGTCGGCGTCGAGGGTGCCATGGCTGGCGCTGCGCGCGCCGGCCCGTTCCATCAGGACCGAGGAGATGACATGCACCTGCAGACCGCGCAGGGCGAGGGCGGCGTCGGCACCGGTGAGGCCGATCTCGGCCAGTTCGGTGGCCATCGCCAGCTGCACGGGCAGGAACATCGCCGGTGTGCGATCCCGCTCGTGGGCGAGGCCGACCAGATGCTGGCGTTCGAGCAGTGTGGTGCGCAGCTGCCGGGCCAACGACGCGATGCGTTCGGTCGGCGTGTCGCCCGAGGGCACGAGGGTCTCCATGCGGGCCAGCAGCCGATCGACGAGGCCGTCGAGCAGGGCATCACGATTGCCCACATGCCAGTAGATGGAGGTGACTGCCACGCCGAGATCGTCGGAGAGTCGCCGCATCGTGAGTGCGTCGACGCCATGACGCTCCACGATGCGCCCGGCGGCGCGCAGCACATCGTCGGCGGTGACCGACGATGTGCGTGACGAGGTACCGGTTGCGACCCGCCCGGTTGCGACCCGCGTGGTTGCGGCCATCAGCGGATCATTGCGGGATGAGCGGGAAGTCGTTGCCGGTGAGCCAGTGGCGACCGACCTCCTTCACCGGGGCCCATCGATCGGTGAGCATCTGCGCCGTGCGCCCCTCGCCGAGCTGACCGAGATCGGTCGGGGTGGGCCCGATCTTCTCGGAGATCTTCCGCAGTGCGTCCATGTCGAAACCGAAGGCCTCGCCGGCGCTGAGACCGAGCATCACGCGGGTCTCGTCGATCGGGATGTCGTAGAAGGTCTTCTTCAGCCACTCGTGGGTGTTGGGCCAGGTGCCCTCGGGATGCGGGAAGTCGGTGCCCCACAGCATGTTGCCGATGCCGATCTCGTAGCGCTGACCGAGCTCGCGACGCTTCACGTTGGCCAGACCGGTGAAGCAGTTGCGATCGATGTACTCGCTCGGGAGCATCTCGACCATGCCGCTGAAGGCGCCGGACTTGAGCTTGTCGGACCCCTTCTGCCCCATCCAGAGGCGATCCCAGAACCACAGCAGCTGCGGCAGCCACCAGCAGCCGCCCTCGGTGGCGCAGAACTTGAGATTCGGGAACCGCTCGAACACACCCGACCAGAGCATGAACCACATGGGACGCGCCGGCCACCAGGTGACCTCGGTGACGTAGATGCCGAGCAGATCGCCGTACTCCTCGCGCGGGGCCGAGCCCGAGTGCGTGACGATCGGCATGTCGTACTCCTCGCACAGCGCCCAGATGGGGTCGTAGCGACGCTCGTGGTACGGCAGCTGGTTGCACCAGCGGGCGGGGATCATGACCGCACCGAGGCCATGCTCCTTGGCCCAGCGGATCTCGGCGAGCGCATCCTCGACGGGTCCGGTGATGGGCACGAGCGCCACACCGCAACGACGCTCGGGGCTCACCGAACAGAGATCGGCGAGCCAGCGGTTATGCGCCTTGGCGCCGGCCAGACCGAGCTCGGGGTCGAGATCACCGGAGAGTCCGAGACCGGCACCGAAGGGCACGGCGGTGCGGCTCTCGACCGCGTCGGCATCGGGGTAGACGACCTCGCCGGCCACACCGTCGGAGTCGAGGGTCTGGTCGCGCTTGATGGCGTCCCAGCCACCGGCCAGCTCCTCATCGTGATCCTCGAACCACTTCTTCGCGTACTTGTCGTCGCGGACACCGAGTCGGTTCGATGCCTCGATGAGCTCATGCTGCTCGGCGAGGAAGTCGTCGAGCTGGGCGTGATACTTCGACTCCAGATAGGGCCGGTACTGGGCCGTGGGCAGCCCGGCGTGACTGTCGGCGGCGATGATCAGATACGGGTCGTTGTCGGCGAATTCCATGGTGTTCTCCTTCAGTCCGTTGCGAACTCGTAGCCCATGAAACCCGGGCTCTTGATCGCCTCACGCGCGAGGGTGCGCGGGGCGAGTGGTGTCGAGATCTCCGAGACCAGGGGTCCGAACCGTGCGGCGACGGGGCGGAGCGCATCGACGTCGAAGCCGTAGAGCGCCGCCGCGTTGTCGCAGGTCATCATCTCGATTTCGGTCCTGCTGAGGCCTTCGAACGCGAAGCGGAGCTGCTCGCGGGAGTAGGGCGTGCTGGCCTCGAGGTGCGGATAGTCGCAGCCCCACATGATGCGATGGGTGCCGACACGATCCCGGAAGCCGACCTCGTGCTGACGGATGAAGCTGGCTCCGAGATGGCACTGACGGGCCCAGTACTCGCTCGGGGTGAGGGTGAGTCCGCCCATGACCTCGGCGCCCCACACGGACTCCTGGGAACCGTCGCCGGAGCCGAGTCGGGCGAAGAAGTAATCGAGCCGGGCCAGCTCATCGGGCACCCAGGCGGTGCCCTGCTCTGTGAACACCAGCTGCAGATCCGGATGTCGTTCGAGTGCCCCGCCGATCATGAGCTGGTAGAGCGCCCGGTGGGCGTACCAGGACACCTCGAGCAGGAACATGATGGTGTCCTGTGGTGTGGGACCCATGGGGGGAGCGGCGGATCCGGTGTGGTGGTTCACCGGCATCTCCAGCTCCTCACAGGCCTGCCACAGCGGCTCGTAACAGGCATCGTGCAGCTGCGGGACGCCGAGCCCCGGAGGGGTGCCGGGCAGCAGCACGCCGCCGAAGAGCCCCGCATCCTTCGCCCGGCGCATCTCCTCGATGGAGCCGGGGATGTCGAGGAGGTTGATCTGCACCACACCGGCACGTCGTCCGGGGGTGTCGTTGCAGAAGTCGACCAGCCAGCGGTTGTGCGCCTTCAGGCCGGCCCATCGACGCTCGGCGTCGGCGGTGGTGAGTGCCGGGGGCTGCGCCGTGAGGGAGGTCTTCGGATAGAAGGGCGGGATGGTGTTCGGGTAGATGACCTCGGCGACGATGCCGTCGGCCTCGAGATCGGCCAGTCGACGAGCGGAATCCCAGTTGCGTCCCCCGAGGTCGCCCTCGAGATCGTCATAGGGGTTCTCGTAGGTGGCCGCCCACTCGTCGAACTCGGCATGCCACTTCGACTCGAGATAGGGCCGGTAATCGGCGATGTTCGCGCCGGCGTGGCCGTCGGCGGAAATGACGACATAGCGCTCATCGGCGCCGGAACCGACAGTTCCCATGACTCCCCTTCGGTGATTCCCCCGGGCACCCATCGCTGACCGACGGGCACCACAACGCCGTCACCGTATCGCCGTTACAGAGGTGGGTCAACGATGACCGGACGATCGTCCGAGGGGTGCGTCAACGCGACTTGGGGAGTCCCAGATGGCGCTCGGCGATGTTGTTGCGGTTGATCTCGGTGGTACCGCCGTAGATGGTGACCACCGGGGAATGACGGGCGTCGTACTCGACGAAGCCTTCACCGGCTGCACCCTGCTCATGGAACTGCAGCAGACCCGCCGGACCAGCCATCTGCTGACACCATCGCGAGATCCGCTGATAGGCCTCGGCGGCGAAGACCTTGGTCATCGAACCCTCGAGACCGGGCATGCCACCTGATGCGGCGATCCAGGCCGACCGCTGCGTGAGCAGGGCCGCGACCTGCATGTCGATGACCGACCGGGCGAGACGTTCGCGCACGACATCGCTGTCGAGCAGGCCCATCGACGCGGCCCAGTCGTGGAAGTGGCGCAGCAGCGGCACGGCGGCGTTGGAGCCACCCATGACGCCGCGCTCGAAGGCGAGCACGGTGGTCATGGTGCGCCAGCCGTTGTTGACCCCGCCGAGCACGGCCTCATCGCCGACCCTGACATCATCGAAGTAGGTGGCGTTGGTGACCTCGGTGCCCAGTGTGTGCACGGGTTCGACGGTGATGCCCGGCGTGTCCATCGGCAGCAGGAACATGGTGAGTCCCTTGTGCTTGGGCAGGTCGAGATCGGTGCGGGTGAGCAGGATCAGCCACTTGGCGGCCTGCGCCATGGTGGTCCACATCTTCGAACCGTTGATGACCCATTCGTCGCCGTCCTTGACGGCACGGGTCTTGATGGACGCCACATCGGAGCCGTAGTCCGCCTCGGAGTAACCCATGGCCACCATGGCCTCGCCCGAGATGATCGAGGGCATGATGCGGGCCTTCTGCTCATCGGTGCCGAGCGCGTTGACCACGCCGGCGATCATGAGCGCCACCGCCGGGCCGTCATAGGGGGCGCCGGCCTTCTCGAGCTCGTTGAACAGCACCCACAGCTCGATGGGATCACCCTTGCCGAGGCCCGGCACCGCTCGTTCGAAGAATCCGTGGCGACCGAGTTCGGCGTTGAGTTCCGGCGAGGCGAACGTACCGCTGGTGTGCATGCGGTCGATGACCTCGGGTGTGACCGTGCGGTCCACGATGTCGCGGATCGTCTGACGGAACTCGAGAGTCTCGGGGGAAAGGGAGAAATCCATGATCAGGCTCCTCGGGGGCCGAACAGGCGATCGGCGAGGTTGAGACATTCGATGGATGGATCGTCGAGCACGAGCGACCAGCCCCGCGCCCGGCGGTAGTACAGCTGGATGTCGTACTCCTCGGAGAAGCCGTAGCCGCCGTGGTAGTGGAGCGAACGATCGGTGGCGAGCGCGGCGCCATCAGTGGTGAACACGAAGGCCATCGAGGCCAGGGTGGAGCCGTCGGTGATGTCGTTGAGCCGCCAGTCGTTGATGCCGGCATCGCCACTGTCGATGGCCCATGCGGCCTTGTGGGTGAGCAGTCGGCCGCCGTCGATCATCACCGGCAGATCCGCGAGCCCGTGCTGCACGGCCTGGAAGGATCCGACCGGCACCCCGAACTGCTGGCGATCCATGACGTACTGGACACCGAGTGCCATGGCGGCATCGGCGACCCCGACGAGCGCAGCAGCGGTGAGCACCTTCCAGCGATCGAGCACGGGAGCGAACGCCGCGGCGGTGCCGAGCACCACACGCTCCCCCTCACGGGCGGAACGGTCGGCGAGCGGCGCCGAGGCGTGGTTGCGCGGCGAGACCATGGGTGGCGTGGAGCGGACGGCCACGAGTTCGTCACCATCCAGGCCGACCACCACATGGGCCACGGCACCGGCGGGGACGAGGTGCCAGACCCCGGCGGCATCGGCGGGGCGCACCGCAACGGTGGCGATGGCGTCGCCGGAGATCACATCGGCGTCGGTGAGCACGAGCGCAGCGGCGAGGTGCTCGAGCAGCGGCACCGGCGCGATGGCCCGGCCGAATGCCTCGGCCACCACCACGAGATCGGAGAGCGATGCGCCTCCGCCTCCATGCTCGACGGCGCTGCCCATGCCGGGCGCTCCGAGTTCGATCAGCTTGGCCCACAGGTCGGCGTCGAACCCGAACGGCTCCGCCGCACGGGCCACGGTGGTGGGCGATTCATTGGCGAAGAACCCGCCGAACAGGTCGGCGATGGCCTCCTGATCGGCGGACAGGCCGAGATCGACACTCATCGCTTCTCACTCATTTCCGTCGGTTCCTCCAGCAGCGGGCGGCGGCCATTCTCGCCCACGGGAGCGGGGTCGGCCGAATCGCAGCGACTGGTCTCAGCCGGCCACGAACCATGCCACGGTGAAGGCCACGCCGTTGGTGGCGAGATGGGCGATGACCGGGGCCAGGAGGCTGCGGGAACGCAGTCGGAGCCAGGCGAACACGAGACCGGCGACGAACGTGGTGAGCATCGCTCCGGCCACCAGCGCGGATCGCCCGGCGAGCGTGGACGCCGCGTCGGAGAGTTCGGCGTTGCCACCAGCGGTGGACAGTGTGGGAGCGATATGCCATGTGGAGAACAGCAACGACGACGCGATCACCCCACGACCGGTCCCCCATCGATCCATCGCCGACCCGAGGATGACACCACGGAAGAGGAGCTCCTCGGGGATCACCGTGCCGATCAGGATCGACAGCACGAGTTCATGGAGCAGCCCTCCCGCACCGACCTTCACCCGATCGTCGTCCATGAACGAGGCGGTCGCGGGGATCAGCGCAGCGACCACCACCACGACGAGCACCAGGAGCATCGCCGCGAACCCGAAGCGGGCGCCGCTGCCGAGGTCCCTGCGCTCGAGGCCGAGTTC
>CANFHM010000051.1 GCA_947446975.1 Microthrixaceae bacterium
CAGCTCACCGGCGCCTCGGCGCGCAGACGGTCGAACATCTCGTAGTGCTCGAGGCGCTGGAAGCGGTCGAGGTCGAGCAGGTTGATTCCTTCGAGTGCCATGGGTTCCCCTGAGATGACGGACCACCGATCGGCGGTCTCCACAGAGCGAAGACACTAACGGAACCGCGGACCCCGGCGACACCTGCGACGGCTCAGTCCGATCGGGCGGCGTCGATCACCACCGCATCGAGCCAGTCCTCCCAGACCCCGCTGGTCGTCGCCATGGTGACGTGCATGCCGTCGGGTCGGGGATCGTGTCCCGGTTCCAGCCCGGCGAGATACCCGGCGTAGTCGGGTCGCTGCATCCATGGTCGCGTCGAGGCGATCGCATCGACCATCTCGTTGAACAGTTCGAGTCGCCGCGACGGGGCGTTGCCGGCGGTGGGGGGCAGTGTGAGCCACAGCACATGCGCCGCACCGGCCGCGTGCAGGGAATCCACCGCGGTCTCGGCCTCGGTGCGCAGCCAGGCGGCATGGTCGGGGTCCTCGATGGTGGACCAACGGTCGCCGAGCGCCGGCACGCGTCGCCCGGCGATGTCCCAGTTCCCGATGAGGATGAGCGCCACGTCGAGACCGCCGTCGGACCGCACCGTGTCGGGCCATCGGGTGGTCCAGTCGCAGCGCTTCTCCCAGTTCGTGGCCGGAGCGGTCGGATCATCGCCCACCGTGGCGTCGCCGCGGATGCGTCCGCCACGCCCGATGGTGCATCCGATGTCGGCGCTCCCGAACCAGGGCTTGATCCCGGGCTCGTTCCATCCGAGACCCATGCTCAGCATCACGGCGGTGGAATCACCGAACATCGCCGCTCGCACCGGAAGCTGCGGCGTGCCGAGCGCCGCATCGGCGGGCACCGGGCCCGTGGGCGGGGTTCCCGAGGTGGTCCCTCGCTGATCGAGCTGCTTCTTCGCCGCGGCGAAGTCGATCGAGGACGCCGGGGTGATGCCCAGGCCGATCACGGTGCCGATCCCGATGACGACGGTGAGTCCGATGGCCCAGGGTGCGAACTGTCGCAGATCGATCCGGCGCAGGCGGATGGGTTCCTCGAGCAGCCGCAGGGAGATCGGTGCCACCACGAGTGTGATGGCGAGGGTGAGCCAGGGGCGGATGGGGGCCGGCAGGGACGTGTGCTCGAGCGCCACCAGGACCGGCCAGTGGATGAGATAGATGCCGTAGGACACCGCGCCGAACCACACCAGCGTTCGCCCCGACAGCAGCCGCGACAGCGTCGGCGACCAGATGGCGCCCACGATCGCCGCGACCGACAGCAGGGCGATGGCGCTGAGCGCTCCCCGGTAGTAGGCGTCGGTGCCGAGCGAGGTGCGGACGGTGAGCGCCGCAAGGGCTGCGATCGCCAGTGCCCCGGCAGCGCCGAGTGCGGCGTTCGTGGCCCGTCCCGCTGTCGTGACCGGGAGGCGGCGCACGATGACCGCCAGCAGCGCCCCGGCACCGAGCTCGGCGGCACGGGTGATGGTGGAGTAGTAGACGACCGCTGCGTCGCCGGCCTCGAGGCGGGTGTCGAGCACGGAGATCACGATGAGCAGGCCGAACGCCAGGACCAGATGGCGGGTGCGGCGTCCGGCCACCAGCACGATCACCGGCACGATCAGGTACAGCTGCTCCTCGATGGCGAGCGACCAGAAATGGGCGACGGGGGAGGGGTCGGCCAGGCCGTACGCCTTCCCGGTGGCAAGGAACCGCCAGTTGGCCACCTGCAGGAACGACGCGTCCACATCGAGCGAGATTGACCTCGTCATCCACCCGGCGGCCAACCAGACCACCACGATGATCGCCAGACAGGCCGCCGAGGCCGGCCAGAGCCGGCGCAGTCTCCGGCCCCAGAAGTGTCGGAGCCCGATGGTGCCGGTGCGGTCATGCTCCTCGAGCAGACCGCGGGTGATGAGGAACCCGGACAGGGTGAAGAACACCGAGACCCCGAGGAACCCACCTGGCAGCACCGAGGGCCACAGGTGGAAGACGACCACGGCGATGACCGCCAGACCGCGCAGCCCGTCGAGTCCGCGGAGTCGACCATGACCGCTCTGCGGACCATGACCGTGCTGCGGAACATCCGATGTGCGTTCAGGAAGAGTTCCCCGATCGCTCATCTGCCCCCTCCTGGTGCTGCGTGGTACCCCCAACGGGATTTGAACCCGTGCTGCCGCCGTGAGAGGGCGGTGTCCTAGGCCGCTAGACGATGGGGGCCGGTGTCACGCTGATGCTGCCGGGCGAGCCGGGGCAGCCGGATAATCATAGCGGCCCCGGTCGGTGCATCACCAAGCCGGTCCTGCTCGATCCTCCCGACATCGGATCGGCGGCGCTCCTACTATTCGCCCCACCTGCATCACGCCCGCCGGATCCGGGGGGCGGTCGCAGGATCGACGACCAAGGAGAAGTGGCGATGGATCCGATGAGGTCAACCCGCAGGTGGGTCGCAGGTACTGCACTGTTCATGGCGATCGCGCTCGGCGCCGCTGCGTGCGGCGGATCGAGCACCGCCACCACCGAGAAGGTGGGGTCCACCACCGATGTCACGGTGGCCTCGACGGGGACACCGACCGCCGGCGGATCCGTGGTGTTCGGGCTCGAGGCCGAATCGGATGGCTTCAACCCCACCGCCAACCGATGGGCGGCGTCGGGCTACATGGTCGCCGACGCCGTCTTCGACCCGATCGCAGCCTTCGACGCCGAGGGGAATGTGCAGCCCTATCTCGCCCAGTCCTTCACGCCCAGCGCGGATTTCCGTACCTGGCGGATCACCATGCGTTCCGGCATCAGCTTCACCAATGGTCAGCCGCTCGACGGAGCTGCGGTCGCCAAGGATCTCAACGCCGTGCGTGCCGATGCTCTCACCGGCGCCGCGCTCGCCAACCTCACCTCGGTGGAGGTCGATCCCTCCGATCCCATGACGGTGATCCTCGTGGCGGCCGACCCATGGGCCTCGCTGCCCTCGACCCTCTCGGGGCAGATCGGATTCATCGCCGCCCCCGCGCAGCTCGACGCTTCCAAGCCGGCGTCGTCGAACCAGCCCATCGGCACCGGCCCGTTCATCCAGAAGGAGTGGGTGCCCGACAACCATTGGAGCGGCACCCGCAACCCGAACTACTGGCGCACCGATGCCCGGGGCACGAAGCTCCCGTACCTCGACTCGCTCGAGTTCCGTCCCGTCGTGGATCCGCAGAGCCGGGTCAGTGCGCTGTTGAGCGGTGATCTCGACATGATGGTCGTGTCCGAATGGGGCTCGATCGAGCGCCTTCGTTCGGAGTCGGAGTCGGGGCACGCCCAGATCGTCTATGACCGCGGTGAGTCCGAGGAGGCGATGCTGCTGATCAACACCTCGAAGGCCCCGCTCGACGACGTCCGTGTGCGCCGGGCGCTCGCGCTCTGCACCGACATCGACCCGGTGCTGGCCGCCAGCGAGACTCCAGCTGCCTACGTCGCCGACAGTCAGTTCGCCAAGGATTCGCCGTACTACGTCGACACGAACTTCCCCCGCAACGATGTGGCCGCCGGCACCGCGCTGATCGACGAGGTGAAGGCCCAGACCGGTGGTCCGGTCACGGTCACGCTCACCACGAACCCGGTGCCCACCTATCTGGCCATCACCTCGCTGCTCGCCGAGCAGTGGGGTCGGTGCGGGGTCACGGTGCAGCAGCAGTCCGAGGAGCAGAGCAAGTTCGTCGCCGACGCAGTGACCGGCAAGCTGCAGGTGGCCCTGTGGCGGCAGTTCGGTGGCGATGATCCCGATGTGAACTACGTGTGGTGGACGGGTCGCAATGCCACCGGTCTGCTTGCGCTCAACGCCGCACGTCTGAAGGATCCGCAGATCGATGCCGCGCTGGATCGGGCCCGGGCATCGGCCGACATCGAGGTCCGCAAGCAGGCCTACGCCGAGCTCCAGCGACGTCAGACCGAGCTGATCCCCTACATCTGGCTGTCGCATTCCCAGTGGGCGATCGGCGCTGGCACCAAGGTGCGCAACATCGGCAGCATCACGCTCCCCGGTGGGGCGGCGGCTCGGCCCTTCGGCGGTGGCGTGTTCCGGCTCACCGAGGTGTGGATCGCCCGGTGATCACCCGGTGATCGGCCAGTGATCGCCGGGTGATCGATCGGTGTCGTCCCCCGCTCGGGGCGACACCGGATCCCCCGGCGAGACGGGTGGAGGCTCTCAGAACCGCAGTGCCCAGGTCGGGGAGATCGGAGTGACAATCCCGATGCCGAGCTGGCCGTTGGTGTTCTTGCCGAACGCCACCACGGCGTTGGTCACCACCACGAGCGTATGGCCGGGACCGCAGCCGAGAGCCAGGGCGCCATCGGTGCTGGTCCCGAAGGTGGCGGTGGCCACCGAGCGGTTCACCGACCCGTTGCCGAGCTGACGGTCGGCGTTGTTGCCCCAGCACAGCACCTTCGAGATGCCGCTCACCGTGGCGATGGCACAGGCGTGCTGGGTACCGGGCTGCAGCGCCGTGACCCCGGTGAGCACGGCGCCGAGCGGGCCGAGCACATTGACCGGGACCTTCGAGTCGGTGGTGGTGTTGTTGCCCAGCTGACCCACATTGTTGCGGCCCCAGCATCGGGCCGAACCCGTGCTGAGCACGGCGCAGGCGAAGCCGTTGCCCACCCGGACGGTGGAGGCCTTCACCGTGGTGCCGGTGATCCCGGAGACCGCCACGGGGTAGTTGCTCGACACGAGGGAGTTGTTCCCGAGGCCGCCGTAGGTGTTCGCCCCCCAGCAGCGCACCGCTCCGGAGTTCATGAGTGCACAGGCCGAGACGTTGCCCATCGAGATGTTCTTCACGCCGGTGAGCGGCACACCGGCGCTGGCCATGACCTGGACCGGCAGCGAGCGCGAGGTGGTGGTGCCATCACCGAGCTGTCCGCTCGAGTTGTCCCCCCAGCACTTCACGGTGCCGGCGGCGCCACCGTTGATGACGGCGCAGACGGCGCTGCCGCGGGCGCCGAGCGCGGTGATCCCGGTGAGTGGCGTGGTGCCGTCGGAGGTGACGGTGACGGGCGAGGAGGAGTTCGTGGTGGTGCCGACGCCGAGCTGCCCGCTGGCGTTGAGGCCCCAGCAGCGGGCTGATCCGCTGCCGAGCCATGCACACGCGAACGCCCCGCCCACGGCGAGGTTGGTGACATCGGTGAGGCCGGGGACGCGAATCGGCACCGATGAGGCCACGGTGGTGCCGTTGCCGAGCTGTCCGGCCTCGTTGCCGCCGGTGCAGGTGACGGTGGTGTCGCCATCGCGGGCACAGCTGAAGTTGCCGCCCGCCGCGATGCGCGTGGGCTCAGGAGCGCCGAGCGCCTTCTCGATGTTCACCCGAGGTGCGCTGTAGGTGACCGGCCCGTTGGTGAGCGACACGGTGGTGGTCACGGTGGTGCCGGTGGATCTGAGCAGCTCGAGGATCTCGGTGACGGTCTTGGGTGTGGATCCCGAGTTCGGGTACTTCTGACGCATGAGCGCCCAGGCGCCGGCCACGGCGGGCGAGGCCTGCGAGGTGCCTGATTCGTACTTCGGAGTGGAGGGGACGCCCGGGTAGGCCGATGCGATGTTGGCACCCGGGGCGAACAGCTCGATGGAGTTGCCGATGTTGGAGAAGCTGGCCCGGGCACCGGTGGTGTCATCGATGGCTCCGGTGCCGACGGTGGTGGTGACACACGCCGGGGATCCCATGCCGTCGTCCCAACCGGAGTTGCCGGCGGCGGCGATGGTGGCGATGCCCACCGAACGCAGCTGATCCACCGCCGCCTTCATCGTGGCGTCGCGGACATCGCAGTTGTCGGACTTCTTTGCGATGTCGATGGTGGCGATCGAGATGTTGACCGCGCTCAGGCCGGGGTAGTCGGCGCGACGGTTGTAGAGCCACTGCAGGGACTTGATGATGTCGGTGGCGTTCGAGGAAACGCCCCTGGGCGTGCCGCCGATGGTGAGGAAGCCGAACACCTGGATGGCGATGATGCGGGCGTTGGGGGCCACGCCGCTGAGGTCGTTGAACCCGCTGACACCCGGCTCACCGGCCACGACGCCGGCGACATGGGTGCCGTGATCGCAGGCGTTGGTGGTGTCGTTGTAGGGGCTGGCGGCGTAGGGGCAGGGTCCGGCCGAACCGGCCACCGCCGCCGCAGTGGTGGACATGGCGACGCCGCCGGGACACGGCGAGTGGAAGGTGATCGCCGGGGTGGTGCCGGTGGCGGCCTGGTTCACGGGCGTGGCGAAACAGACCTCGCCGATGACCTTCGAGGTGTTCCCACTCTTCAGGTAGGGGTGTGTGGTGTCGACACCGGAGTCGATGACCGCCACGACGGTGCCGTCGCCCTTGTACCCGAGTGCGTTGGAGCTGGCGGCGCCATCACGGAACCGGGCGTTCTCCGAGGCCACCTCCATGGGGCGGTCGACGCCGACCGAGGTGACGAGCGGGGAATGACGAAGGACGTCGACGGCTGCGCGCGAGGCCCGGAAGATGGCGATGGGCAGGACCCCGCTGTCGCCGACATCGGCGTAGCTGCCCGCCGGGAGTGTGCGCAGCAGTGCGCCGACTGCAGAACGGGCGGCCGTGGTGCGGGCCGCGTCGGATCCGGTGAACTCGGTGGCCAGCCGCACCAGCACGGTCGTGGTCGGGGCATCGGTGAGCTGCGCGTCGAGATCGGGGTCGACGTACGGGCTCGACACTGCGGGGGCGGACTGGGCCGGTGCAGGAGCGGCGGCGGCGGGCGTGATGTTCGCCGCGATGGCGATCGGCATCGTCGAGGCGACGAGCAGAGCAACGACGACTGCGACGGACGGCCGGCGCGGAAGCAGGAGGTGACGCGACGGAGGGATCCGGTGGATTCTCGGCATGCCGAACGGTACCCCTCATGGGGTAGGTGGCCAAGAGAAGAAACCTCAATTCTCGGTAAGACTTCGGCGCCTGTGACGCGGTCGGGTCAGCCGAACCAGCCCAGCACATCGACGATCGTGTGCGTGGAACCCTGCAGGTTGTAGATCGAGATCCGGCCGTCGGCCCCGACCGGTGCGATCACCAGGTTGGCGAGGGTCTGTCCGGTGGTGAAGTTGATGCTCGAGGTCCGGGGTCGCCGGATCCCGCTGGGGAAGACGGTGAGGAAGCCGTTCGCCGTGGGTTCGGTGACGGTGAGGTTGATGACCACCGCGGCGACCGCGCTGCCGGGGACGCCGGCCCGTCCGGTGACCCGCAGATCGAGCTGGGCGCCGCCGCGGATCGGGCCGCCGCCGGTCGAGAGACCGTCGATCGTGGGTCCGCCCCGGGTGTCGAGCAGCCGGGCCGCCCGCAGGGCGCTGAAGGTGGGCGTGTGCGGGAACCATCCGAGCACGTCCACGACGATGTCGGTGTGTCCCCCGAAGTTGAACAGCTGCACCCGCCCCTGGGCATCCACCGGGGTGATCACCATGTTCGGGACCACCTCGGCGATCCCGAAGTTGAGATTCGATGCGGTGGGCCGCGGGGTGCCGCCGGGATGCACCGTGAGATAGCCGCTGGCGGTGGAATCGACCGCGGTGACGTTGAGCGCCACGGCAGCCGCCCCCGATGTGGGGACGCCACCGCGCCCGCCCACCACGAGGCTGCGACTCTCCCCGGGACTGAACGCGCCGGTGCCGCCGAAGCGGCCATCGACGGTGGGGGCGTCACGGGTGTCCATGACCCGGGCCGGGGTGAGCGGCCGGAAGTCCCCGGCGCTCGGGAACCAGCCCAGCACGTCGACGATCACGTCGGTCGAGCCGTTCGAGTTGTAGATCGAGATCGTGCCGTCGATCCCGACCGGGACCATCACGAGGTTGGCGGTGATCTCGCCCGGTGTGAAGTTCAGGTTCGAGGCCGTGGGTCGGGCGCCACCCCCGCTGAACACGGTGAGATAGCCGCTGGCGGTCGGGTCGGCGACGGTGACGTTGATCGAGACCGATGCGGCATCGTCGGCGGGGATGTAGCCCCGCCCGGTGACCCGCAGGCTGCGGGTCTCGCCGCCGCTCAGCGCCCCGGTGTCGCGGTACAACGAGTCGATCGTGGGTTCGGCCCTGGTGTCCATGAGTCGGGCGGGGCTCACGGCGGTGAGTTCGGTGGGGGGGAACGAGGCGGCGCCGGCGGGCGGCCGCATGGCGAGATCCACCCGGATGAGAGGTGTCTGATACCGGGCCACCGGGGTGTCGGTGGTGATCCGCGTCCCGGTGGTGCGCAGCTGGTCGAGGATGTCGTCGACGGTCATGTCGGGGAAGCGCTGGTGCACCACGGCCCAGGCGCCGGTGACGGCCGGGGCGGCCAGCGATGTACCGGAGAACCAGTTGAAACCGCCGGTCGCCGCGTCGGCGCTCGGGATCGCGGTGCCGGGGGCGAACAGCGCCACCTTGGCGCTCATGTTCGAGGACGGTGACCGAGCCGCCGTGAGGTCGTCCATCGACGCCACCGCCACTGCGTCGGGGACGCACGCCGGCATGGCCACCGCATCGTCGTAGGCGTCGTTGCCAGCGGCGACGATCGTGGCGATCCCCACGGTGCGGAGCTGATGGATGTAGGCCTGCATCGACCCGGCTCCGCAGTCCTTGATCCTCCGCCCGCCACCGAGGCTGAGGTTGACCGCCACGAGTCCGGGGAACTCGGCCCGCCGGTCGTAGAGCCATTGGAGCGCGGTGTTCACATCGGCCAACGAGGCGCCGATGATCGACGGATCGGTGAGGTCGTTCCCGAAGACCTTGACGGCGATCAGGGAGGCGCCGGTGGCGACGCCCGTGACGCTGCCCACGCCGGTGCCACCGAGCGCCACCCCGGCGACGGCGGTGCCGTGTCCGCAGGACGCCGAGAGACGCAGATCGCAGGGCTGGGCCGACCCGGGCGAGGGTGCTGCATCCGGCTGCATCGGTGTGCCGCCGATGCACGAGGATCGGGTGGTGGCGGTGTTCGAGGCGAAACAGGCCTCGGCGATCGTCCGGGGCACAGTGCCGTCACGCAGGTACGGATGCGAGGAATCGACGCCGGTGTCGATCACGGCGATGGTCTGACCGGCGCCGGTCCATCCGGCGGTGGTGGCTCGTTGCACTCCGAGGACGTCGGCGGACTCGATCGAGTGCGTGCGCAGGGTGATGTCGGTCTCCACCGTGGCAACCAGCGGCGAGGATGCCAGTGCCGCCAGACCGTGCTGGTCGACCGACAGGGTCACCACCGGCACGGTGCCGGGGCCGACCACCATCTCGTAGCTCCCTTCGGGAAGGGTGCGCAGGAGGTCCGCAGCGGCCGCGTCGCTCGCCGTCGCCCGGGTGCGGTCATCACCGGTGATGGGTGTGGTCAGTCGGACGATCACCTTCGTCCGACCCCGGTCCTGCACCTCGGTGCGGGCGGTGGGATCCACGTCGGGGACGCCTGTGGGCACCCCGCTCATGGGGGTGGTCGACGGCTCGACGGAGCGACTGATCGCCGCTGCGCTCACTGCCGCCGGCGCCGGTGCATGCGCCGACGCCGGCTGCAGCGACACGGCCAGCAGCATGATCGTCGAGGTGACCAGCAGACCGATCGAGACGGGGCGGCGCAGGGGGACTCCCATGGAGCCGACGCTAGGAGTCTGCGATACCGAACCCGGATGATCCGGTCAGGAGTTGGGCAGGATTTGGCCGTGAGGATCGACGCAGCTCAGAGTTCGGTCTCGCGGTTGGGTTCCGGTGGGAACTGCACATCGGGTGCGACCCGCAGGGCGCACACCCCTTCGATATCGCCGACGCCCCGGATGTCGACCACCCGGGGTGCGCCGATGTCGACCCATTCCGGGACACCGTCGAGGGCCGATGGGTGGGCGAGCAGTTCACCGGGACCGGCCTCATCGCAGAGTCGGGCGGCGAGGTTGACGGGTCGGCCGATGTAGTCGTCGCCGTCGAACAGCAGGGCGACTCCGCTGGCGACACCGGCCCGCAGGTCGATGGCGAAGGATTCGAACCGACCGGTGAGTTCGGCGACGGTGGCCACGATCGGGCCGGGCTCGACGCCGACGAGCAGCACGCCGTCGCCCAGCCATTTGGCGACACGGGCACCCCGGCGACCGGCGACCTCCTTCACGGCGGAGCGGAACACCTCGAGGGCGCGGATGGCGCGCCGGGGGCCGTGGCGCTCGGTCAGGGCGGTGAAGCCGCAGATGTCGATGAACGCGAAGGTGCGTTCGAGCTCGACGGGGCCGCCGGTGGGCGGCAGGGCCTCGGGGCGTTCGGTGCCGAGGCCCGTGGCCGGGGCCGGGACGGCATCGGGATGGTCGGTGCTGCGCAGTTCGGGGGCGCGTGTGGTGTCGGTCATCGGATCGTGCGGAGGTCGTGGTTCATGGGTCCGTGGTTGAGGTGTTCGCCGGTTGGCCGGTTCCCCCTGACCTTCTCACACCATCGGGGTGCGGGAGGGCGGAATTCGATGGACAGCAGGTGAATCATCGGCGGAGGCGCACGAGCGCCTCCTGGGTGGCGGTGGCCACGTGGAGTCCGGAGCGGTCGAAGATCTTGGCGATGGACAGGCCGCGGGCATCGGCCATGCCCTGCCCCTCGAGCACGAAGCAGTGCCAGTCGCTCACCCGGACCGGGCGATGGAACCACAGGGCATGGTCGAGGCTGGCGGTCATCAACCGGTCCCAGTCGCCGATGAGGCTGTGGCCGGTGAGTGCGGCGCCGAGGAGATGCTCATCGGAGAGGTAGGCGAGCGCACATGCGTTGAACACCGGGTCGTCGCCGGGATCATCGTCGGGCAGGGTGCGCATCCAGGCCAGCGTGGCCATGTCGAAGTCATCGCGCATGGCCCGGGTCTGGAAGAACAGCGGAGTCTCGTCATCGGTGAGCTGCTCGGGGGCCGGGGTGTCGGCCGGCAGCGTGCTGGAGTCGCGCTCCTCGGAGGGTTCGGGCGCATGGAAGCTGGCGATGAGGTTGAGGATCGCCCCGTTGGCCTGGGAGGCCACGACCTGGCGGGTGGAGAAGGAGCGACCATCACGGATGCGCTGCACCTCGTACACCACCGGCGCCGGCTCGTCGCCCTGGCGCACGTAGTAGGCGTGCAGCGAATGGGGGTGCTGGGCCGGATCCACGGTGCGGGCCGCCGCCATGAGCCCCTGGGCGATGACCTGGCCGCCGTAGAGCCGTCCCCACCCGGTGAACCCGCTGGGGGCGAGGAAGACATCCGGGCTCATGGCATCGAGGGAGAGCAGGGTGCGCAGATCGGTGGCGGCGGGGAGTTCGAGTGTCACCCCTTCAGGTTGCCACGGCCCACCGGGGTCCCCGCACCCCGGGTGAACGGCATCCACTGGCAGGGTGATCCCGCCTCCTACGATGGTGACGTCCGTCATATGGGAGTCAGATTCCCGACGGGACGGACGATCACTCATCACGAACGGAGAATCATCGATGGAGCTCAGCAAGAAACTCGTCGTCGAGGCGGTGGGCACCTTCTGGTTGGTGCTCGGCGGTTGCGGCTCGGCAGTGCTCGCCGCGGTCTTCGGCTTCGACGCCGGCAAGCCCTTCGTCGGCATCGGACTGCTCGGCGTCTCGCTCGCCTTCGGACTCACCGTGCTCACCATGGCCTATGCCGTGGGGCACATCTCCGGCGGACACTTCAACCCGGCGGTCACCGTCGGTCTCTGGATCGGCAAGCGGTTCCCGTCCAAGGACGTCGTCCCCTATGTGGTCGTGCAGGTCATCGGCGCCATCCTCGCCGCGGCAGTGATCCTCGTGATCGCCAAGGGTCAGAAGGGTGGCTACTCGATCGACAACACCCAGGCCGGAGCCTTCGCCGCCAACGGGTACGGCAAGCTCTCGCCGGGCGGATTCTCGATGGCCACGGCACTCATCACCGAGGTGGTCATGACCGCCGGATTCCTGTTCGTGATCCTCGGCACCACGGCCAAGAAGGCCGTCGGCGCCGCCGCACCGATGGCCATCGGCTTCGCGCTGGTGCTCATCCACCTCATCAGCATCCCGGTCACCAACACCTCGGTGAACCCCGCCCGATCCACCAGCCAGGCGCTGTTCGCCGGAGGCGACTACATCCCGCAGCTGTGGCTGTTCTGGCTGGCCCCGATCGTGGGCGCGGCCATCGCCGGCCTCGTCTGGCGCTTCATCAGCCCCTCCGACGCCACCGGTGTCGAAGAGGACCTCTCGACCGCGATCTAGTTCTCCAACCCCATGGATGACTGCGGCCCGGCGCTTCGGCGCCGGGCCGCTCCGCGTCCGGGCACGGTCGCGGGCACGGGCACGGGTCGCGTTCGTCCCACGAACCCGCCATCGGAGTGTCGTCAGGGTCAGGCGTGCACGGCGGGCAGTCGGTCCGCCCACGGGCTGGCGGCCTCGAGCTCGGCGGCCAGACGCACGAGGAGGTCCTCGCGTCCGAACGGCGCCACGAACTGCACGCCGACCGGGAGACCGGATTCGGTCCACCACAGCGGCAGGGAGATCGCCGGCTGTCCGGTGACGTTGAACTGGGCGGTGAACTGCATCATGTCGGTGACCCGCTGGAGGCCCTCGACCGGATCACTGAGCCACCCGAGCTCCGGCGGCGGCCCGTTGAGCACGGGCGTGACCAGGATGTCGAAGCCGTCGTCGTCGGGGGAGTTGCGCCACCACTCGGCCATGCGGCGGGTCCAGCCCTGCTGCCAGTGGATGGCACGGAGGTAGTCGGGGGCGGAGATGGCGCGCCCGATCGAGGCGAACATCCAGTTGCGTTCCTCGATGTCGTCCGGACCGATCTCCCGGCCGAGCGCCTCACCCCACACGGCGAGGTCGAGGGCCACGCTGGCGGCGACCACGGTGGAGAACGTGGCGCTGAATGCGTGCTCGGACATGGCTGCGGGATGGTCCTCGGTGACGAGATGTCCGAGTCGGGAGAGCAGTTCGGCGGCGTGCCGAGCAGCCGCAGCGGTGTCGGGATCAGCGGCGACACCGGGGAGCAGCGGATGATCGAGGACGCCGATGCGCAGTCGTCCGGGGTCGCGCTCCACCTCGGCCAGCAGCGGCCCGGGGAGCGGCGGGGCCGGATAGGGATCGCCGGGCACCGGGCCGCTGAGCACGTCCAGCAGCGCCGCGGTGTCGCGCACCGTGCGGGTGACCACGCCATGGACGGTCGCGCCGCCCCAGGAGTCGCCGATCTCGGGGCCCAGCGGCACCCGGGCCCGGGTGGGTTTGAGGCCGACCAGTCCGCATTCGCTGGCGGGGATGCGGATCGAACCGCCACCGTCGCTGGCATGGGCGGCCGGGACGAGACGGGCCGCCACCGCCGCCGCCGAACCTCCCGATGATCCGCCGGTGGAGTGATCGAGGTTCCAGGGGTTGTGCGTGGCGCCGTGCGCCGTGGGCTCGGTGGTGATGGTGGTGCCGAACTCCGGGGTGTTGGTGCGACCCACGAACACGACGCCGGCGGCGCGCAGTCGGGCGACGAGGTGATCATCGGCCGGTGCGGTCCAGCCGGCGTCCTTGAGGAAGGCGGCGCCCGCGTTGTGCGGATCACCGTCGCTGAAGGCGTGCAGATCCTTGAGCACGAAGGGCACGCCGCGGAACGGTCCGTCGGGGAGCGGACCGGTGGCCTCCACCCGGGCCAGCTCGAACCGGCGGTGGATGACAGCGTTCAGCTGCGGATCCAGCGCCTCGATGCGGGCGATGGCCGCATCGACCAGTTCCAGTGGGGAGGCCTGTCCGGTGCGCACCAGGTGGGCCTGCGCCGTGGCGTCGAGTGGGGCAAGATCATCGGTCGCTGTCATGGAAGGATTGTACGGATGACCCAGCAGGCCTCGCTCCCCGAGCAGACGATCCGCCGCCGGACGAGGGCGACGGTTCGAGGCGCGGTGCGGCGGCCGGTTTTGTCGGTGCGGAGGGCCCGACGGGCGATCTCCGGCCTCGCTCCCGTTCTCGGGTTCCGTGCCGCACTGTCGTTGGTGGCTCGCACCCGGTTCCGTCGTCGGTCGCCGGTGTCGTTCACCTGGCCCGGA
>CANFHM010000052.1 GCA_947446975.1 Microthrixaceae bacterium
GCGTCGGCAGCCCCGCTCCGTCCGGCACGCGACGACCACGAGTTCGTGGTACTCATTCGCCACCACGAACAAGGGGGGACCATGCGCTGGACCATCGGAGATGTCACGATCACCAAGGTCACCGAGATGGAGCAGCCGTTGCCGCTCTCCGGACTCCTCCCGGCGGCCACCGTCGAGGCGCTCGCACCCCACTCGCACTGGCTGGCGCCGCATTTCATCGACGACGCGGGCATGACCTCGTTGTCCATCCATGCACTCATCATCGAGAGCGATGGTCTGCGCATCCTCGTCGACACCTGCGTGGGAGATCGCGAGGTTCCCGGGATCCCGGGTTTCCGCGGTGACCCCACCTTCCCCGATCGTCTGGCCGCCGCCGGACATCCCGTCGAGTCCATCGACATCGTCTGCTGCACCCATCTGCACTTCGACCATGTCGGGTGGAACACCCGGCCGGAAGGGGACCGTCAGGTGCCGACCTTCCCCAACGCCCGCTACCTGTTCTGTCGCACCGAGCACGACCACTGGATGTCGGTCACCGACGACGGCTACGCCTCGACGATCGCCGACACCGTCGCCCCGATCATGGACGCCGGTCTCGCCGACCTCATCGAGCCGGATCATGTTCTGACCTCCTCGGTGCGGTTCGTGCCCACCCACGGCCATTCGCCCGGCCACATGTCGGTGCTCATCGAATCCGACGGCGAGCGTGCCCTCATCACCGGTGACGCCACCCATCATCCGGTGCAGTGGGCCGAGCCCTCATGGGGCATGGCCGCGGACTGGGACGGAGCCATGGGCATCGCCACCCGCGAGCGGATGCGAGCAGAGTTCAGCGGTGAGGACACCCTGGTGATCGGCACCCACTACGCCGCACCCAGCGCCGGCCACATCGTGGCGGTCGATGGGGGCTGGCAGTTCCGGGCGCAGGTCTGAGACCCGATGGAGATCCGCACCTTCGCCGACGCCCGTGCCGCCGTCGCCGACGGCGTTCCGGCGGCTGAGGCAGCCCGTTCCATCGTGGCGGGCATGTCGGCGCAGGAGAAGCTGTGGTGCCTCGACGGCGACGCACCGGTCTGGGCCGGACTCGGACATCTCGGTGCGGACGGCTATCACATGGCACCGTTCCCGGCCGCCGAGGTGGAACGGGTCGGGATCCCCGGCATCCGGTTCGCCGATGGTCCTCGCGGCGCAGTGGTCGGCAATGCCACCGCCTTCCCCGTCTCGATGGCCCGGGGAGCCACATGGGATCCCGAGCTCGAGGAACGCATCGGCGACGCCATCGGACGCGAACTGCGAGCGATCGGCGCGAATCTCACCGGTGCGGTCTGCGTGAACCTCCTCCGTCATCCGGCGTGGGGTCGCGCCCAGGAGACCTATGGCGAGGACCCGCACCATGTCGGCGAACTCGGTGCCGCGCTCACCCGCGGGCTGCAGCGTCATGTGATGGCCTGCGTGAAGCATTTCGCCTGCAACTCCATGGAGAACGCCCGGTTCAGCGTGGACATCGAGGTGGATGAGGTCGCGCTCCACGAGGTCTTCCTGCCGCATTTCCGTCGCATCATCGATGAGGGTGTGGCCTCGGTGATGTCGGCGTACAACAGCGTGAACGGGGAATGGGCCGGACAGAACCGTGCACTGCTCACCGGGGTGCTGCGCGACGAGTGGGGATTCGAGGGATTCGTCATCAGCGACTGGATCTTCGGGATGCGTGATGCCGTCCGATCCGTCGACGCCGGTCTCGACATCGAGATGCCGTACCGCATGGTGCGGGCCCAGCACCTCCCCGCCGCCATGGACAGCGGCGAAGTTCCGTGGTCGCAGGTCGACCGCTCGGTGGAACGGATCATCGCCACACTGCTGCGTTTCGACGCCGTGCTCTCGGCGCCCACGCCTTCGCTCGATGTTCTCGGTGCCCCGCAACACCGTGCCCTGGCCCGTGAGGTCGCCGGCCGCTCGATCGTGCTGCTGCGCAACGAACCGGTGGACGTGGTGCCGGTGCTGCCCCTGCCCGGGTCGACCCGCGTCGCGGTGCTCGGTCGTCTCGCCGATCGCATCAACCTCGGCGACGGAGGGTCCAGTGATGTCTGGGATCTCGACTGCCATTCGGTCCTCGACGGCCTCAGCGCGGCGTTCGACGATGTGGTGCATGCCGATGGTGCTGATCCCGCGCTCGCGGCGTCGGTGGCCGCCGATGCCGATGTCGCCGTGGTCGTGGTGGGCTACACGTACCTCGACGAGGGCGAGTACATCGGTGCGACCGATCCGTCGCTGCCGATGATGTTCCCGCCCACCGACGAGCCCGAGGTCGTCGCCCGGTTCGAGCGCTGGATCTCCGAGCAGCCTCCGGCGGTGAAACCGGCACATATCCATGCTCGGCCCGACGGCTTCGCCGCCGGAGGCGATCGGTCCTCGCTGCGTCTGCCCGGAGCCGACGTCGAACTGATCGCCGCCGTGGCCGCCGCCAACCCCCGCACGATCGTGGTGATCCAATCCGGCAGCGCAGTCATCTGCACCGAGTGGATCGACGCGGTGCCGGCGGTGCTGCAGGCCTGGTACGGAGGTTCGGAGGCCGGGCACGGACTCGCCGATGTGCTGCTCGGTCGGGTCGATCCCTCGGCCCGGCTGCCGTTCAGCGTCCCGGCCGATGAGGCGGATCTTCCGCCCTTCGATCGCGATGCCACGAGCTTCCGCTACGACCGCTGGCACGGTTGGTGGCATCTGGCCCGGGTGGGTGCGGTGCCCGCGTTCCCGTTCGGGTCGGGGCTCTCGTACACGACCTTCGCACTGGCCGGCGCAGCAGCGTCGGTGGGCGAGGATGTCATCACCGTCCGGGCGAGCATCGCCAACACCGGCGGCCGCGACGGCGCCGATGTCGTGCAGTTGTACGTCCATCTCCCTGATCCCGACGCCCCGCCGCGTCTGGTGGCCTTCTCGCGGGTCGAGGTCCCCGTCGGTGCCACCGTCGAGGTCGCACTCGATGTGCCCATCGATCGGCTCGCCATCCGGGAGGTCTCCTCGAGGTCCTGGGCGGTGCCGGGCGGGTCGTATCGGTTCGAGGTCTCCCGGTTCGCCGGTGATCCCGATGCGATTGCTCTCCGGATCGAGCTGCCATGACGGGGCCCTCGGGAGCGTCGACGGGCCACGTGCCCGAGCTGCGTCTCGACGGGCGGGTCGCGCTCATCACCGGAGCGAGCCGCGGGCTGGGCCGGGCGATGGCCCTGGGATTCGCAGCTGCCGGCGCCGATGTCGTCGTCTCGAGCCGCACCGCCGAGGCCTGTGCCCCGGTGGCCGAGGAGATCCGGTCGATGGGTGGACGGGCCATCGCGGTGTCCTGCCATGTCGGCGACTGGCAGCAGTGCGCGGCGCTGGTCGACGCCGCCGTCGCCGAGTTCGGCCATGTGGATGTGCTCGTCAACAACGCCGGCATCGCCCCGGTCCCACCCTCGATCTCAGGGATCACCGAGGAACTCTTCGACCGCACCATCGCCGTCGATCTCAAGGGTCCGGTCCGCCTCACCGGGCTGGTCGTCCCGCAGATGCCCGCTGGTGGCTCGATCATCAACATCAGCTCCACCGCCTCGGTGCGCAACACGCCCTTCACCGCCGTCTACGGAGCCGCGAAGGCGGCCCTCAACTCGTTCGGTCAGGCCGCCGCGCTCGAACTCGGCCCGCTCGGCATCCGGGTCAACACCATCGTGTGCGGCCCGTTCATGACCGACAGCTTCTCGAAGGCCGTCCCGACCCCCGAACAGGCCGCAGCGTTCGCCGCCACGCGGCCGCTCCGTCGGATCGCCGAACCGGAGGAGATCATCGGTACGGCGCTGTTCCTCGCCTCGGACGCCTCGTCCTACATGACCGGGGCGCTGCTGGCGCTCGACGGCGGCTGACCATGCCCGATGCCGGAGATGGGGAGCCTCTCCTCGACGAGGCGGCGCTGGGCGCATGGATGGACGAGCAGGGGATCGCCGTCGGGTCGTCGCTCACGGTCACCCCGCTCACGGCCGGCACCTCGAACCTGATGTTCGTCGTCGAGCGCGGCGAGCAGCGTCTCGTGCTGCGTCGCCCGACCCGGGTGGCGGTGGAACGGGCCGAGGACGGTCTCGTCCGGGAGTTCCGGATCCTGCGTGCGCTCGCCGGTTCGGATGTCCCGCATCCGGCGGCGGTGGCGTTGTGCCGCGACCACTCGGTGCTCGGCTCGAGCTTCCTGCTCATGGCCCATGTCGAGGGGTTCAACCCGCTGCCGCCGCTCGATCCGGCGATCGACTCCGCCGCTGCTCGTCAGCAGGTCGCGTTCGCCATGGTCGAGGCCCTTGCCTCGATCCATGCCTTCGACTGGCGGGCCGGCGGTCTGTCCGATCTCGGTCGACCCGATGGCTTCCATGAGCGTCAGGTCTCGCGATGGATCGGACAGCTGGCCTCTTACGGGGGCCGGGAGATGCCCGGCATCGACCGGGTGGGCGACTGGCTCGAGGCCCAGCTGCCGGTGGCCTTCGGGCCCTCGCTGATGCACGGCGACTTCCACATGTTCAACCTCCTGCTCGCCGCCGAGGCTCCCCATCGAGTCGTCGCCGTCGTCGACTGGGAGACCGCCACCATCGGCGATCCGATGCTCGACCTCGCCGGTTTCCGCGAGATCTGGTGTCCGATCGCCGGCGAGGGCTGGCCCGACCCTGCCGCTCTCCGGGCCCACTACTGGTCGCGTCGGGGTCTGCCCGATCCCGGCGAACTCGCCTATCACGGGGTGCTCCACAACTTCCGCATGGCGGTGCTGCTCGAGGGGATCCATCAGCGGTCGCTGCGGGATCCGAGTCGTCCGGACATGGTGGCCATGGGCGATCGGGCGATGATGAACCTCGAGCGGGCCATCGCGCTCGTCGATGGCGCCTGAACCGACGCGTCCCGTTCCCGCCCGGTGGTCATCGGACCCGGCGCCCGGGTCGTAGCCTGACGGGGTGTCCAACCCCTTCTACGTGACCACACCGATCTACTACGTCAACGATGTCCCCCATATCGGGCACGCCTACACGACGGTCACCGCCGATGCGCTCGCCCGTTGGCACCGCCTCCTCGGTGACGACGTCTTCTTCCTCACCGGCACCGACGAGCACGGGCTGAAGATCCAGCGCACCGCCGAGGCCAACGGCATCACGCCGCTCGAGCAGGCCGACGCCACCAGCGCTCGGTTCCGCGAGGTCTGGCAGATGCTCGACATCAGCAACGACGACTTCATCCGCACCACCGAACCCCGGCACATCGCCTCGGTGCAGACCTTCATGCAGGCCATCTTCGACAACGGCTTCATCCGCAAGGGCACCTACGCCGGCCAGTACTGCGTCCCGTGTGAGGCCTATTACAACGATGCCGACCTCGTGGAGGGCAACTGTCCGATCCATGGCCGGCCCGTCGAATGGCTCGAGGAGGACAACTGGTTCTTCGAGCTGTCGAGGTTCGAGCAGCCGCTGCTCGACTGGTACGCCGCGAACCCCGACTGCGTCATCCCCGGTGGCAAGCGCAACGAGGCGCTCGGCCTCATCAAGCAGGGTCTCGAGGATGTCTCGGTCTCCCGCACCTCCATCGCCTGGGGTGTGCCGGTGCCCTGGGACGACGGACATGTCTTCTACGTCTGGTACGACGCCCTCATCAACTACGCCACCGCGATCGGCTACGGCGCCGATGACGAACGGTTCGCCCGCTGGTGGCCGGCGGTGCACCATCTCCTCGGCAAGGACATCCTGCGCTTCCACTGCGTGTACTGGCCGGCGATGTGCATGGCCGCCGGGCTCGAGCCGCCCGCTCACCTCGGTGTGCACGGCTTCCTGCTGGTCGGCGGCGAGAAGATGTCCAAGACCCGTCTCAACCAGATCTTCCCGGCTGACCTCGTGGCCGACTTCGGCGTCGACGGCTTCCGGTATCACTTCCTGCGCGACAACTCCTTCGGCCCCGATGGCGACTTCTCCTACGAGTCGATGGTCACGCGCTACAACACCGATCTCGCCAACAATTTCGGCAATCTCCTGTCGCGGGTGGCCACGGTGGTGGGCAAGAAGTGCGATGGCACCGGCCCGGCTCCCGATCCGGCCTCGCCGCTGGCTGCTGTGGCCGCCGACTGCCTGCGCGATGCCACCGAGGCCTGGGCCGATCTCGCTCCCAGCGCTGCGCTCGAGGCCACCTGGCGCCTGATCGGTGCCGCCAACGCCCATCTCGAGAACAACGAGCCCTGGAAGATGGAACCGGGTCCCGAGCTCGACGCCGTGATGGGCGATGCCCTCGAGGTCATCCGCATCGTCTCGATCATGGCCACGCCGGCCATGCCCGGCACCTGCGCACATGTCTGGTCGCGCATCGGTCTGCCCGGTCGACCCGACGAACAGCGCCTCCCCGCCGCCGCTGCGTGGGGTGGTTACCCGGGCGGTCTGCCGGTCATCAAGGGCGATCCGCTCTTCCCGCGGATGAAGGCTCCCGAGCAGGCGTCATGACACTGCGCTGGATCGACGATCACTGCCATCTCGATCGGTCCGACGACGGCTCGCCCTCGGTGGACGAGCTGCTCGCCGCCGCCCGATCGGCCGGGGTGGAGCGCTGCATCACCGTGGGCTGCGATCTCGCCACCTCGATGGAGGGCATCGCGGTCGCCCGGGCCCACGCCGGGGTGTGGGCCACTGTCGGCGTGCATCCCCATGAGGCAGCGGGCGGACTCGACGGCATCGAGGCGCTCCTGAGCGCCCCGGAGGTCGTGGCGGTGGGGGAGTGCGGGTTCGATCTCCACTACGAGCATTCGCCCCGAGACACCCAGGCAGAGGTGTTCGCCGCCCAGATCGCCATGGCCAAGGACCACGATCTCGCGCTCGTGGTCCACACGCGTTCCGCCTGGCCCGAGACCTTCGCCCTGTTCGAGGAGGTCGGCATGCCCGAGCGCACGGTGATCCACTGCTTCACGGGCGGCCCCGACGAAGCCCGACGCTGTCTCGACCTCGGCGCCCATCTGTCGTTCAGCGGGATCATCACCTTCAAGGGCGCTCCCGAGGTGCGGGAGGCCGCCGCACTGTGCCCGCTCGATCGGGTGCTCGTCGAGACCGATGCACCCTGGCTGGCACCGGTGCCGCACCGGGGTCGACCCAACGAGCCGGCGTTCGTGCCGCTGGTCGCCGAGGTCCTCGCCGATGCCATGGGGGTGCAGCTCGGTGCACTCGCCGAGGCCACCTGGGCCACCGCCACCGCCGTGTACCGACTGCCGGAGTGATCCACAATCCTGCATGATCATGCAGGAAAAAGTTGCGATCGTGTGACGGTCCTCCTACGGTGACACTGGCTCCGGGCGGAGTCATGGCCATCGCTGCTGCAGCGTCGGCGCCCTCGGCCCGGGCATGTCCTGCCCCCCACCGAAGGCTGCACCTCTGTCCTCCACCTCGCCGTCCCCGACCCAGCGCTCGCTCACTGTTGCAGTGGTGGTCACACTCGTGTGCCTGCCGCTGCTGCTGCTCGATCTCCTGTGGTCAGGTGGTTCCAGCGCACGACCCGTGGCCGCCGTGAGCGCCGAGGTCACCGAGGCGCCGGCTGTCGAACCCGACACTGCGCCCGATCCTGCCGCCTCATCCTCCGCGGTGGATCCCGCCGCGTCGACCCCTGTCCCGACCACCGCGCCGGCCGTCGCCGCGGCGTCCGCGCCTGCCGTGCGGGCCGCCGCGCCGGTCGTCACCACCCCGCCGGTGCGATGGAGCCCGCCGCCCACCACGGCCGCACCCGCCCCGCCGCCGCCTCCTCCCGCCCCTGTCGTGTCGGGCTCCGACGCCGAGTTCCTCGCCTGTGTGCGGGCCCGTGAGTCGGGTGGGAACTACTCGATCGTCGACGGCTCCGGTCAGTACATGGGGGCCTACCAGTACTCGCAGTCGACCTGGGACGGCATCGCCGCCCGCAGCGGTCGGAGCGATCTCGTCGGGGTCCGCCCCAACACCGTGTCGCCGGCCGATCAGGACGCCATCGCCATCGCCACCCTCGCCATCAGCGGACGGTCGCCCTGGGGTGGGATCTGCAGCTGAGCCCCTCCCCGCGAGGTGCGATGCTGGTGCCGTGACCCTGACCCATCGCGAGATCACCGAACTGCTCGAGCGACACGGTCTGAGTCCCAGCCGGGCGCTCGGCCAGAACTTCGTGGCCGACCCGAACACGGTCCGCAGGATCGTGCGGCTCGCCGGCGTCGGTGTCGGTGATCCCGTCGTCGAGATCGGTCCCGGTGTGGGTTCGCTCACCACGGCGCTGTGCGAGGTCGGGGCCGAGGTCCTGGCGGTGGAACTCGATCGGCATCTGCTGCCGGTGCTGGCGGAGGTCGTGGAGCCGCTCGGGGTCGAGGTGGTGCATGGCGATGCCCTCACCGTCGACTGGCCGATGCTGCTCGCCACACACGAGCGCTGGACGATGGTGGCGAACCTCCCCTACAACGTCGCCACCACGATCCTGCTGCAGCTCCTCGACGACGCACCTGCCATCGCCACGATGCTGGTGATGGTGCAGCGCGAGGTGGGGGAGCGGCTGGCGGCCCCGCCCGGTTCGGGCACCTACGGGATCCCCTCGGTGAAGCTGGCGCTCTCGGCCACCGCCGAGGTGGTGGCCCGGGTGCCGCCCACGGTGTTCATCCCCCAGCCCCGGGTGGAGTCGGCGCTCGTCCGGATCACCCGCCGCCCCGAACCGGTGGTGACCTGCGACCACGACGAGATCATGACGCTTGTGCGCACGGCGTTCGGGCAGCGGCGCAAGATGCTGCGTCGATCCCTGAGCTCGATGGTGACGCCCGAGCAGTTCGAACGGGCGGGGGTCTCACCCCAGGATCGGCCCGAGCAGCTCGGCGTCGGCCAGTGGGACGCGCTCACCGCAGTCGTGCTCGCCGATCGCCCCGGTGACACGATGATGTCCCCATGACCACCGACCTCGCCGACCCCATCGACCCCGCGGTCGAGGTGATCCACGCCCCGGCCAAGCTCACGCTGTCGTTGCGCATCACCGGCACCCGGGCCGATGGCTACCACCTGATCGATGCGGAGATGGTCTCGCTCGATCTCGCCGACACGCTGCGACTCGCCCCGGGCGATGATCTCCTCGTCATCGATCCGGACGATGGTCGTCCCATCGACATCGGGCCCATCGGGGACGACCTCATCAGTCGTGCGCTGCGCATGGTCGATCGTCGCCGCTCGGTGGTGGTCGAGAAACGGATCCCCGCCGGTGCCGGGCTCGGTGGCGGTTCCGCCGATGCCGCCGCCGTGCTGCGCTGGGCCGGATCCATCGATCCGGTGGCCGCCGCCCGGCTCGGTGCCGATGTGCCGTTCTGCATCCTCGGGGGCCGGGCCCGGGTCAGGGGCATCGGTGAACTGCTCGAACCCCTGCCGTTCGTCGAGCGCACCCTCACCCTCTGGACCCCCTCGGTGCGCTGCTCCACCCCCGAGGTGTACCGGGCCTGGGATGCGATGGGAGGTCCGATCGGCGATCACGGCAACGATCTGGAGCCGGCGGCGCTGGAGGTCGAGCCGGGGCTGGCCGGATGGCGCGACGAACTGGCGGCGATCAGTGGTCAGCGACCACGGCTGGCGGGCTCTGGTTCCACCTGGTTCGTGGAGGGCTCGTTCCCGGGTGATGGGCGCGTGGTGGTGCGCACGACACCATCGGCTGCCGACACCGGCACCTGATCCCCGCGGCACACGGCTCATGTCGCGCGGGCGGACCGCCCGCACGCGGCACCACCCGGCGGTCTCGCCGGGTGGGATCCGAGTTCTTCAGATGAGAGGTTCCCGACTGGACCAGGCGGGGAATCCCCGACTGCACCACGTCGGTCGGTGCCGACCGGACCTGCCGACCGGGCCTGCCTCGACAGGACCGCCGCAGCGACCGAGGGCCGACGCTCCGGGGGCTACTTGCCCGCAGCGCGGCGCTGGAAGCGGGTGCGCTTCAGCATCTTCTTGTGCTTCTTCTTACGCATGCGCTTACGGCGCTTCTTGATGAGAGATCCCATGGGGCGGTGACCTTAGCGTGAGGCTCGTGACGGAGCGAAACGAGCGGGCGGGACCGGTCGGTGACACCGACCGGTGGAACGGGTGGACGAGCTCGGGGGCAGGGACTCGAACCCCGAAGACCAGGACCAAAACCTGGCGTGTTGCCAATTACACCACCCCCGAAGGGCATCGCCGACCGTACTAGAAAGAGAAGATGTCCTCCCGAGCCCTGGCGGCGATCGTCCTCGCAGCGGGCGAAGGCACGCGCATGCGTTCCTCCCGTCCGAAACCCCTGCATCTGCTGTGCGGACGAGCGATGGTGCTGTACGTCCTCGATGCGCTCACCGACTGTCGGATCGACCGAGCAGTGGTCGTCGTCGGCCATGGTGCCGAACGGGTCACCGCCAAGCTCCTCAACGCCGCTCCCGACGCACCGTTGGAGTTCGTGGAGCAGTCCGTGCAGCGCGGCACCGGCGATGCCGTCGGCGTGGCGCTCACCGCGTTCACCGCCGAGGAACTCGATGATGTCGACGCCGATGTCCTCGTGCTGCCCGGCGATACGCCCCTGCTGCGGGCCTCCACCATCGCCGAGTTGGTGCGGGTGCATCGCGACACCGATGCGGCATGCACCCTGCTCACCGCCGACATGGCCGACCCCTCCGGCTACGGGCGTGTCGTGCGCGGACGCGACGACCGCGTGCTGCGGGTCGTGGAGCACCGTGACGCCACCGACGACGAACTGGCGCTCACCGAGATCAACACCTCCATCTACTGCTTCCGGGCCAGCCTCCTCGGCCCGGCGCTGCGTCGCATCACGCCGCAGAACTCACAGGGGGAGTACTACCTCACCGATGTCGTCGGCGTGCTGGCCGAGGCCGGCTACCGGGTCTCCGCAGTCGTCGCCGACGACGCCGCCGAGACCAGCGGGGTCAACGATCGACTCCAACTGGCGGCGGCCGAGGCCGAACTGCGTCGCCGCACCAACGACTCCTGGATGCGGCAGGGGGTCACGATGCTCGATCCGGAACGCACCTACATCGACACCACGGTCGAGCTCGCAGCTGATGTCACGCTCTTCCCCGACACGATGCTCCAGGGCGCCTGTGTCATCGGCGCCGGGGTCCGTCTCGGGCCCAACACCCATCTCGTCGACGCGGTCGTCGGTTCCGGTGCGGTCATCGAGCATTCCGTCGGGCGCAGCTGCAGCGTGGGGGAGCGGGCGGTCGTGGGCCCGTACGCGATGCTCGAGGAGGGCTCCTCGGTTCCGGCCGATGTCACGTCGGGGCCGTTCTACACTGCTCGGACCTGACCCGGTCCGCCGACGTCACCGACCACGATCCGAAGAGGCCGAATGGAACTCGTCACCAAGAAGCGACTGCACCTCGTCTCGGGGCGGGCCAATCTGGCCCTCGCCGAGGAGATCGCCGAACGACTCGGTGTCGAACTCGGCGATGCGAACCTCGCCGAGTTCGCCAACGGGGAGCTCCACACCCGCTTCGGTGAGTCGGTGCGCGGCACCGATGTGTTCATCATCCAGACCCATGCCGGCCACGGTGACATCTCGGTCAACGACGCCATCATGGAGCAGCTGATCATGGTCGACGCGGCCAAGCGGGCCTCGGCCAAGCGCATCACCGCGGTGGCGCCCTTCTACGGATACGCCCGTCAGGACCGCAAGTCCGAGGGTCGTGAGCCCATCACCGCCAAGCTCATCGCCAACATGTTCGCGGCGGCCGGCGCCAAGCGGCTCATCTCCGTGGATCTCCATTCCGGTCAGATCCAGGGCTTCTTCGATGGTCCGGTCGACCATCTCACCGCCATGCCCGTGCTCGTCGAGTACATGGCCAGTCTCGGCAAGGACCTCGTCGTGGTCTCCCCCGATGCCGGTCGGGTCAAGGTGGCCGAGCGGTACGCCAACGCCCTGCACGCCGATCTCGCCATCGTGCACAAGCGTCGTGTCAAGGGCGTCAAGAACACCGTCGAGGCCCGCGATGTCGTCGGCGAGGTCGACGGCCGGGTCTGCGTGCTCATCGACGACATGATCGACACCGGCGGCACCATCGTCGCCGCCGCCGATCAGCTCAAGGCACGCGGCGCCACCGAGATCTACGCCGCCTGCACCCACGGGGTGTTCTCGGGCCCGGCCATCGAGCGTCTGCAGAACTCCTGCATCTCGAAGGTCGTCACCACCAACACCCTGCCGCTCCCCCCGGAGAAGCAGATCGACAAGATCGAGGTCCTCTCGGTGGCCGGCATCATCGCCGACGCCATCGACGCCGTCTTCGAGGACACCTCGGTCAGCGAGATCTTCGACGGTCACAACCAGAGCTGAACCCACCATCCTCCGGATCCCCATCGGCTCTCCGGGCCCGAGGATCCGCCCCGCACCGACTCAGTTCGCTCGACACGCACCGGACCGGTACGATTCCCCCTCGCCTTCAGAACGCCCCCGCCGGCGCGCGTCTGCGCCGCCGCCTCAGGAGTACCTCACATGGACCTCACCCTCACCGCTGAAACCGGCCGCACCCCCGGCTCCCGCACCTCGACGCGCATGCGCACCGACGGCAGCGTGCCGGCGGTGGTGTACGGACTCGGACGCGACGCCGTGTCGGTGTCGGTGCCCTGGACCGACCTGCGTCGGGTGCTGTCCACCGAGGCCGGCATCAACGCCCTCATCACCCTCGACGTGGATGGTCAGAAGGACCTCGCCATCGTCAAGGACCTCCAGCGTCATCCGATCCGTCGCAACGTGCTGCATGTGGACTTCCTCCGGGTCGATCCCGATGCGCCCGTCGCCGTCGACATCCCGGTGGTGCTCGTCGGTGAGGCCAAGGCCGTCGAGGGTCGTCGTGGCATCGTCGATCACGCCCTCAAGACCCTCACCGTGAAGGCCAAGCCCGCCGACATCCCCTCGGCCATCACCGTCGACATCAACGCCCTGCGCATCGGTGTCACCATCACCGTCGCCGATGTCACCCTTCCCGCCGGCGTCATCACCGAGATGGATCCGGGCGCCCCGGTGGTCACCGGTGCCGCCACCCGCTTCTCGGTCGAGTACGACCACGAGGAGGGCAACGAGCCCGAGGCCGCCGCTGCGGTCGAGGATGCTGCGGTCGAGGACTCCACCGACGCCGACGCTGCCGCTGATGAGGATGCCGCCGACGCCGGATCCGACGAGGCTGCTGGCGAGTAAGTGGCGTTCGGCTCCCGCGGCAACGGCCCGCGTCGGGGCACACCCGCCGACCTGCTGGTCGTCGGACTCGGCAATCCCGGCAAGGAGTACGCCGGCACGCGTCACAACGTCGGGTTCGATGTGATCGACCTGCTCGCCCGGCGTCATCAGGGGCGTCTGAAGGCCGGCAAGGAGCGGGCGCTCGTCGACGAGGTCCGTGTCGACGGGCACCGGGTGGCGCTCGCCGAGCCGACCACCTACATGAACCTGTCGGGTGAATCGGTGGCACCGCTGGTCCGCCGGTTCGGGATCGAGGACCCCTCGGCCCTGCTGATCGTGCATGACGAGCTCGACCTCCCCACCGGCACGGTGCGGGTCAAGGTCGGTGGTGGGCTCGCCGGTCACAACGGTCTGCGGTCCATCAAGGCGCATCTGCACACCGACGCGTTCCTGCGCATCCGCATCGGTGTGGGTCGCCCTGCGAGCAAGGAGCAGGGCGCCGATCATGTGCTCGGCAGGGTGGGGAAGTCCGATCGTCAGGCCCTGGACATCGCCATCGAGGTGGCGGCCGACGCCGTCGAGTCGATCCTGCGCCGCGGTGTCGACGCCACCATGAACGAGGTCAACGCGAGGGCCTGA
>CANFHM010000053.1 GCA_947446975.1 Microthrixaceae bacterium
GCGGACTACCGGCGGAACGACAGCAGGTCGACCCCGGCCTCGGCGGTGAGGCGGGCCAGCAGGTCGAGGGGGAGTCCCACCACGTTGGAGGGGCTGCCGGTGATGCCGGCCACGAACATGGCGCCGGGGCCCTGCATGCCGTAGGCGCCTGCCTTGTCGAGCGGTTCGCCGGTGCCCACGTACCACTCGATCCAGTCCTCGGCGATGGGGGCGATGGTGACCGCCGTCGTGGCCACCGCCGAGCGGATGATGACCTCGCCGGCTGCGGTGATGCGATGCACGCACACCCCGGTGTGCACATGATGCGTGGTGTCGGCGATGGCCCGGATGAGGCGCTTGGCATCGGCGGCATCCACCGGCTTGCCGAGCAGTTCGCCCTCGAGGTCGACGGTGGTGTCGGCGGCCACGACCACCGCACCGGCAGTGGCCATCACGGCCGCCTTGCCGCGGGCCAGGCGTTCCACATAGGTGGGGCCGGTCTCCCCGGGCAGCACGGATTCATCGATATCGGGCGGAGCGATCTCGAAGGCCAGCCCGAGTTCGTCGAGCAGGCCGCTGCGGCGCGGTGACGCCGAGGCGAGGATCAATCGTTCCGGAGGAAGTTCCTCGATCATCCGCCACTCACCATCGAATCGGCGAGCGCATCGGGTGGGGTGACGGAATCGGCATCGAGCCAGCCGTCGGGCACCACGACCTCATGGGGTCCGGTCTGGGTGCCGCGCGGCGAGGCGGCAGCGCCGGGTTCGACGACGAGCGTCGGGTCCAGCGGAGCGAACAGGTCATCGAGCTGGGCGAGGGTGTCGAGGGCGGTGACCGATCGACGCACGGCAGAACCCACCGGATAGCCGGTGAGGTACCAGCCCATGTGCTTGCGCATCATCTTCATGGCCCGGTGCTCGCCCACGGCGCCGGTGAGCAGGCGGGCGTGTTCGGTGGCGATGATCGCCAGCTCGCCGAGCGGTGGTTCGGGGCGGATGGGTCGGCCGGCGAAGAGGTCCGCCAGCTGACCGAAGAACCATGGGCGGCCCAGACAGGCCCGACCCACGACCACGCCGGCGCATCCGGTTCGTTCGATCATGGCGAGGGCATCGGCGGCGGTCCAGATATCTCCGTTGCCCAGCACCGGGGTGCCCGGCAGCGCCTCGACCAGTTCGGCGATGGCGCTCCAGCGGGCCCGGCCCGAATAGCGCTGGCGGGCGGTGCGGGCGTGCAGCGCCACGGCCGCGGCTCCGGCGTCGGCGGCCCGGCGCCCGGCCTCGAGGAACGTGACCCGGTCGTCGTCGAGGCCGATGCGCATCTTCACGGTGACGGGTACTGCTCCTGCGTTGTCGACAGCAGCAGCCACCACGGCACCGAACAGTGCGGGGCGGGCGGGCACCGCGGCACCACCACCATGGCGCGTGACCTTCGGGGCCGGACAGCCGAAGTTGAGATCGATGTGGTCGACATGGTCCTGATCAACAAGGCGCCGCACAGCAGCACCCATGACCGCCGGGTCGGTGCCGTAGAGCTGCAGGGAGCGGCGGGTCTCCTCGGGTCCGAACGAGGCCAGCTGCCAGGTCTTCTCACCGTCTTCGAGCAGACCGCGGGCGTTGACCATCTCGCTCACGAACAGGCCGCTGCCGAAGCGCTGGCAGAGCTGTCGGAAGGCCAGATTGGTGACCCCGGCCATCGGAGCGAGCACCACCGGCGGGTCGATGGTGAAGGGGCCGATCTGCAGCGGTCCGACGGGTACGGCGCCGGCTGCCGGAGTCACGGGATCGGAGGGGGCGCTCACCACGACCACGGTACTCATGACCGGTAGGGTCAACCCCATGACTGCTCAGGTGCTCGATGGCGAACTGGTCGCCGCAGGGATCAAGGAACGGCTCGCGGGGCGGGTCCAGGCCCTCATCGCCAAGGGGATCACGCCCGGGCTCGGCACGGTGCTTGTCGGCGACGACGGCCCCTCGGCCAACTACGTCTCGATGAAGCACCGGGACTGCGAGGCGCTCGGGATCACCTCGCATCATGCCCATCTGCCGGCTGACGCCACCCAGGACGATGTGCTCGAGGTGGTCGCCCGCTTCAACGACGACGCCGCAGTCGACGCCTATCTCATGCAGTACCCGTTCCCGAAGCATCTCGACTTCGAGGCCGCGCTTCTGGCTGTTGATCCGGCCAAGGACGTCGACGGTCTGCACCCGGTCAACCTCGGTCATCTGGTGCAGGGTGTCGATGGTCCGCTGCCGTGCACGCCGGCGGGCATCCAGGCCCTGCTGGCGCATTTCGAGGTGCCCATCGAGGGTCGCCATGTGGTCATCGTGGGGCGAGGTCTCACCATCGGCCGCCCGCTGGCCAACCTGCTCACGCTCAAGCGGCCGCATGCCAATGCCGCAGTCACTGTCGTGCACACGGGTGTGGCTGATCTCGGTGCCTACACGCGTCAGGCCGACATCATCGTGGCCGCTGCCGGTTCGCCCGGCCTCATCACCGCGGAGATGGTCAAGCCCGGCGCCGCAGTCGTGGCCGCCGGTGTGTCGTTCGAGGGGAAGAAGCTCGTGTCCGATGTGGCCGACGAGGTGGCAGATGTGGCCGGTTGGCTCTCGCCCCGCATCGGCGGTGTCGGTCCCATGACCCGCGCCATGCTGCTGGTCAACACCGTCGAGGCCGCCGAGCGGCGAGCCTCCTGACCATGACGCGCATCTCCGAGCTGCTGCGCGCCGGTCGCACGCTCTCGTTCGAGTTCTTCCCGCCGAAGACCGACGAGGCCGCTGACGCGCTCCGCACCACGATCGCCGAGCTCGATGAACTTCAGCCCTCGTTCGTGTCGGTCACCTACGGCGCCGGGGGCAGCACCCGCGAACGCACCCGTGATGTGGTGATCGCCATCGAGCGCGAGGTGGGCCTCACCGCGATGGCCCATCTCACCTGTGTGGCCCACACCCGCGCCCAGCTCGATTCGCTGCTCGACGAGTACCACGCCGCCGGGGTGGAGAACATCCTCGCCCTCGCCGGTGATCCCGTGCTCGACGACAACGGCGCGACCATCGACGGCGAGTTCGAGTACTCGCTTGAACTCGTGGAACTGATCGCCGAGCGCGAGCAGTTCTCCATCGGCGTGGCGGCGCATCCCGAGGGCCATCCACGCTCGGTCGATCTCGCCACCGACCGGAGGCATCTGGCCACCAAGCTGGCGATCGCCGATTTCGCGATCACCCAGTTCTTCTTCGAACCCGAGCCGTATCTGCGCATGGTCGACGAACTCGCCGCACTCGGCTGCACCAGGCCGGTGCTGCCCGGCATCATGCCGGTCACCAATGTCGGGCAGGTCACCCGGTTCGCCCAGCTGGCCGGCGCCGCGTTCCCCGCCCATCTCGCCGATCGCTTCGAATCGCTGGCCGACGACCCCGCCGGAGTGCGGGCCCTCGGCGTGGAACTGGCCACCGAGCTGTGCCAGCGCCTACTGGATGAAGGAGTGCCGGGCCTCCACTTCTACACACTCAACCGTTCGACCGCCACGCGCGAGATCGCCCGAGCACTCGACCTCACCCCGTGAGCGACCCGACGCCGACGATGCGCACGCCCGGGATCGTGCGCCGAGGCACCCGTCTGCTCGTCCGCTACGTGCGGGCGCAGCCGATGCCGTTCCTCGTGTCGATCGTCGGCGCCGCCATCTATGCGGGTGCCGCCGTCGGCACCACGATCGTGCTGGGCCGCATCACCAACAACGTCATCGTGCCCACCTTCGAATCGGGTCGGGTCAGCTCCCATGCGGTGCTCATGTCGGGTGTGGCGCTGCTGTGCGTGGGCCTGCTGCGGGCCATGACCATCGTGCTGCGTCGGTACTTCGCGGCACTGCTCACCTTCCGCACCCAGCGGCAGTGGCGACGCGATCTCGCCGCCACCTATCTCGACGTTCCGCTCTCGTACCATCGCGAGACCCCCACCGGCACGCTGCTGGCCCACGCCGACGCCGACATCGTGGCGGCCAGCGAGGTCCTCAATCCGCTGCCGTTCAGCATCGGTGTGGTCACGCTCGTGGTGTTCGCCATCATCTCTCTGGCGCTCGTGGACTGGGCGCTGATGGTGGTTGCGCTGCTGCTGTTCCCCGGTCTGGCGTTGGTGAACCGGGCCTACACCCGAAGGGTCGAGAAGCCGCTGGGCGAGATCCAGCAGCGGGTGGGGCAGGTCAGCCGGATCGCCCATGAGAGCTTCGACGGCGTGCTCGTCGTGAAGACCCTCGGGCGGGCCGATGAGGAGGAGGCCCGTCTCGGTGAGGCCTCCGATCGGCTGCGTCAGGCCCGTATCGGGATGGGTCGCATCCGCGGCACCTTCGAACCGATGATCGATGCGCTGCCCAACCTCGGCATCATCCTGCTGCTGGTGATCGGTTCCTGGCAGGTCTCGATCGGCCGTCTGAACACGGGGCAGGTGGTGCAGGCCGCCGCACTGTTCGGACTGCTGGCCTTCCCCATGCGGGTGTTCGGGTTCTTCCTCCAGGAACTGCCCCGTGCGGTGGTGGTGAGCGCCCGTCTCGACAAGGTGATGGCCGCCGAGCGCGAAGCCTCCGGCAGCGAACCGGGTGCGCCGCAGCTGCCGGCCACGCCGCTGTCGGTGCGGTTCGAGTCGGTCACCTGTCGTCACGGTGATGACCCGGCGGTGATCGACGGACTCGATCTCGAGATCCCCGCCGGTGAGGTCGTTGCACTCGTCGGGGCCACCGGGTCGGGCAAGTCCACGTTGTGCGAGCTCATCCCGCGTCTGGTCGATCCCGAAGCGGGTGTCGTGCGTCTCGGTGGGGTGGATCTCCGCGACCTCGATCCGGTGGTGGTGCGCGATGCCGTGGCGCTCGTGTTCCAGGAGTCGTTCCTGTTCGCCGACACGGTCCGGGAGAACGTCACGCTCGGGGCCGATGTGGCCGAGGCCGATCTCGAAGCCGCAGCCGCAGTGGCCCATGCCGCCACCTTCGTGTCGCGCCTTCCGCAGGGATGGGACACGCTGGTCGGCGAGCGAGGAGTCACGCTCTCCGGAGGGCAGCGACAGCGGCTGGCACTCACCCGCGCCCTGCTTCGTCGTCCCCGCGTGCTCATCCTCGACGACGCCACCAGCGCCGTCGATCCGGTGATCGAGGCAGCCATCCTGCGCGATCTGCGCGAGACCCTCGCCACCTCCACGCTCGTGGTGGCGCATCGCATCTCCACCATCGAACTGGCCGACAGCGTGGCGTTCCTCGAGGAGGGGCGCATCGTCGCCCAGGGAACGCATGCCGAACTGCTCGCCTCCGATGCCCGCTACGCCCATCTCGTCCGGGCCTATGCCGAGGGTCGCCCGGCCACGGAGGCCGGCGCATGACCGACCACTCTGACACCACAGCGGATCGCGAGGACTTCGACGCCGCCCTCAACGACGAACTGCTGCTGCTCGAGCATGGCGCCGGCTTCGACGACACCACGGCCCTCGAGCATGAGCGCAGCGCTCTCGAGGCGGAGAAGAAGGCCCGGGCGCTCGCCGTGCTGCGTCGTGGTCTCGCCGAGAGTCCCGAACTGCGACAGGGTCTCCGTCTCACGCTGCTCATGGCGATCATCGGTGCTGCCGGACGTCTCACCATCCCGGTGCTGGTCCAGCAGGTCATCGACAAGGGCCTGCTCGCCGACGAGGGATTCCGACCCGGGTTCACCCTCGCTGCGTGCGGTGGCGCCGCCGTCATCATCGTGCTGGTGGCGATCCTCACCCGGTTCACCTACATCCGACTGGTCACCGCCGCCGAGGCCATGCTGCGCAACCTGCGGGTGCGGGCGTTCGCCCATGTGCATGCGCTGTCCATCGCCGATCACGAGGACACCCGCCGCGGTGAACTGACAGCCCGGGTCACCAGCGATATCGAGACCATCGCCCGGTTCGTGCAGTACGGCGCCATCGCCTGGATCGTCGACTCCGTGGTCGTCATCGGCACGCTCACCGTCATGTGCTTCTACGCCTGGCAGTTGGCGGTCATCACTGTGGTGGTGGCCACACCGATCCTCCCACTGTTCCGGGTCATGCAGCGCCGTCAGCTCAAGGCGTACACGATCGTGCGGACGAGGGTGAGCGCCACGATGGGCGAGATGTCCGAGGCGGTGCAGGGTGCCGCCCCAATCCGGGCCTACGGCATGCAGCGACGGGCCCGACGTCGACTCGACGCAGCCATCGACGATCAGTACCGCGGTGAGATGGGTGCGGCGAAATGGTTCGCGTTCATGTTCCCGTTGGGGGATGCGTTCGGCGGGTTCGCGCTCGCCGCGGTCGCGATGGCCGGTGTGTGGTGGGGTTCGGAGTGGGGCCTCAACGCCGGCAGCCTGGTGGCCTGTCTGTTCCTCGTGCAGCTCATCCTCGGTCCCATCGCCGAGATCGGTGAGATCCTCGATCAGACCCAGACCGCCATCGCCGGCTGGTCGAAGGTGCTCGAACTGCTGGATCGGCCGATCGAGCTCGTCGAACCGACCGATGGACTCCCGCTGCCCGAGGGTCCGCTGAGCGTGCATGCCGATGACGTCGGTTTCACCTATCGCACCGGCGGTGCGGTGCTGCGCGATGTGAGCGTCGAGATCCCCGCTGGTGCGTCGGTGGCGATCGTGGGCGAGACCGGTTCGGGCAAGACCACCTTCGCCAAGCTGCTCAGCCGTCTGGCTGATCCCACGGTTGGTTCGATGGCCATCGGTGGTGTGGCGATGCCCCGCATCGATCCGAAGTCACGTGCTGAGCGCATCCGCATGGTGCCCCAGGACGGGTTCGTGTTCGACACCTCACTCGGCGAGAACATCGCCATGGGCCGTCCCGGTGCCACGCTCGATGATGTGCGCGCTGCGGTTGCCGAGCTCGGCCTCTCCGATTGGGTCGATGGTCTGCCTCGTGGTCTCGAGACCGAAGTGGGGGAGCGCGGCGAGGGTTTGAGCGTGGGTGAACGTCAGCTCGTGGCGCTTGCTCGCGCGCAACTTGCTGATCCCGGTCTGCTCATTCTGGATGAGGCCACCAGCGCGGTTGATCCGCGTACCGAACGCACGCTGACCACGGCGTTGCATCGATTGGCTGAGGGACGCACCACCGTGAGCGTGGCCCATCGCTTGTCCACTGCTGAACAGGCAGATCTGGTCATGGTGTTCGATGTCGGCGAGCTCGTCGAACTCGGCAGTCACGCCGAACTCGTGGCGCTCGGCGGTCGATACGCCGAGCTCTACCGCAGCTGGTTGGGCAACACCGGTCAGTAGGTCTGAGCTCTGTCGTGCAGCGTGCTCGCAAAGCCATCTGCGGATTCACCACTTGTTCGTTGACTCCGATCGACACCCCCGCGTACTGTGACAACAGTCACTCAGCGGGGTGGCGCTGTGGCGGAGGTTTTTGGCGTGGGTGGTTGGTTTCGGCGTGTTGTTGTGGTCGTGGTCGTGTTTGCTGCGTGCGCGCTTGGGGCGCCGTTGGTATCTGCGTCGGCGTCTGGCTCGACGGGTGCTTCGGGATGGGTTGATCCGGGTGTTCCGGTATCTGAGGATCCGGCTGCGGTGGATGGGTTGGCCGGTGTTGGTGGGGTGGTGGATGGTTTCGGTGGCCCATCGGTGTCGTTTCCGGGTGGTCCGTCGGTGGTGGCTGGTGATGTGACGCGTGTGCGTGAGGTTGTGGAGGCGCGTACTGCGGTGTCTGAGCGGTGGTTGAATTCGGATGGTTCGTTCACGGAGGTTGCGTTCTCCGGGCCGAGGTACTTCCGGTCGTCGGATTCGGGTGTGTTCGTGCCGATCGATGGGCGGGTGGTTGATGATCCGGTGTGGCCTGGTTGGTTCCGTAACGCGGGCAATTCTTGGACGGTGTGGTTCGGTCCGTTGGTGACCTCGGTTGGCGGCGCGTGGGGCGGTGTTGTTTCCTCGGTCGGTGGGGTCGGGTTGATGAGTTCTCCGCGGTCATCGGTGGTCGGTCGGATCGATCCTGAGGTTGATGGCGAGGCGGGGGTGGTGACCTATCGGGGGGTGTGGCCGAATGTGGATGTGCGCTATTCGGTGCGACCGGAGGGCGTGAAGGAGGATCTTGTCGTGACTGGTCCGATCGATCAGTCGGAGTTCGTGTTCGATGTGTCGGGTCCGGGGTTGGCGGGGTTGGATCCGACGGGTGGTGTGACGCTCGCTGGTGGGATCGATGCGTCGATTGCGCCGCCTTCGGTGCAGGGTGTCGATGGTGGTGACGTGACGGGTGAGGCGCGCCCGTCGTTTGTTGTGGACGGGGAGATGGGTTCGTCGCAGTTGTTGCGGTTGCGGGTGGATCGTTCTTGGATGGTTTCGCAGGGTGTTGACGCGTTTCCGTTGGTGATCGATCCGACGTTGGTGATCGGTTCGTCGTCGTGGGCGTCGTATGGGTCGACGTCGGGGTTCTTCTGCGGCACGACCTGTGGGCATCGGGTGGGGAACTCGATGGCCGGTGGTGGGAACATGGTGTGGCGGTCGGTGGCGTATTTCCCGTACGAGACGTTGATCGACACCGGCAAGAAGGTGATCTCCGCGACGTTGAATGTGGCGCGGAACACGTCGGTGGCAGGCACATCCGCGTCGAATGATCTCTTTGCGTGCTGGGCGAGCGCGTGGTCGTACGACGGTGCATGCGGGAACACCTACTGGGGTACGACGGTGCTCGACGATGCGGGTTCGATCGATCTGACGGACCTTTATCGCACGTGGGTCGGTGACGGGACTCGCGGTGGGACCCTTGGCCTCGCAATCAATGCCGTATCGGGGGTCTATTCGTTGAAGGAGTTCTCCGCGAACGTCTCGATCGTGTGGAACACTCCGCCGCCGATGCCGGTCGATGATGCGACGACGTCTCCGGCGCCGAGTGCGGTGGTGTCGACGCTGTCGCCGACGTTGTCGGTCGCCCCGGTGACCGACGCTGATGGTGATGGTGTGCTGTACGGCTTCTCCATAGCGAGTGGTGAGGACGGCTTGTCGGGATCGATTGTGGCGTCGGGTGCGTTGGCGTCGGGTTCGCCGGTGAGTTGGGTGGTGCCCGATGGTGCGTTGCGTGATGGGCAGACCTATTTCTGGCGCGCGTACACCTGGGACTTGAAGTACTTGACGATGTCGACGTGGACCCGGTCGTTCAAGGTCGATCTGCGTCTCGGTTCGGGTGGCCCGTCGCCGACTGACCAGGTGGGTCCGGTGCTGGTGAATCTGGCGACGGGCAACGCGTCGTTGTCGGTGTCGACGCCATCGGTCTCGACAACGAGCGGTGATCTCTCCTCCACGTTGGTTTACAACTCGTCGCAGAGTGCGAACACTGGGCTCCGGGCGCGGTACTACAACGATTGGCCCAGCAATCGGCTGTTTGACGACGCGTTGGTGTTGACTCGCAACGACCCGCAGGTCAACTTCGACTGGGCTCTTGGGGGGCCGGGCACACCGATCGGTTCGGACAACTTCCTCGTGCAGTGGGACGGTTACATCAACCCTGGTGTGGGGGCGTTCAACCTCGGGGTCAGATCCGATGATGGTGTGCGCGTCGTGATCGACGGCACGAACGAGATCATCAAGGACTGGACTGATCATGGGGTGCCGGCCACGCCGAACTGGTCGAACGTGCTCTCGTTCACCGGTTCACCGAGGCGAATCCACATCGAGTACTATGAGTCGACCGGCGCCGCGTTCCTCCAGTTGTGGTTGAAGTCGTCCACAGCGCCTGCGACCGGAGGTGCGATTCTCCAATCGAAGTACTTGTCGACCGACGCGTCGCCGGTCCCGTCGGGTTGGACGTTCAGTTCCGCGGGCGCCGCCTATGTGTCGGCTGAGATCCACGAGCGCTCTGTCGACCTGCATGCCTCCGATGGCACGACATGGAATTTCACGATGGGCACCGGCTTCACCCCGGGTTGGGTGGCGCCGGAGGGTTTAGATGTTGTGATGGTGACGAACCTTGACGGGTCCATCGGGGTATACGCAGCTGATGGGGCGACGTATCTGTTCAACACATCGGGGAATCTGCTTTCCGTGTCGTCTTCACGCGATGACCGACACCCTGCAGTTGTGCAACGCACCTGGCAGCCACTCGCGAACCCGACGGACCCCGAGCGTCTGGTGGCGGTGTCCGACCCGGTGTCGAACACCGAGGTGACCTTCGCGTACTTCGGACAGACCAACGCGAACTGTCCGGTCCTGCAGGGCTCACCGGTAGGGATGTTGTGTCGCATCACCGGCCCGGACGGCACCACCACCGATCTCGGGTACGACAGCGCCGGGCGGTTGGTGCGCATCACCGGCCCCGGGGCATCGATCACCACGTTCGGCTACGACGCGGCGGGGCGTGTCACCACCGTGGTGAATCCGATCGCCAATGATGCGATCTCTGCTGGTCTGCGCGCCCTCGCAGATTCTGCGACGACGATCACTTACGCAAGTGGCAGAGTCGCTTCGGTGACGCTGCCAGCGCCGACGACAGGTGCACAACGACCGGCACACAGTTATGCAAACGGACCAGGAATGACGACGATCACCACGGCGGGCATCGGGCAGACCTCGTCGGTCACCTACGACGCGAACAGTCGTCGTACCTCAAGCACCGATGCCACCGGGCGCACGACATACACGACCTGGGACACGGCGGACAGGCCCACATCGAGTATTGACAGCGCAGGCATCGAGAACACCCGTGTCTACGACGCGCACGGTTGGCTCACCGACGCCTACGGGCCTGCGGCGCAGAGTTCGTTCACCGGACTGATTGGCGGCTCAGGAGTCACGCACAGCACCATCGAGTATGACCAGGCGATCAATGGTCTCGCAGCAGCATGGTTCAGCAACGGGAGCCTTGCAGGCTCGCCGGCACTTCACACAACAGGCGTCAGCTCGGCAGACGGCCAGATCTGGGCGGATTGGATAACTCCACCAAACGGACTGCCCGCTGGGAACTTCGGAGTGCGACTCACCGGTGAAATTTCACTCCCAGCGATGGGTACGTACGTGCTGTCGCTGTTCTCGAAGAGCCGAGTCCGTCTCTACCTCGACGACAACCTGATGATCGATGGTTGGTCTGACCCCGGGTCGACCGCGACGGTGTCCTCAGCGAACTACAGCAACACAGCGGCGAATGCCGCCCACCGGATCCGCATTGATGTCGGCGAGATCAACCAGCAGGCAAGCATCGGGTTCGCGTGGACACCACCCGGGTCGACGCTCGCCGTTGTGCCCGGCAGCAACCTCGAACCGCTCTACGGTCTGCCCACCACGACCACCAACAACGTCGGTACCACCGCGGAAGTCACCACTCGCGCCTACAGGGACACCAATGGCATCGGCCCCGAGCACGGTCTCGTCACCTCTACGGCAACAGACCCCACCGGGCTCAATCTCACCACAACCACCACCTACGAAAATCCCGACAACGGCGGCTACCTGCGACCAGTGAGTACAACACCGCCGGCTGGATCCACCGCGACTTCGACTGTGACGTACTACGGCGACGTCGAGACCCGCACCAACCCGTGCGGCACGAACTCGAATCCCATAATTCAGGGCGGCCGCCCGCGCCTCTCCACCGCTGCAGACCCCGACGGAACCGGAACCCAACAACCGATCGTGCACGAGAACGTTTACGACATCAACGGCCGAGTCGTCGCGACCCGGACCGGCACCGAACCATGGAACTGCACCACCTACGACACCCGCGGCCGACCCGTCACCATCACACACCCCGCCTTCGGATCCACGCCGGCTCGAACCGTCACCTACAACTACAGCGTGCAGAACAACCCGCTGAAGTACTCGGTCAATGACCCGACCGGCACGATCACCACGACCATCGACCTGCTCGGCCGAACGATCTCCACCACTGACACCAGCAACACCACAACAATCACCACCTACGACCAGGCAGGCCGACCCACCACAACCACGACCACGACCACAACCGGCACACTGCCCGCCCTCGGAGCGACCTACGACGCCGCCGGGAGAACCGACACCGTCACCCTCGGAGGTGCACTCCTCGCCGACCCCGCATATGACACAGCGGGCAGACTTGCATCTGTGAGTTACCCAACCGGGACCGGCAAGGCCGGCAACGTAACCTCCGGGGCGTTCACCTACGACACGAAAGGCCGACCCGCGAAGGTCACCTGGACGGGACCGACCGGTCTTCTAAGTTCCGATCAGATCACCGCACGCGACGGGCTCGGGCGGATAACCAACTTCAAAACCGACACGATCGACCCCTACACGACCGGCGTGAACTACGTGTATGACCGCGGCGGGAGGCTCACGACCGCCCGAACCGCCGGCCACATCTCCACGTACTCCTATGGCACCAGTACCTGCGCGGCGCCAGCGATCGCAACCGCAGGGAAGAACACGAACCGCACCCAGGTCACCGACAACGGTGTGACGGTCACGAACTGTTACGACAGCGCTGATCGGTTGATCTCGAGCACCGACCCCGCGGTGGGTGCGATCACCTACGACACCCACGGGAACACCACCGCGATCTTCGGTGAGACCCATACCTATGACGCGACCGATCGGCACATGACCACCACTGGTGGCACCACAACCGTTGCCTACACCCGTGACGCTCTCGACCGGATCACCGAACGGAAGGTGAACGGCACCACGATCGCCCGGTACGTGTATGGGTCAAGCGCTGACACACCAGTCGCGACACTCGATGCCACCGGGAACCTGTTGGAACGAACGATCGCACTTCCCGGTGGTGTCACTGTCACTATTCGATCGGCCGGCAACGTGTGGTCCTACCCGAACCTGCACGGTGACATCGCCGCGACTGCCACCCAGACCGGCACCAAGATCGGTACGACTGCGACGTTCGATCCGAACGGCAACCAGACCTCCGGCACGACCGCCGACAACTCCACCGGGAACTTCGACAACCGATGGCTCGGCCAGTACCAGCGTCCCACCGAGACAGAAC
>CANFHM010000054.1 GCA_947446975.1 Microthrixaceae bacterium
AATTGTTCGTCGGATCAGCATCCGCCAGAACCTTCGTGATCGCAGCAGTCAACGTGGTCTTGCCATGATCGATATGGCCCATCGTGCCCACATTCGCATGCGGCTTGTTCCGCTCAAACTTTTCACGCGCCATGGCGGTGGATCTCCTTTGTGTGTCCGGTCTCGGACGAGTGGATTGGTTGGAAAGGTGCGAGGTTGGTGCTGCAGGTTCGCCGTCTCGGCAGCGGCTTCAGCCGTGCCCGGCAGCGGGGCCGGAGCCCCGGGTCCAGGTCGTGATCACTCCCCGCGGACGCGGGTGACGATCTCTTCCTGTGCAGTGGCCGGCATCTGCTGATACGAGTCGAACTGCATGGTGTAGGTCGCACGGCCCTGGCTGCGCGAACGAAGGTCAGTAGCGTAACCGAACATCTCCGACAGCGGTACCTGAGCCCGGATGATCTGCGAGTTGCCCCGCTGCTCCATGCCGCCGAGCTTGCCACGGCGGGCGGAGAGATCACCCATGACGTCGCCCATGTAGTCGTCGGGGGTGGAGACCTCGACGTTCATGATGGGCTCGAGCAGGCAGGGCTTGGCCTTGCGAGCGGCTTCCTTGAACGCCATCGTGCCGGCGATCTTGAAGGCCATCTCGGAGGAGTCGACGTCGTGGTACTTGCCGTCGGTGAGGATGGCTCGCACATCGACGGTGGGGTAGCCGGCGAGCACTCCCGAGGCGAGCGCCGACTGGATGCCTGCGTCCACCGAGGGGATGTACTCCTTGGGGATGCGACCGCCGGAGATCTTGTCGACGAACTCGTAGCCGCCACCGGGACCGGTGTTCTCGAGGGTGATGGTGACCTCGGCGTACTGACCAGAACCACCCGACTGCTTCTTGTGGGTGTAGGTGGAGTCCTCGACGGTGCGGGTGATGGTCTCGCGGTAGGCCACCTGCGGCTTGCCGACGGTGGCATCGACCTTGAACTCACGCATCATGCGGTCGACGAGCACCTCGAGGTGCAGCTCGCCCATGCCGGAGATGACGGTCTGGGCGGTGTCCTCATCGGTGCGCACCTGGAAGGTGGGATCCTCCTCGGCGAGCGCGAACAGGGCCTTGGACATCTTGTCCTGATCGGCCTTGGTCTTGGGCTCGACGGCGACGTGGATCACCGGCTCCGGGAAGATCAGTTCCTCGAGCACGATCGGGTTCGAGGGATCGCAGAGGGTGTCACCGGTCTTGGTGTTCTTGAAGCCGATGCCCGCCACGATGTCGCCGGCGAAGACCTGGTCGAGGTCCTGGCGATCGTTGGCGTGCATCTCGAGGAGTCGACCGATGCGCTCCTTGGACTGGGTGCGGGCGTTCATGACCTGGGCGCCCTTCTCGAGGTTGCCCGAGTAGACGCGGAAGTAGGTGAGCTTGCCCACATGGGGGTCGGTCATGATCTTGAAGGCCAGCGCCGCGAAGGGGGCATCGTCCTTGGCCTCGCGGGTGAGTTCGGTGTCACCCTTGAGGTTGCTGCCCTGCACGTCGGGGAGGTCGAGCGGCGACGGGAGGTACCAGACCACGGCGTCGAGCAGCGGCTGCACGCCCTTGTTCTTGAAGGCGGTGCCGTTGAGCACGGGCACGATCTCGCCGGCGATGGTGGCGCGACGGATGGCCGCACGAAGCTCGTCGACGGAGATGTCCTCACCATCGAGGTACTTCTCCATGAGCGCCTCATCGGCGGTGGCGACGGTCTCGAGCAGCTCGGCGCGGTACTCCTCGGCCTGATCGGCGAGATCGTCCGGGATCTCCCGGACCTCCCACTTGGCGCCGAGTTCCTCGTTCAGCCACACGAGCGCCTTCATGGTGACGAGATCGACGACACCGGAGTAGTCGCCCTCGTAGCCGATGGGCAGCTGCAGCACGGCGGTGTTCGCCTCGAGACGATCCTTGATGGAGGCCAGGGCGTCGAAGAAGTTGGCGCCGAGGCGATCCATCTTGTTGACGAAGCAGATGCGCGGCACGTTGTACTTGTTGGCCTGGCGCCAGACGGTCTCGGTCTGGGGCTCCACACCGGCCACACCGTCGAACACCGCGACGGCGCCGTCGAGCACGCGGAGCGAACGCTCCACCTCGACGGTGAAGTCCACGTGACCCGGGGTGTCGATGATGTTGATGCGGTGGTCCTCCCAGAAACAGGTGGTCGCCGCGGAGGTGATGGTGATGCCACGCTCCTGCTCCTGGACCATCCAGTCCATGGTGGCGCCGCCCTCATGCACCTCACCGATCTTGTAGTTCTTGCCGGTGTAGTAGAGGATCCGCTCGGTCGTCGTGGTCTTGCCCGCGTCGATATGGGCCATGATGCCGATGTTGCGGGTCATCTGGAGCGAAGTTTGGCGAGTGGCCATCGTCTCAGTCCTGTCAGTGTGGGAGTCGGGGGGATACGGGTGTGGGGTGCAGTCGCGACGGCGCCCCGCCGGCGGGCGGGGCGTCGGTGCGTGCCAGCCCCGTGGTGATCACCAGCGGTAGTGGGCGAATGCCTTGTTCGATTCAGCCATCTTGTAGAGATCCTCACGACGCTTCACCGAGGCACCGACGCCGTTGGCGGCGTCCATGAGCTCGTTGGCGAGACGCTCGGCCATCGTGCGCTCGCGGCGCTGACGGGAGTAGCCCACGATCCAGCGGATGGCGAGGGTGTTGGCGCGACGGGGGCGCACCTCGACCGGGACCTGATAGGTGGCGCCACCGACGCGACGGCTGCGCACCTCGAGCTGGGGCTTGACGCCATCGACGGCACGCTTGAGCGTTGCGATGGGATCCTCACCGGTCTTGGCGGCGATCATCTCGAGTGCGTCGTAGACGATGCGTTCGGCGGTGGAGCGCTTGCCGCGCTGCAGGACCTTGTTGACGAACTGGGTGACGACGACCGAACGGTAGATCGGGTCGGGCATGAGTTCGCGGCGGGGTGCGGGACCCTTACGGGGCACGTCAGCTCTCCTTCTTGGCGCCGTAGCGACTACGGGCCTGCTTGCGGTCGCGCACACCCGAGGTGTCGAGGGTGCCGCGGATGATCTTGTAACGAACGCCGGGGAGATCCTTCACACGACCGCCGCGCACCAGCACGATGGAGTGTTCCTGGAGGTTGTGACCCTCGCCCGGGATGTAGGCCGTGACTTCCATGCCACTCGACAGACGGACACGGGCCACCTTGCGCAGGGCCGAGTTCGGCTTCTTCGGGGTGGTGGTGTACACGCGGGTGCACACACCCCGGCGCTGGGGCGCGCCCTTCAGGGCTGGGGTCTTGCCCTTGGCGGGCTTTGACTGACGACCCTTTCGGACCAACTGCTGGATGGTGGGCACAACGGACCTTTCTGGCGTTCTGGTCTGGCGTTCAGAGATGCTGGCTACGGGGTGAACAGGCCCCAGAGCCGGACGGCAATCGTAGGGTGACCGAGTCGGACTCGGCAAACCTGCAGTTCAGGGCGGTCGAACCGGTCGACCGACCCGGACCACGGGCGGGATGCTGCTGGGGGATCCGTCGCCGGATCCCCCGACATCAGGTGCTACTCGGCGGCCTCGGCGCGCGGGAGGTCGATGATCTCGGCATCGGGTTCCTCATCGCTGCCCTCGGCCAGATCGCCGGTTCCGGCGACCATGTCACCGGCCATGCGATCAGCGAGCATCGCCGCCAGATCATCGCTCTCGTCCTCACCGGAGGAGTAGAACTCCATCGGTGCGTAGTCGGGAGCTGCGGTGGTGATGTCCTTGTAGGAGGACATGCCCGTGCCGGCGGGGATGAGCTTGCCGATGATGATGTTCTCCTTGAGACCGAGCAGCGAGTCGCTCTTGGACTCGATGGCGGCCTCGGTGAGCACACGGGTGGTCTCCTGGAACGACGCGGCCGAGAGCCACGAGTCGGTGGCCAGAGAGGCCTTGGTGATGCCCATGATCTCGGGACGACCCTCGGCGGGCTTCTTGCCCTCCATCACGAGGGCACGGTTGACATCGCGGTACACCTTGGAGTCCACGCGCTCACCGGGGAGGAACTCGGACTCACCCGGATCCTGCACGGCGATCTTGCGGGTCATCTGCCGCACGATGAGCTCGATGTGCTTGTCGTGGATCGGCACGCCCTGATCGCGGTAGACCTTCTGGACCTCCTGCACGAGATACTGCTGGGTCTCCTGCACACCCTTGATCTCGATGAGCTCCTTGGGATCGCGGGGGCCATCCACGATGGGATCGCCGGCGTTGATCTGCTGGCCATCGACGACCTCGAGACGGGCGAGGCCCGGCACGAGATAGGCCTCCTCGACACCGTTGTCGTCGACGACGGTGATGACCCGACCCTTGCCCTCGTCCTCGGCGATGCGCACCACGCCGGTGAGGCGTGACAGCGTCGCCTTGCCCTTCGGCGTGCGAGCCTCGAAGAGCTCGACGACTCGCGGAAGACCACCGGCGATGTCGGCACCGGCGATACCGCCGGTGTGGAAGGTCCGCATGGTGAGCTGCGTGCCGGGCTCGCCGATCGACTGGGCGGCGATGACGCCCACGGCCTCGCCCTGCTCGATGAGCTTGCCGGTGGCCAGCGAGAGGCCGTAGCAGGCTGCCGAGACGCCGAGATCGGAGTCGTCGGTGAGCGGTGAGAGCACGCGGACCCGCGTGATGGTGGGATCGTCACGCAGTGCGGCCATCTCGACCTCACCGATGACGGTGCCACGGGCGTACACGGTGCCGTCGGCCAGCGTGACGTCGTCGGCCAGCGTGCGGCTGAAGAGTCGGACCTCCAGCCAGGAGCGCTTGCCGGCGCGATCGGCCTCGATGTCCTCGATCCAGATGCCACGGACCGCGTTGCCGCTGGCGAAGGGGTCCTCATCGTTGATGATGAGCTCCTGGGCCACGTCGACGAGTCGACGGGTGAGGTAGCCGGAATCCGCGGTGCGGAGGGCCGTGTCGACCAGACCCTTGCGGGCGCCGGGCGTGGCGATGAAGTACTCCAACATCGTGAGACCCTCACGGAAGTTGGACTTGATCGGGCGGGGGATCATGTCGCCGCGGGGGTTGGCCACGAGGCCGCGCATACCGGCGATCTGACGCACCTGCATCATGTTCCCTCGAGCACCCGAACCGACCATCATCTCGATGGGGTTGAACTGCTCGGCCTTGAGGGTGCGCTCCATCTCGACGCGCACCTCATCGGTGGCCGTGGTCCAGATCTCCACTTCCTTCTGACGGCGCTCACCATCGGTGATGATGCCGCGACGGAACTGGGTCTCGACCTTGTCGGCCTCCTTCTCATGACGCTCGAGGATCTCGGCCTTGGCCACGGGGGTCTTGACGTCCTCGATCGAGATCGTGAGACCGGACTTGGTGGCGTAGCGGTAGCAGAGATCCTTGATGGCATCGAGGCTGCCGGCCACGACGGCCTTGTCGTAGTTGTGGGCGAGCTCGTCGACGATGCGGCCCATGACCTTCTTGTCGACACGGGCGTTCTGGTAGTCGAAGCCCTCGGGCAGCGCCGTGTTGAAGAACACGCGACCGGCGGTGGTGCGACGGTAGACGGGGCGACCGTTCTCCTCACCGGTGATGTGCTCGGGGTTGCGGTACTCGATCAGCGCATGCAGTTCGATGTCGCCGCGCTCGTAGGCCTGCTCGACCTCGTCGAGGGCACGGAAGACCCGACCCTCGCCCTTGGCCCCCTCGACCGATTCGGTCAGGTAGAAGGCGCCGATGATGAGGTCCTGGGTGGGCGTGACGAGCGGACGCCCGTCGGCCGGCGACAGGATGTTGTTGGCCGACAGCATGAGCACGCGGGCCTCGGCCTGGGCCTCGGCCGACAGCGGCAGATGGACAGCCATCTGATCGCCGTCGAAGTCGGCGTTGAAGGCCACGCAGACCAGCGGATGCACCTGGATGGCCTTGCCCTCGACCAGCACCGGCTCGAAGGCCTGGATGCCGAGGCGATGGAGCGTGGGAGCACGGTTCAGCATGACCGGGTGCTCCTTGATGACGTCCTCGAGGACATCCCACACCTGCGGCCGACGACGCTCGACCATGCGCTTGGCCGACTTGATGTTCTGGGCCAGTTCGGCGTCGACGAGCTTCTTCATGACGAACGGCTTGAACAGCTCGAGGGCCATGAGCTTCGGCAGACCGCACTGATGCAGCTTGAGGGTCGGGCCGACCACGATGACCGAACGGCCGGAGTAGTCGACGCGCTTGCCGAGGAGGTTCTGACGGAAGCGACCCTGCTTGCCCTTGAGCATGTCGGAGAGCGACTTCAGCGGACGATTGCCCGGCCCGGTGACCGGACGACCGCGGCGACCGTTGTCGAACAGTGCGTCGACGGCCTCCTGCAGCATGCGCTTCTCGTTGTTGACGATGATCTCGGGGGCACCGAGGTCGAGCAGTCGCTTGAGACGGTTGTTCCGGTTGATCACACGACGGTAGAGATCGTTGAGATCGGAGGTGGCGAAACGGCCGCCGTCGAGCTGCACCATCGGACGCAGCTCCGGCGGGATCACCGGGACGACGTCGAGGATCATGGCGCGCGGGTCGTTGATCCGCTTGCCGTTGTCGTCGCGTCGGTTGAACGCGGCGACGATCTTGAGGCGCTTGATCGACTTCTGCTTGCGCTGGGCCGACAGGGGCTTGGTGCCCTCCGGGGGATCGATCTGCTCGCGCAGTCGGATCTCATCGGCGTCGAGGTCGATGCGGTCGATCAGGCGGGCGATGGCGTCGGCGCCCATGCCACCCTCGAAGTACTCGCCGTAGCGGTCGACGAGCTCGCGCCACAGCATCTCGTCCTCGATGATCTTGCGGGCGAAGATGTCCTTGAACTCCTCGAACGCACGCACGACGAGATCGAGTTCCATCTCGTAGCGCTCGCGGATCGACTGGAGATCCTTGTCGGAGGCGCGCTGACGGGCCTTGATGTCGGTGTCCTTGGCGCCCTCCTTCTCGAGCTGGGCGATCTCGGCCTCGAGGGCCTCGAACCGCTTGGCGAGTTCGAGCTCGCGCTCCTTCTCGATGAGCTTGACCTCTTCGAGCATCTCGATCTCGAGGTTGGGCAGCTCGGCGTGACGACGCTCGTCGTCCACCCAGGTGACGATGTTGGCGGCGAAGTAGATGACCTTCTCGAGCTGCTTGGCCTTCATCTCCTCACGGGCCTCGGTGCCCATGAGCAGGTACGCCAGCCAGGAGCGGGTGCCGCGCAGGTACCAGATGTGCACGACCGGAGCGGCGAGCTCGATATGGCCCATGCGCTCACGACGGACCTTGGAACGGGTGACCTCCACGCCGCAGCGCTCGCAGATGATCCCCTTGAAGCGCACGCGCTTGTACTTGCCGCAGTAGCACTCCCAGTCCTTCTGGGGGCCGAAGATCTTCTCGCAGAAGAGACCGTCCTTCTCCGGCTTGAGGGTGCGGTAGTTGATGGTCTCGGGCTTCTTCACCTCGCCGTTGGACCAGGTGCGGATCGAGTCAGCAGTGGCGAGTCCGATACGCAGTTGGTCGAACGTGTTGACGTCAAGCATTGCCATTCCTTCAGCCCCTTTCGGCCTGGCGGCGGGCATCTTCTTCATCGCTTCCACGTTCGGGGCGAGAGAGGTCGATGCCGAGTTCCTCGGCGGTACGGAAGATGTCTTCATCGAGCTCGCGCATCTCGATCTCGGCGCCGGAGGTGTTGAGGACCTCGACGTTGAGACAGAGCGACTGCATCTCCTTGATGAGAACCTTGAAGCTCTCGGGGATGCCCGGCTCGGGGATGTTCTCGCCCTTGACGATGGCCTCGTAGACCTTCACGCGGCCGAGGACGTCGTCGGACTTGATGGTGAGGAGCTCCTGCAGGCAGTAGGCGGCGCCGTAGGCCTCGAGTGCCCACACCTCCATCTCACCGAATCGCTGGCCACCGAACTGCGCCTTCCCGCCCAGCGGCTGCTGGGTGATCATGGAGTACGGGCCGGTGGAGCGGGCGTGGATCTTGTCGTCGACGAGATGGGCCAGCTTGAGGATGTAGACGACACCGACGGTGATCGGGTTGTCATAGGCCTCGCCGGTGCGACCGTTGTAGAGGGTGACCTTGCCGTTGTCCTGCATCATGCGACCGTTGTCGCCGTAGCGGGGATCGGCTGCCTCGGGCGTGAGGTTCTGGAAGATCGACTTGATGGTCGGATGCTTCCCGGCCTGATCCTCCTCGTCCCAGTGGGCACCGTCGAAGACCGGTGTGGCCACGAGGGTGGCCGGCGCCGTGGTGGGGCGGGTCTTCTTCTCGGTGCCGCGGATGGCGGGCTGACCGACCGATTCGCCATCGACGTCCCAGCCGTAGCGGGCGGCGTAGCCGAGATGGGCCTCGAGCACCTGGCCCACGTTCATGCGGGACGGGACGCCGAGCGGGTTGAGGATGATGTCGACGGGGGTGCCATCGGCCATGAACGGCATGTCCTCGATCGGGAGGATCTTCGAGATGACGCCCTTGTTGCCGTGGCGGCCGGCGAGCTTGTCGCCGACGCTGATCTTGCGCTTCTGGGCGACATACACGCGCACCAGCTGGTTGACACCGGGCGGCAGTTCGTCGCCGTCGTCGCGGCTGAAGACCTTGACGTCGATGATCTTGCCGGACTCACCGTGGGGCACCTTGAGCGAGGTGTCGCGCACCTCGCGGGCCTTCTCACCGAAGATGGCGCGCAGGAGTCGCTCCTCGGGGGTGAGCTCGGTCTCGCCCTTCGGGGTGACCTTGCCCACCAGCACATCGCCGGCTGCGACCTCGGCACCCACGCGGATGATGCCGCGCTCGTCGAGGTCGGCGAGGATCTCGTCGGAGAGGTTCGGGATGTCCCGGGTGATCTCCTCCGGACCGAGCTTGGTGTCGCGGGCGTCGATCTCGTGCTCGTGGATGTGGATCGACGTGAGCACGTCGTCCTTCACCAGACGCTCCGAGAGGATGATGGCGTCCTCGAAGTTGTAGCCCTCCCACGGCATGAAGGCCACGACGAGGTTCTTGCCCAGCGCCAGCTCGCCGTTGTCGGTGGAGGGACCGTGAGCGAGGATGTCGCCCTTGGAGACCTTCTGTCCCTCGGCCACATAGGGCTTCTGGTTGATGCAGGTGTCCTGGTTGGAGCGCTCGAACTTGAGCAGGCGGTAGACCTTGCGGCCCTTGCTCTTGTACTCCACGGTGATCGTGGTGCCGTCGACCTGGGTGACCACGCCGTCATCGATGGCGAGGATCATGTCGGCGGCGTCGCGGGCGGCGCGGGACTCGATGCCGGTGCCGATGTACGGAGCTTCGGCACGCAGCAGCGGCACGGCCTGACGCTGCATGTTGGCGCCCATGAGCGCACGGTTGGCGTCGTCGTGCTCGAGGAACGGGATGAGCGCCGTGGCGACCGAGACGATCTGCTTCGGCGAGACGTCCATGAGCTGGACCTCGTTCGGCGGCACGTTGGAGATCTCGGTGGTGGCACCGAAGAAGACATCGCGCTCGAGCATGAGCTTGAGTTCGCCGAGCGTGGCGGCCTGGGGCGAGCGACGCACGAGGACGCGATCGGCCTTGAAGGTGCCGTCGGGGTTGAGCGGCGCGTTCGCCTGGGCGACGACGTACTCCTCCTCCTCATCGGCGGCCAGGTAGACGATCTCGTCGGTGACCCTGCCGTTCACGACCTTGCGGTACGGCGACTCGATGAACCCGAACTCGTTGACACGGGCGAAGGTGGCGAGTGCGCCGATGAGGCCGATGTTCGGACCTTCCGGGGTCTCGATGGGGCACATGCGGCCGTAGTGGCTGAAGTGGACGTCGCGGACCTCGAAGCCGGCGCGCTCACGGGAGAGACCACCCGGGCCGAGCGCCGAGAGGCGACGACGATGGGTGAGGCCCGACAGCGGGTTGACCTGATCCATGAACTGCGACAGCTGCGAGGTTCCGAAGAACTCCTTGATGGCAGCGACCACGGGACGGATGTTGATGAGGGTCTGCGGGGTGATCGCCTCGACGTCCTGGGTGGTCATGCGCTCCCGCACGACCCGCTCCATACGGGACAGACCGATGCGCACCTGGTTCTGGATGAGCTCGCCCACCGAACGGATGCGACGGTTGGCGAAGTGATCCTGATCGTCGAGGCGGTAGCCCGGCTCGGCGTTGACGAGGTTCAGCAGGTACGAGGTGGAGGCGAGCACCTCGGCCGGGGTGAGCACCGGCTGGTCGAGTTCGGGACGCTCGAGGGTGATGCCGAAGAGCTGCTCGAGCTTGTCGAGCTCGGGGCCGAGCTTGCGGTTGAGCTTGTAGCGACCCACCCGGGAGAGGTCATAGCGACGGCTCTCGAAGAAGGCGTTCTTGAAGTAGGCGCGGGCGGAGTCGACCGACGGCGGTTCACCCGGACGTGCACGCTTGTAGATCTCGACGAGGGCTTCGTCCTGGGTCGGGAAGAGCTCGCGGTCCTTCTCCCACTGGCCCTCGAGGAAGTCGAAGTGACGGACGAACCGGTCGAGGAAGCCCGGGTAGTTCTCCTCGTCGTAGCCGAGGGCACGCAGCAGCACGAACAGGCTGATGCGGCGCTTGCGGGCCACGCGGGCACCGGCGGTGACGTCCTTGCCGGGCTTCTGCTCGACGTCGAACTCGATCCACTCGCCGCGGTAGGGGTGGATGGTGCCGGTGACGAGCTGATGCTTCGAGAGGTTGCGGAGACGGAAGCGCTCACCGGGCTGGAAGATGACACCGGGGGAACGGACCAGCTGCGAGACGACGACGCGCTCGGTGCCGTTGATCACGAAGGTGCCCTTGTCGGTCATCATGGGGAAGTCACCCATGAAGACGGTCTGTTCCTTGATCTCGCCGGTGGCGGCGTTCATGAACCGGGCCCGCACGAAGATCGGTGCGGAGAAGGTCATGTCCTTCTCCTTGCACTCCTCCACCGTGAACTTGGGCGGCGGACGGAGGTCCTCGTCGTCCGGATCGAACTCCAGCTCGAGCTGCAGCGTCTCGGTGAAGTCCTTGATGGGGCTGATGTCACGGAAGGTCTCGGCGAGACCCTGATGCAGGAACCACTCGAACGATTCGCGCTGGATGGCGATCAGATCGGGCAGTGCCAGTGCTTCGTCGAGGTTGGCGAACGAGTAACGCTCACGGACGGTCGAACGATCAGACAAGGATGGCTCCTCGGGGAGGTGGGCGAAGCTCCGCTGCGCGAGGTGCGCGTCGTGACCCCATGGAGGAGGAGATGGCACCGGGCGCGCGCAGGGCGAAGTTCGATCCTAGGGCCTGGACGCGTGGAAGAGCAACCCTGGAATCGGAGCCGATTCAGGCGCTCACTCGGGGGATCATCCACTTCTACCCCGGAAAGATTGGTGCGCACAGTACGGCGCCTCCCTGCGTGGGTCAAGCACTCCCCCATCACGGCCCGCCGGCCCGGCGGTCACCACAGCCCGGACGCGCCGATGGCCCACCCCGGAGGGCGGGCCATCGATGGGACTGCAGGCGGCCGGAGCCGCTGGGATTACTTGAGCTCGACGGTGGCGCCAGCGGCCTCGAGGGCAGCCTTGGCCTTCTCGGCGTCGTCCTTCGAGGCGTTCTCGATCACGGTCTGGGGGGCACCGTCGACGAGATCCTTGGCCTCCTTGAGACCGAGGTTCGTGAGCGCGCGCACCTCCTTGATGACCTGGATCTTCTTGTCGCCGGCGCCGGTGAGGACGACGTCGAACTCGTCCTTCTCCTCAGCGGCCTCAGCGGCGCCACCACCGGCGGCCGGGGCGGCAGCCACGGCGACGGGAGCAGCGGCGGTCACGCCGAACTTCTCTTCGAAGTCCTTGAGGAGCTCACTGAGCTCGAGCACGGACATCGAGGCGATTGCGTCGAGGATTTCTTCCTTGGTGGCCATGATCAGCCCTCCTGAGTGTCGGCCTCGGCGTCAGCCGGGGCATCGTCGGTTTGTGCTTCGGGTGCAGCGTCGGCATCGGCCGAGGCTTCAGGTGTTGCGTCGGTGTCATCCCCAGCGGGGGCGTCATCAGCAGCGGGTGCGTCCTCTGCAGCAGCGTCGGCGACGGGCGCCTCGGCATCAGCGGACTCATCGGCGGCCGGGGCGGACTCGAGAGGAGCGCCACCCTTCTGCTCGATGAGCGCAGCGAGGCCATAGGCGAAGCTGCGGGGAACGGCCTGGAGCAGGCCGGCGAACTGCTGCATGGGGGCGGCGATGAGGCCAGCGAGTCGAGCCAGGAGTTCCTCACGAGGAGCAACATCGGCAAGCGCGTTGGCATCGCCCGCGGAGAGGAGCTTCTCGCCGAGGACACCACCCTTGATCACCAGGTTGGGGTTGCCCTTCGCGAAATCGCGAAGCGCCTTTGCGACGGAGACGGGATCGCCGCCGCCGCCAGTGGGAACGAAGGCGATGGCCGTCGGACCGGTGAGGTGTTCCTCGAGGTCAAGGCCCAGATCACGTGCCGCGAAGCGGACGAGCGTGTTCTTGTAGACCGTGTACTCACCACCTGCCTGGCGCAGCGCAGCACGCAGTTGAGCCATCTCGCTCACCTTGATGCCGCGGTACTCCGTGAGAAGTGCTGCATCTGATTCACTCAGGCGCCTGCGCACCTCGTTCACCACTGCAACCTTCTCGGGTCTCGGGTTCTCCATCGCACCTCCTCTCTGTTTCTTGTTTCTCGTCGGGCCGACAGATGAGCCGGCCTCAGGGTGACACCCGGAGGTGCCGTCGGACACCGAGGTGCCCGGTTGCCCCGTCGAGCACCGGGCGATGTGACCATCGCCCGGAGACGTCGAAGGGGCGTCCGCCGCTTGCGCGCGAACGCCCCGATGGAACTGGGTGTTCACCTCGTCAGGTGGGTTCCTGGTGACAGGTCCCCGTTACGCCCGAAGGCACCGGATGTCTGCGGCGAGCGGACTTCGATTCAGTTGGTGCTGCGAACTGCTGATG